>NZ_CP120983.1:4951466-5260932 GCF_030719215.1 Streptomyces sp. Alt3 | reverse complement strand
GCTCTGACCGCGTGTGCCAACGCCCCGCTGGGCGACCCCCAGTTCGGCGTCTTCCGGATGTGATGTGAGGACTTCCATGTTCAGCACAGTTCTGGTCGCCAACCGTGGCGAGATCGCGGTCCGGGTCATCCGGACACTGCGCGAGCTCGGCGTGCGGTCGGTGGCCGTCTTCAGCGACGCCGACGCGGACGCCCGGCACGTCCGGGAGGCGGACACGGCGGTACGCATCGGGCCCGCGCCCGCCTCGGAGAGCTATCTGTCGGTGGAGCGGCTGCTGGACGCCGCCCGCCGCACGGGCGCCGAGGCGGTCCACCCGGGCTACGGCTTCCTCGCGGAGAACGCGGGCTTCGCGCAGGCCTGCGCGGAGGCGGGGCTGGTCTTCATCGGGCCGCCCGCCCCGGCGATCTCGCTGATGGGCGACAAGATCCGCGCCAAGGAGACCGTCGCCGCGGCCGGCGTCCCGGTGGTGCCGGGCTCCTCCGGGAGCGGGCTCACCGACGCCCAGCTGCGAGCGGCCGCCCGGGAGATCGGGATGCCCGTCCTGCTGAAGCCCTCGGCGGGCGGTGGTGGCAAGGGCATGCGGCTGGTGCGCGAGGAGGCGCTGCTGGCCGACGAGATCGCGGCGGCGCGGCGCGAGGCGCGCGCCTCGTTCGGTGACGACACGCTCCTCGTGGAGCGGTGGATCGACCGGCCGCGCCACATCGAGATCCAGGTCCTGGCCGACGGCCACGGCAACGTCGTCCACCTCGGCGAGCGCGAGTGCTCCCTCCAGCGCCGTCACCAGAAGATCATCGAGGAGGCTCCCTCGGTCCTGCTCGACGAGCGGACCCGGGCCGCGATGGGCGAGGCGGCCGTGCAGGCGGCACGGTCCTGCGGCTATGTGGGCGCGGGAACGGTCGAGTTCATCGTCCCGGGCGACGACCCCTCCTCGTACTGGTTCATGGAGATGAACACCCGTCTCCAGGTCGAGCACCCGGTCACCGAGCTGATCACCGGCCTCGACCTGGTCGAGTGGCAGCTGCGGGTCGCCTCCGGCGTCCGCCTGCCGTACGCCCAGGCCGACATCACCCTCACCGGGCACGCCGTCGAGGCGCGGGTCTGCGCGGAGGACCCGGCCCGCGGCTTCCTCCCGTCCGGCGGCACGGTGCTCGCCCTGCACGAGCCGCAGGGCGGCGGGCTGCGGACGGACTCGGGGCTCAGCGAGGGCGTGCCGGTCGGGAGCACCTACGACCCGATGCTCTCGAAGGTCATCGCGTACGGCCCGGACAGGCCCACGGCGCTGCGCCGGCTGCGCGCGGCCCTCGCGGACACGGTGGTGCTTGGCGTGCCGACGAACGCCGGCTTCCTGCGGCGGCTGCTGGCACATCCGGCGGTGGCCGCGGGCGACCTGGACACCGGCCTCGTGGAGCGCGAGGCGGGCGGCCTGGTGCCGGAGGGGGTGCCGGAGGAGGTCTACGCGGTGGCGGCGCTGCTGCGGCAGCCGCCCCCCGTGCCCGCGGCCGGCTGGGTGGACCCGTTCTCGGTGCCGAGCGGCTGGCGGCTGGGCGGCACCCCCGCGGAGACCTTCCACCACTTCCGGGTGCCGGGCCACGACCCGGTGCGCGTGGGACTGCGTAAGGGCGCGGCGGGCTCGGCCTCGCTGACGTTCGGCCACGCCGGGGACCGGGAGGAGCGGGCGGACGCGTGCGGGCCGGTGCCGTCGCTGCCCGGCTCGGAGAGTGCCCGGCTCGTCGAGGCGTCCGGGGCGCGCGTCGTCATCGAACTCGACGGCCTGACGCACACGTTCAGCCGGGCGTCGTCCCCGGAGGGGGTCTGGCTCGGACGGGACGGCGACACCTGGCACGTCCAGGACCACGACCCGGTCCAGGCGTCCCTCGGTGGCGCCGGCCGGTCCGGCGCGGACACGCTCGCCGCGCCCATGCCCGGGACGGTCACGGTGGTGAAGGTGGCCGTCGGGGACGAGGTCGTGGCCGGGCAGAGCCTGCTGGTCGTCGAGGCGATGAAGATGGAGCACGTCATCTCCGCCCCGCACGCCGGAACGGTCACCGAACTGGACGTCATCGCCGGCGCCACGGTCGCCATGGACCAGATCCTGGCCGTGGTGGCCCCGAGGGAGGAATCGTGACCGACACCGGACTGCCCATGACGGTGCCCGCCCAGGGGCTCCCGGGCCGGGTGCGCATCCATGAGGTCGGCGCCCGCGACGGACTTCAGAACGAGAAGTCCGTCGTACCGACCGAGGTGAAGGCGGAGTTCGTCCGCCGGCTCGCGGAGGCGGGGCTCTCCACGATCGAGGCGACCAGCTTCGTGCACCCGAAGTGGGTGCCCCAACTGGCGGACGCGGAGCAGCTGTTCCCGATGCTCGGTGAGATCGCCGACGTCGGGGACGTGGCGCTCCCCGTCCTCGTGCCGAACGAGCGCGGCCTGGACCGGGCGCTCGCGCTCGGCGCCCGCCGGATCGCCGTCTTCGGTTCGGCCACCGAGACGTTCGCCGCCCGCAACCTCAACCGCACGGTGGACGAGTCGCTCGCGATGTTCGAGCCGGTGGTGGCCCGGGCCGAGGACGCCGGGGTGCACGTGCGCGGCTATCTGTCGATGTGCTTCGGCGACCCGTGGGAGGGCGCGGTCCCCGTCGCGCAGGTCGTCCGGGTCGCGAAGGCCCTGATGGACCTCGGCTGCGACGAGCTCTCCCTCGGCGACACGATCGGCGTCGCCACCCCGGGCCATGTGCGGGAGCTGCTGTCCGCGCTGAACGACGCTGGCGTGCGCACCGACACGATCGGGGTGCACTTCCACGACACGTACGGCCAGGCGCTCTCCAACACCCTGGCCGCGCTCCAGCACGGGGTGACGACGGTGGACGCCTCGGCGGGCGGCCTCGGCGGCTGCCCGTACGCGAAGAGCGCCACCGGCAATCTCGCCACCGAGGATCTCGTGTGGATGCTCGACGGTCTCGGTGTGCACACCGGGGTCGATCTCGGCGCACTCACCGCCACAAGCGTGTGGATGGCCGAGCAGCTGGGCCGCCCGAGCCCGTCCCGTACCGTCCGCGCGCTGTCCCACAAGGAGTGAAGCACCCATGTCCCTTGACCACCGGCTGACCGCCGAGCACGAGGAACTGCGCCGTACCGTAGAGGAGTTCGCACATGATGTGATCGCCCCGAAGATCGGCGACCTCTACGAGCGCCACGAGTTCCCCTACGAGATCGTGCGGGAGATGGGCCGGATGGGCCTGTTCGGCCTGCCGTTCCCGGAGGAGTACGGCGGCATGGGCGGGGACTACCTCGCCCTCGGGATCGCCCTGGAGGAGCTGGCGCGGGTCGACTCGTCCGTGGCGATCACCCTGGAGGCCGGCGTCTCGCTCGGCGCCATGCCCGTCTTCCGGTTCGGGACCGAGGAGCAGAAGGAGCGGTGGCTGCCGAAGCTCTGCGCGGGAGAGGCACTGGGCGCGTTCGGGCTGACGGAGCCGGACGGCGGCTCGGACGCGGGCGGCACACGGACGACGGCCGTCCTGGACGAGGCCACCGGCGAGTGGGTGATCAACGGCTCCAAGTGCTTCATCACCAACTCCGGTACGGACATCACGGAGCTGGTGACGGTGACGGCGGTCACCGGCCGCAAGGAGAACGGCGCCCCGCGCATCTCCGCGATCATCGTCCCGTCCGGTACCCCGGGCTTCACGGTGGCCGCCCCGTACTCCAAGGTCGGGTGGAACGCGTCGGACACCCGTGAGCTGTCCTTCTCCGACGTCCGCGTCCCGGCGGCGAACCTGCTCGGTGAGGAGGGCCGCGGGTATGCGCAGTTCCTGCGGATCCTGGACGAGGGCCGGATCGCCATCTCGGCGCTGTCGACGGGCCTGGCGCAGGGCTGCGTGGACGAGTCGCTGAAGTACGCGAAGGAGCGGCACGCCTTCGGGAGGCCGATCGGCGCCAACCAGGCCATCCAGTTCAAGATCGCGGACATGGAGACCCGGGCGCACATGGCCCGGATCGGCTGGCGCGACGCGGCCTCGCGGCTCGTCGCGGGTGAGCCGTTCAAGAAGGAGGCGGCCATCGCGAAGCTGTACTCGTCGACGGTGGCGGTGGACAACGCCCGGGACGCGACGCAGATCCACGGCGGGTACGGCTTCATGAACGAGTACCCGGTGGCACGGATGTGGCGCGACTCCAAGATCCTGGAGATCGGCGAGGGCACGAGTGAGGTGCAGCGGATGCTGATCGCCAGGGAGCTGGGCATGGACGCCTGACGGACGCGCTCCAGGGGACACCGGAAGAGCCTCCCTCCCCGCCGGGGAAGGGAGGCTCTTCCGCGCGCGGGTAACGGAACGGCCGCTGCCCCTTGCCCTCCTCGCCCGCCATATGTGAGGTTAGGCTAGCCTTCCCTCGAATCGTCAGCGGGCGCCCTGCGGCGCGTACGAAAGCAGACTCACTCATGACCGTCCTCCGGACCAGCTCACTCTCCCGCCGCGGCCTGTTGGCCGTCGGTGGCGCCGTCGGTCTCGGTGCCGTCCTCGCGGCATGCGGTGACAGTGACGAGAAGGGCTCCGCCTCGGGTTCGGGTGCGGAGAAATCCGGCCCCTGGTCCTTCGAGGACGACCGTGGGCAGACCGCCGAGGCCGAGTCCACGCCGAAGAACATCGTCGCGTTCATCGGTGTCGCCGCCGCGCTCCACGACTACGGCGTCGAGGTGAAGGGCGTCTTCGGCCCGACGAAGACCTCGGACGGCAAGGCCGACGTGCAGGCGGGCGACCTCGACATCAGCAAGGTCGAGATACTCGGCAACGTCTGGGGCGAGTTCAACGTCGAGAAGTACGCGGGGCTCGCACCGGAGCTCCTCGTCACCGCCATGTGGGAGAAGGACGCCCTCTGGTACGTGCCGGACCAGTCCAAGGACAAGATCCTCAAGCTGGCCCCGAGCGTCGCCCTGTGGGCCGCCCAGACCACGGTCCCGAAGGCGATCCAGCGCCACGAGGACCTCGCCGCCTCCCTCGGCGCCGACGTCAAGGCCAAGAAGGTCACCGACGCCAAGGCCGCCTTCGAGAAGGCGGCGGCCCGGCTGCGCGCCGCCGCCAAGTCCCAGCCGAACATCAAGGTCCTGGTGGGCTCGGCCAGTCAGGACCTGTTCTACGTCTCGCTCGCCAAGACGTCCGCGGACACCCTGTACTTCCAGGAGCTCGGCGTGCAGTTCGTCGAGCCGAAGGTCAACGAGGCAGGCTTCTTCGAGGAGCTGAGCTGGGAGAACGTCGACAAGTACGACGCCGACATCATCATGATGGACAACCGCTCCTCCGCGCTCCAGCCCGACGCCCTGACCTCGAAGCCGACCTGGGCCGGACTGCCCGCCGTGAAGGCCGGTCAGGTCATCCCGCGCACGACGGAGCCCATCTACTCCTACGACAAGTGCGCCCCGATCCTCGACGCCCTCGCCGAGGCCATCGAGAAGGCCAAGAAGGTCGGCTGATCCCCTGGCCCGGCCCGGAGCGTCTCCGGGCCGGGCCGTCATCCGCCGCTCCGCCTCCCGGGAGGAACCCTCGTATGACGACCGCGACCGCACCCGCCATCGCCCCCTTCCGGTTCTTCGGCCTGACGGTCCTGCGGACCAGCCGGCTGAGCCCGTCGATGCGGAGGATCACCTTCGGCGGGCCGGGGTGCGACGGCTTCGTCGCCGGAGGCCGCGACCAGAGCCTCTCGGTCTTCCTGCCGCATCCGGGCCAGACCGAGGCCGTGGTCCCGGTCGACGGGAACGGTGAGTGGTTCCCGGCCTGGCGCGCCCTGCCCGCCGACGTCAGGGCGGTCATGCGGTCGTACACCGTGCGCGCCCAGCGGTACGCCCCGGACGGTTCGACCGAGATCGACATCGACTTCGCGCTCCACGAGGACGGCGGGCCCGCCTGCCGCTGGGCCGAGGCCGCCGTACCGGGGCAGCGTCTGACCGTCCTGGGCCCCACCGGTGAGGCCAACAACGGCGTCCGTTTCCAGCCGCCGCAGGACACCGGCTGCGTGCTGATCTGCGCCGACGAGACCGCGCTGCCCGCCGCGTCGGCCGCACTGGAATGGCTGCCGGCCGGCACGAAGGCCCGGGCCTGGCTGGAGGTCCCGCACAGCCTGGACCGTCTGGACATCCGCACCGAGGCCGACGTGCGCATCACCTGGCTCGTGCGGGCGGAGGGCGCTCCCTCCGCCGTCGACGCCGTGCGCGCGGAGGAACTGCCCGAGGGCACCCCGTACGTCTGGATCGCCGGTGAGTCGTCCGGGGTCAAGGCCCTGCGCCGCCACTTCGTCCGGGAGAGGCTGCTCGACCGCCGCCGGGTCACCTTCACCGGCTACTGGCGGCGCGGGCTGAGCGAGGAGCAGCTGAGGGAGCAGGCGGCGCGGGTCGCGGCGTAACACCCCTGCGTGTCTTGTGGGGTTCCTGTGACGGACACCCCGGGGGCGAAGGACGCGAACATTGTTAGGTTAGGGTTACCTAACTTAACCGTCGCGCCCTCGCCCCCCTCTCTCTGCCCGGAGGGCCGCGACGACGTCCCCACCCGGGAGGCCCCCTCATGCGTTCCCACCTGCTCAACCGCACGACGGCGGAGGACTACCGTCGCTCCGTCACCGCGGGAGTCGAACAGGTCGCGGCCAGACTCGCCTCCACCGAACGCCCGTTCACCGGCATGGACGCCGACGGGCTCGGCCCCGTCGTCGACGCCATCGATCTGGACCGGCCGCTCGGAGACACCGCCGCCGTACTGGACGAGCTCGGCGAGGTCTACCTGCGCGACGCGGTGTACTTCCACCATCCCCGCTACCTCGCCCACCTCAACTGCCCGGTGGTCATCCCCGCGGTGGTCGGCGAGGCGGTGCTCTCCGCCGTCAACTCCTCCCTGGACACCTGGGACCAGAGTGCGGGAGGCACACTGATCGAGCGCCGGCTGATCGACTGGACGGCCGGCCGCATCGGCCTCGGACCCGCGGCGGACGGCGTCTTCACCAGCGGCGGCACGCAGTCCAACCTGCACGCGCTGCTGCTGGCGCGCGAAGAGACCAAGCTCCCTCCGCAGGAGTTCAGCCGGCTGCGGATCCTCACCTCCGAGTGCAGCCATTTCAGTGTCCAGAAGTCGGCCAAGCTGCTCGGCCTCGGCCCCGACTCCGTCGTGTCCGTCCCCGTGGACCGCGAGAAGCGCATGCAGACCGTCGCGCTGGCCGCCGCCCTCGAACGCTGTGCGGCCGAGGGCACCGTGCCGATGGCCGTCGTCGCCACCGCGGGGACCACGGACTTCGGCTCCATCGACCCGCTGCCCGAGATCGCCGCCCTCTGCGACCGGTACGCCACCTGGATGCACGTCGACGCCGCCTACGGCTGCGGGCTGCTCGCCTCGCCCACCCGGCGCGAGCTGATCGACGGCATCGAGCGGGCCGACTCCGTCACCGTGGACTACCACAAGTCCTTCTTCCAGCCCGTGAGTTCCTCCGCCGTGCTGGTGCGTGACCGGTCCACGCTGCGTCACGCGACCTACCACGCGGAATACCTCAACCCGGAGCGGACCGTCCGGGAACGCATCCCCAACCAGGTGGACAAGTCCCTGCAGACCACACGCAGGTTCGACGCCCTGAAGCTGTGGATGACGCTGCGCACCATGGGCGCGGACGGTGTCGGGGAGCTGTTCGACGAGGTGTGCGACCTGGCCGCCGAGGGCTGGCGGCTGCTGGCCGCCGACCCGCGCTTCGACGTCGTCGTGGAGCCGCGGCTGTCCACCCTGGTCTTCCGCTACGTCCCGGACCGCGTCCGGACGTCCACCGACATCGACCGGGCCAATCTGTACGCCCGCAAGGCCCTGTTCGCCTCGGGTGAGGCCGTGGTGGCGGGTACGAAGGTCGGCGGCGGCCAGTACCTGAAGTTCACCCTGCTGAACCCCGAGACGACCACGGCCGACATCACCGCCGTCCTCGATCTGATCGCCGGCCACGCCGAGCAGTACCTGGGAGAGTCCCTTGACCGCGTTTCCTGAGCCCCGCACCGCCCCGTACGACTTCATCGGGATCGGGCTCGGTCCGTTCAACCTCGGGCTGGCCTGCCTGACCGAGCCCGTCGAGGAGCTGGACGGCCTGTTCCTGGAGTCCAAGCCGGACTTCGAGTGGCACTCGGGGATGTTCCTCGAAGGGGCCCACCTCCAGACCCCGTTCATGTCGGACCTGGTCACGATGGCCGACCCGACCTCGCCGTACTCCTTCCTGAACTACCTGAAGGAGCGGGGCAGGCTCTACTCGTTCTACATCCGGGAGAACTTCTACCCGCTGCGCACCGAGTACAACGACTACTGCCGGTGGGCGGCGGCCGAACTAGGCAGTATCCGTTTCAACCAAACCGCACAGTCGGTTACGTACGACGAGGGCGACGGCCTCTACACCGTCCGCACCGCCGACAGCGCGTTCCGTGCCCGCCACCTGGTCCTGGGGACCGGCACCCCGCCGCACATCCCGGAGGCCTGCCAGGGGCTGGGCGGCGACTTCCTGCACAACTCCCGCTATCTGCGGGAGAAGGCGAACCTCCAGGCCAAGAAGTCCATCACTCTGGTGGGCAGCGGCCAGAGCGCGGCGGAGATCTACTACGACCTGCTGTCCGGGATCGACGCCCACGGCTACCGGCTGAACTGGGTGACGCGCTCCCCCCGCTTCTTCCCGCTGGAGTACACCAAGCTCACGCTGGAGATGACCTCGCCGGAGTACGTGGACTACTTCCACGCCCTGCCCGAGGACACCCGCTACCGGCTGGAGTCCGGCCAGAAGGGCCTGTTCAAGGGCATCGACGGCGAGCTGATAGACGCCATCTTCGACCTGCTCTACCAGAAGAGCCTGCACGGCCCCGTGCCCACCCGGCTGCTCACCAACTCCGCTCTGGACAGCGCGCGTCACGACGCGTCGACGGGGACGTACACCCTGGGCCTGCGCCAGGAGGAGCAGGGCAGGGACTACGAGCTGCACAGCGAGGGACTCGTCCTCGCCACGGGCTACCGGTACACCGCGCCGGCCTTCCTGAAGCCCGTCACGGACCGGATCCGGTACGACTCCCGGGGCCGTTTCGACGTGGCCCGCAACTACAGCATCGACACCACCGGGCGCGGGATCTTCCTGCAGAACTCCGGGGTGCACACCCACTCGATCACCTCGCCCGACCTGGGCATGGGTGCCTACCGCAACGCGTACATCATCGGCGAGCTGCTCGGCCGCGAGTACTACCCGGTCGAGAAGTCCGTCACGTTCCAGGAGTTCGCAGCATGACCCGCACGCAGCAGACCGGGGCGTTCTCCGTGCGCCCCATGGACACCGGCCCCGGAAGGAAGGGCGGCAGGTCCGACGCGGAACTGGTCCACGAGTGGGTCACCCATCCCAGGTCGGCCTTCTGGATGATGGGCGACGCCCGGCTGGAGGACGTCGAGCGGGAGTACGCGGCGATAGCCGCCCACCCCCACCACGACGCCTTCATCGGCCTGCACGACGGCCGGGCCTTCCTCATGGAGCGCTACGACCCCACCGAGGTCGAGCTCGCGGGGCTGTACGACGCGGAGCCCGGGGACATCGGGATGCACTTCCTGGTCGCCCCGCCCGAGACCCCCGTGCACGGCTTCACCCTGGCCGTGATCACCACCGTCATGGAGACGCTGTTCGCCGACCCGGCGGTACGCCGGGTCGTCGTCGAACCGGACGTCACCAACAGCGCGGTGCACGCGCTGAACAAGGCCGTCGGCTTCGAGGTGATCCGGGAGATCACCAAGCCGGAGAAGCAGGCCCTGCTCAGCGCCTGCACCCGTGAGCAGTTCGAGGCCGCGACCACTGGAGCCGACCGATGACCACACATCCCGCGACCGCCGCGGTCGACCACCTGACGCCCGAGCGCTGGGCCGTCGCCAACCGGCAGCTGATCCGCAAGGCGCTGGCCGAGTTCTCCCACGAGCGGCTGCTGGACCCCGCCCCGCTCGACGACGGCCGCCATGCCGTGCGCAGCGACGACGGGACCGTCGAGTACCGCTTCGCCGCCCGGCGCTTCGCGCTGGACCACTGGCAGGTCGACGCCGGGTCGATCACGCGCCACCGGCACGGCTCGGACCTCCCGCTGGACGCCCTGGAGTTCTTCGTCGAGCTCCGCGCGACGCTGGGCCTGTCGGCGGAGATCCTGCCGGTGTACCTGGAGGAGATCTCCTCCACGCTGGCCGGAACCGCCTACAAGCTGACCAAGGAACCGACCACCTCCGCTCAGCTCGCCGTGGCCGGTTTCCAGGCGATCGAGACGGGGATGACCGAGGGTCACCCCTGCTTTGTCGCCAACAACGGGCGGCTCGGCTTCGGGGTCGGCGAATACCGCGCCTATGCCCCCGAGGCCGCGACCGGAATCCGGCTGATCTGGCTGGCGGCCCGCCGTGATCGCGCCACCTTCACGGCGGGTGCCGGGCTGGACTACCCCACCCTCGTCGCCGACGAGCTCGGTGAGGAGACCCTCGGCAGGTTCGCCGCGAGGATGCGGGACCTGGGGCTCGACCTCGACGACCACCTGCTGATCCCGGTCCACCCCTGGCAGTGGTGGAACAAGCTCGCCGTCACCTTCGCCGGAGAGATCGCGCGGCAGCACCTGGTCTGTCTGGGCGAGGGCGACGACTCCTATCTGGCCCAGCAGTCGATCCGGACCTTCTTCAACGCCGACCACCCCGGGAAGCACTACGTCAAGACGGCACTGTCCGTGCTGAACATGGGCTTCATGCGCGGGCTGTCCGCCTCGTACATGGAGGCGACCCCCGCGATCAACGACTGGCTGGCCGGTCTGATCGAGCGCGACGACCTGCTGCGCGGGAGCGGGTTCTCGATCATCCGGGAGCGGGCCGCCGTCGGCTACCGCCACCACGCCTACGAGGCGGCGACCACCAAGGGCTCCCCCTATCTGAAGATGCTGGCCGCCCTGTGGCGGGAGAGCCCGGTCGCCTCCCTGACCGGGGGCGAGCGCCTCGCCACCATGGCCTCCCTGATCCACACCGACGACGAGGGCCGCTCGGTGGCGGGCGCCCTGATCGCCGAGTCGGGGCTGGCCCCGGCCGACTGGCTGCGCCGCTACCTGGACGCGTACCTGGTGCCGGTGCTGCACAGCTTCTACGCGTACGACCTGGTGTTCATGCCGCACGGCGAGAACGTGATCCTCGTCGTCGAGGACGGCGTCGTGCGCCGGACGGTCTTCAAGGACATCGCCGAGGAGATCGCCGTCATGGACCCGGACGCGGTGCTGCCGCCCCAGGTCGAGCGGATCCGCGCCGACGTCCCCGAGGACATGAAGCTGCTCTCGGTGCTCACCGACGTCTTCGACTGCTTCTTCCGCTTCCTGGGGGCCGGTCTGGCCACCGAGGGGGTACTCGACGAGGACACCTTCTGGCGGACGGTCGCCGAGTGCGTCCGGGGCTACCAGGAGTCGGTGCCGTACCTCTCGGACAAGTTCGAGCAGTACGACATGTTCACGGAGGACTTCGCGCTGTCCTGCCTGAACCGGCTGCAGCTGCGGAACAACCGGCAGATGGTCGACCTGGAGGACCCGGCGGGCGCGCTCCAGCTGACCGGCCGGCTGCGGAACCCGATCGCGGGGTACTGAGCGGGGGTCCGGCCCCGCCCACTCCGGGCGGGGCTTCTCCGGGCGCGGCTTTCCCGGGCGCGGCTTTCCCGGGCGGGGCTTATCCGGGCGGGGCTGGATGAGAATCTTATGCTCATTCCAGACATAAGCCCCTCCTGGATGAGATCCCTGCCCGATTTCGGGCAGATTTCTTGCGTAACGAGACCGCTCCACGCAATATCGACGAGTGCTCGAACACCGTCCCGCGCATGACGACCTCATCGACCACCTCGTACGTTCCACCGCGCTCCGGCGCGGCGAGGCGGCCAGGGTGGTCCTCGACGTGCTGGCGTACTTCGACGAGACGACCGAGGGCTTCGTGCGCCGCCGCCACCGCGAACTGCAGGCCGGCGGTCTGGTGAACACGGAGATCTTCGAGCGGATCGCGGCCGAGCTGCCGCACCGCGCGGTGGCGCCGCAGGAGCTCTCGCTCCGCCAGCTGCGCCGCATCGTCTACGGCTGAGCGATCGGCGGCGGGCCGGGCACCGAACTTTTGTACGTCGATGGAGGGGCAGAGAATCCATGTGCGGGATCGTCGGATACATCGGGAAGCGTGACGTGGCTCCGCTGCTGCTGGAGGGCCTGCAGCGGCTGGAGTACCGGGGCTACGACTCCGCGGGCCTCGTCATCACGGGCAAGGCCGCGGCGGGCAGGCCCGGCACCCTGAAGATGGTCAAGGCCAAGGGCCGGGTCCGCGAGCTGGAGGCCCGCGTGCCCAAGCGGTTCGCCGGCACCACGGGCATCGCCCACACCCGCTGGGCCACCCACGGCGCCCCGAGCGACGAGAACGCCCACCCGCACCTGGACGCGGAGGGCAAGGTCGCCGTCGTCCACAACGGCATCATCGACAACGCCTCCGAGATCCGGGCAAAGCTGGTCGCCGACGGCGTCGAGTTCCTCTCCGAGACGGACACCGAGGTACTGGTCCACCTGGTCTCCCGCTCGCAGGCACTCACGCTGGAGGAGAAGGTCCGCGACGCATTGAAGTCGGTCGAGGGCACGTACGGCGTCGCCGTGCTGCACGCCGACTTCAACGACCGCATCGTCGTCGCCCGCAACGGCTCCCCCGTCGTGCTGGGCATCGGCGAGAAGGAGATGTTCGTCGCCTCCGACGTGGCCGCCCTGGTCGCGCACACCCGCCAGATCGTCACCCTGGACGACGGCGAGATGGCCACCCTCAAGGCCGACGACTTCCGCACGTACACCACCGAGGGCTCGACCACCACGGCCACGCCCACGACCGTGGAGTGGGAGGCCGAGTCGTACGACATGGGCGGCCACGACACGTACATGCACAAGGAGATCTCGGAGCAGGCCGACGCCGTGGACCGCGTGCTGCGCGGCCGCATCGACGACCGCTTCTCGACCGTGCACCTGGGCGGCCTGAACCTGGACGCGCGAGAGGCCCGCGGGGTCCGCCGGATCAAGATCCTGGGCTGTGGCACGTCCTACCACGCGGGCATGATCGGCGCCGGGCTCATCGAGGAGCTCGCCCGCATCCCCGCGGACGCGGAGCCCGCGTCCGAGTTCCGCTACCGCAACCCGGTCGTGGACCCCGACACCCTGTACGTCGCCGTCTCCCAGTCCGGCGAGACCTACGACGTGCTGGCGGCCGTCCAGGAGCTCAAGCGCAAGGGCGCCCGCGTCCTGGGCGTGGTGAACGTCGTCGGCTCGGCGATCGCCCGCGAGGCGGACGGCGGAATGTACGTCCACGCCGGCCCCGAGGTCTGCGTCGTCTCCACGAAGTGCTTCACGAACACCGTCGTCGCCTTCGCGCTGCTCGCACTGCACCTGGGCCGCATCCGCGACCTGTCGGTGTCCGACGGCAAGCGGATCATCGAGGGCCTGCGCAAGCTGCCCGAGCAGATCGGCCGCATCCTCGAGTCGGAGGACGAGATCAAGAAGCTCGCCGAGGAGTACGCGGGCGCCCAGTCGATGATGTTCATCGGGCGCGTCCGGGGCTACCCCGTCGCACTGGAGGCCTCCCTGAAGCTCAAGGAGATCTCCTACATCCACGCCGAGGCCTACCCGGCCTCCGAGCTCAAGCACGGCCCGCTCGCGCTCATCGAGCCCGCGCTGCCCACCGTCGCGATCGTCCCGGACGACGACCTGCTGGAGAAGAACCGCGCGGCGCTGGAGGAGATCAAGGCCCGCAGCGGCCGTATCCTCGCCGTCGCCCACCGCGAGCAGGAGAAGGCCGACCACACGATCGTCGTCCCCAAGAACGAGAACGAGCTGGACCCGATCCTGATGGGCATCCCGCTGCAGCTGCTCGCCTACCACACGGCACTCGCCATGGGCCGTGACATCGACAAGCCTCGCAACCTCGCGAAGTCCGTCACCGTCGAGTAGCCGAGTGGCGGACACCACCCGTCCGCCCGCCCGCACGACGGCACCGTGAAAGGCCCCTGACGCCCCGTCAGGGGCCTTTCACGGCTCAGGGGATGACGATGACCGGGCGCTGCGCCCGACGCGCCAGACGGCCGGCCACGGATCCGAAGATCCGGCCCACGATGCCGTGCGTGGAGCCGACGACGATGGCGTCGGCCGAGTACTCCCGGCCGACCTCCTCCAGCTCGTGGCAGATGTCCCCGCCGCGCTCCACGAGCACCCAGGGGACCTCGGTGAGATAGTCCGCGCACGCCAGCTCCAGCCCGAGGACCTCGGTGCGGTGGTCGGGGACGTCGACGAACACGGGCGGCTCGCAGCCGGCCCAGACGGTGGTCGGGAGCCGGTTGGCCACATGGACGATGATCAGTCCGGAGCTGTGCCGGTGCGCCATACCGATGGCGTACGCGAGGGCGCGCTCGCTGGACATGGAGCCGTCGAAGCCGACCACGACACCATGCCGGAAGGCGGGATCGCAGGAAGGGCGCGACTCTCCGACCGTCTGAGGCTCCGACCCGGGGTCGGCTACCTGCTTGCGGTCTGCGGGTTCAGGGATTTCGTGACCGGCCATCGGTGTCTCGGCGAAGAGAGTCCTCGTGAGGAGAGCGGTTTGGAGGTGTACCTGCGAGCGATGGAGCTGTGTCCGGGAAACATCTTCCCAACCCCCTACCCCCAAGGGTACGGCGCCACTCCTCCACTGCCCAGCCCTCGCACAGCGCATGCGGCGGTGGAGGGAGCATGCCGGAGAACGCCCCGGTATGGCAATGCCGGTTGCGTCGTACATCCAGCTCGTGGACGCTCGGACGGGTTCCCGCCACTCCGTCCGGACGACCCTCGCGCCGGCTCCGGCCGGACGGCCGAATGCACTACCCGACCGCTCGGCCCGGAACGTCACGCCCCGCCATCATGCAATTGCACAACGTCGACCTCGGGGGGCCGGACGGCCTCAAGAGGCCCCTGAGGCGCATGGAGGCTCCCGAGGACAGGGGGCGTACGCCGGTCACATGACTGGAATACACGCACGCAACCATCGGTTTTCAGCCAACTTCACCCACACCCCGTTCCCTTGGTGTCACCAGGGCTCAACCCGCTTGCCACCAGGAAGGAATAGACCGCGCGGTACGCTTTGACCCTATGGGGACGGGCCATGATCGCGATGCGCACTTCCCTGTGGGGCTCGCGAGTGAAACGCTTCGTGATCGAACGCTTCGCGCCAAGTTGCCTTGTCGACATAGTGCCGGTGGGGGAACGTGTCACGTCGGCACCACGGAACGCAGTAGATTCGATCATGAGTCGAGGACTGGGGACCCGTGCGAGACCGAGGGGAAACGTGCAGGAGCGACAGGCCCGTAGGGACCAGGAAGACGCGAACACCGAGGGGGGCTTAGCGTCATGAGCCAGGACTCCGCCACCGCAACGGAGGCCGCACGGAAACTGACCGGGCGGCGACGCCGGGAAGTCGTAGCCGTACTGCTGTTCAGTGGCGGCCCTATCTTCGAGAGCTCCATTCCGCTCTCAGTTTTCGGAATCGACCGGCAGGACGCGGGCGTTCCCCGCTACCGCCTGCTGGTCTGCGGAGGCGAGGAAGGACCGCTGCGCACCACAGGCGGGCTCGAACTCAGCGCGCCGTACGGCCTGGAGGCGATCAGCAGGGCAGGCACCGTCGTGGTGCCCGCCTGGCGGTCCATCACCTCCCCGCCGCCCGCAGAGGCACTGGACGCGCTGCGCCGCGCCCATGAGGAGGGTGCCCGCATCGTCGGTCTGTGCACGGGGGCCTTCGTCCTCGCCGCGGCCGGCCTGCTGGACGGCCGCCCGGCCACCACACACTGGATGTACGCACCGACGCTGGCCAAGCGCTATCCGTCGGTGCACGTCGATCCGCGTGAGCTCTTCGTCGACGACGGCGACGTGCTCACCTCGGCCGGGACGGCGGCCGGAATCGACCTCTGCCTCCACATAGTCCGTACCGACCACGGCACCGAGGCGGCCGGGGCCCTGGCCCGCAGGCTCGTCGTACCGCCGCGGCGCAGTGGCGGTCAGGAGCGCTACCTCGACAGGTCTTTACCTGAAGAGATCGGCTCCGACCCGCTCGCCGAGGTCGTGGCCTGGGCGCTGGAGCATCTCCACGAGCAGTTCGACGTGGAGACGCTGGCCGCGCGCGCCTACATGAGCCGGCGGACCTTCGACCGCAGGTTCCGCTCGCTCACGGGCAGCGCACCGCTCCAGTGGCTCATCACGCAGCGCGTGCTGCAGGCGCAGCGGCTGCTGGAGACCTCCGACTACTCGGTCGACGAGGTGGCGGGCCGCTGCGGCTTCCGCTCACCGGTCGCGCTGCGCGGGCACTTCCGCCGCCAGCTGGGCTCCTCCCCCGCCGCGTACCGCGCCGCGTACCGGGCACGCCGTCCGCAGGGCGGGGTGCTGGAGAGCGTCACCACGGCCATCGACACGTCCGTGCCCCTCCAGGGCACGGCATCGGGTCGGCGGGCCGCGGCGGCCTCCTCCGGCCCGGCCCCGGTCGTCGCGGCCACGGGTCCGGGGGGCGGTGTGGAACGTCTGGGGGCGGTTCCCGAGGCGTACGTTCCGGGCCGCCCGGCCCTGCCGGGGCAGCGCAGCGCCCCGTAGGGTGGGGCCCATGAACGATCGCATGGTGTGGATCGACTGCGAGATGACCGGGCTCTCGCTGACGGACGACGCACTCATCGAGGTGGCCGCGCTGGTCACCGACTCGGAACTGAACGTGCTCGGTGAAGGGGTGGACATCGTGATCCGCCCGCCGGACGCGGCCCTGGAGACCATGCCCGAGGTGGTGCGGCAGATGCACACCGCCTCGGGCCTCCTCGACGAGCTGGCCGGGGGCACGACCCTGGCCGACGCCGAGGAGCGGGTCCTGGCCTACATCCGCGAGCACGTGAAGGAGCCCGGCAAGGCCCCGTTGTGCGGAAACTCGGTCGGCACCGACCGGGGCTTCCTGGCTCGGGACATGCCGTCACTGGAGGGCTACCTCCACTACCGGATCGTCGATGTGTCCTCGGTCAAGGAGCTGGCACGCCGCTGGTACCCGAGGGCGTACTTCAACAGTCCGGAGAAGAACGGCAACCACAGGGCGCTGGCCGACATCCGCGACTCCATCACGGAGCTGCGGTACTACCGGGACGCGGTCTTCGTGCCGCAGCCCGGCCCGGACTCCGCCCGCGCCAAGGAGATCGCGGCGCGCCACTCGCCGTCCACCGGACAGCAGTAGAAGACCCGCTGGTCACGGGCCCTCCGGGGCCCGTGACGCGGCCCTGAGGAACTCGGGCGCGAGCACCCGCTCGGACCCTGTACACTTTTTCTCGGCCGGTCAGTGAAACGACCGGACGACATGGTGGGTATAGCTCAGCTGGCAGAGCACCTGGTTGTGGTCCAGGATGTCGCGGGTTCAAGTCCCGTTACTCACCCTGAATGATCAGCCCCTGACCTGGGACAACGGGTCAGGGGCTGATCTTTTGCGTTCGCGGGCCCACGACGACCGTGCCGGAGGTCATCCGCGCCGAGCGGCTCCTGCCGGCGGCACGGGGTCGACCACCGCCCCGGACCGCTCAGGGCCCTGATTATCCGTCGTCCGGGTCCGGCCCGTCGGTGCCGGCCGCGGCCTCCTCCGGTTTCACGTAGAGGATCTCGCGGGCCTGTTCCGCTGCGCGGGTCGTGCTCTCGCTGATGAAGTCGAGGAAGCGGGCGATGTTCTCCAGGCGGACGGCGGCCGGGGTACCGGGGCCGAGGACCCCGACGCCCTGCCGTGCGGTCTCTATGACCTGCATGAGGGCCTGGGCGCTGGCGATCGTCGCCTGGTACCAGACGTCGTCGTCGACGACGTAGCGCTCGCGGCGGCGTTCGTCGCGCTCCCTGCGGACAAGGCCCTGACTCTCCAGGAAGGTGATCGCCTTGGAGATGGACGCCGGGCTCACCTGGAGTCGCTGGACGAGCTCGGAAGCGGTGAGGCTGCCCGAGTCGGTGATGTAGAGGCAGGACATCACGCGGGCCATCATCCTGGGTGTGCCCGACGCCATCATGACGGTGGTGAACACCTCCTCGTACTCCTTCACCGCCTCGGCGTCACGCCCGTGGGGCTGCGGGAACGCCTCGGCCCCCCGGGGCGCGGCCTGCCTGCGGCGGTGGGTGCGCTGTTCGGTGGCGCGGTGGGCGAGGTCGGCGCGGTAGCCGGCGGGGCCGCCGTTGCGCATCACCTCGCGCGTGATCGTCGAGGTCGGACGTTCCAGGCGCCTGGCGATCTCCGCGTAGGCGAGGCCGTCGCCCAGTCCCAGCGCGATCTGCTGACGTTCCTGCTGGGTGAGTCTGCCTCCCGGCATCGCGGTCTCTCCTTCGTCCGGTGCGTGGTACCGCCACCCTAGCGTTCACTCCCATTCTGTTGCAACGAGTGATTCATATCCTGTTGCGTTCGGATCTGGTCCGTTGCAACGATATTCCTGCGACCACCTGCTATTACGTGCCCGCGGCGCAACAAAGCCGTTGCCACATCAATGAACGCAACGTAGCGTTTCACTCATCGGAAACACGATCCCAAGGAGCGCGTCATGCAGAACTTCGACACCCCCGCCCTGGTCTCCACCACCCTCGACGTCCCCTCGGGACTCATCAGGATCGTCGCCTCCGACCGGACCGACACCTCTGTCGAGGTCCGGCCCGCGGATGCCTCGAAGAGCCGCGACGTGAAGGCGGCGGAGGGCACCGAGGTCTCCTACCGGGACGGTGTCCTGCGGATCGCGGTACAGGGAGCGACGAGCCGGGTCCTCGGAAACTCCGGATCCGTCGAGGTGACGGTCCAGCTGCCCGCCGGCTCGCACGTCGACGCGAGGACGGCCGCCGCCGGGTTCCGGGGCGTCGGACGACTCGGCGACGTCACCTTCGAGGGCGCGGCAGGCTCGGTCGAGCTGGACGAGACCGCGAGCGCCCGCCTCGCCCTCCAGGCCGGCGACATCGCGGTCGGCCGCCTGGGCGGCCCGGGCGAGATCAGCACCCAGAAGGGCGGCATCCGTGTCGCCGAGGCCGCCGGCGGCACCCTCACCCTGCGCACCGAGGCCGGGGACATCTCCGTCACCGCGGCCCGCGGAGTGTCCGCCGCCCTGGACGCCGGCACCGGCTACGGGCGGATCGACAACGCGCTCAGGAACACCGACGGCACGCCCGGCCTGTACATCAAGGCGACCACGTCCTACGGCGACGTCACCGCCCGGAGCCTCTGAGCCGCGGGCTCCTCAGAGCTACGGGCTCCGGAGCCCGGCCACATGGGCGAAGCACCGAGGCCCGGCCCGGGGGCGGCGCGAACGGCCCGGGTGACACCGGCCACAGAGGACTCCGGGCCGCATGACGAGCCGCACCCCGGGCATCCGATCCACAGGCCCTGCCGCGCGTTCCCCCGACGCGGCAG
The DNA here is from genome assembly GCF_030719215.1 of Streptomyces sp. Alt3. Classification (NCBI taxonomy): domain Bacteria; kingdom Bacillati; phylum Actinomycetota; class Actinomycetes; order Kitasatosporales; family Streptomycetaceae; genus Streptomyces; species Streptomyces glycanivorans. The sequence continues at coordinate 5,241,491 of NZ_CP120983.1, read as the reverse complement.
GGTCTCCTCGTGGGGTCAGCGAGCGGCCTCCACCCCACCACCCGGACGACGTGCTCCGCGAACGTCCAGCTGAGCGATCACGAGGGCGTGGAAGCGGTCCACCGCCTCGTCGACGCTCCGGATGAACCCGGTCTCCGCACTGCCACGCCCGTTGCCCATTCCCTTGAACAGGGACAGCCGGAAGCCCACGATCTCCCCGCCGCCCTTGGGAAGGAGGTCTCCGGGCTCGGGCCGCAGACGTTCCAGTGTTCCGCGTGGCCCGACGCCGTCCCCTTCGAGAAGCGTCTCGATGTGCAGGTCCGCAGGCGCCGAGGAAAGCTGCCTGATCAGACGCTTCGCCCGATTGAGCGGATACCCCTGCTCGGCCGCCGCCACCTCGATCGACGTACGCAGCTTCCCCGTGCGCAGGTCCGCGGCGATGGCCAGATTCCCCGGAGTGCCCTCGATACGGAGCTCGGCCTCCAACCGCCCCTGGGAACAGAGCCTGTCGGCGAGCTCGGCACGTCGGGCGTGGGGGTCGGACCCTCGTCTGGTCCGCTGGACGGGAAGGACCTTCTGGCCCAGTTCACCCCCGAGCCGCAGGCACACCTGCCGGACGAGCCTTTCCCAGCTCTCGATGACCTCGGTGGCCCGCGGATCGCCCTGGCAGAGCGTCTCGTCGTCGATCCCCTTACGGACGGGCACCCAGGCTGCGCCCATGTTCTGGAATCCGTGGCAACCCGACTGCTCGTGCTGCAGGTAGTGCAGAAGCTCCTGCAGCAGCCAAGCGTGCGCGGCGTTGACCACTCCCTCATGACGGATCAGCATCTGTGCCTGGTGGGCGACTTCGGCCCAGGAGAGGTGCCAGAGCGCGACCTTGTGCTTGCGTCTGCCGTCGATCCTGACGTCCACGAGGGGGCTGCCTTCGAGCGCGACGTCGTTGGAGAGGGTGATGACGGCCTCGTAGCCGCGGCGGGCGGCGATGTCCATGTACGCCTGCACCTGGTCCGGCTTCAGGGCGTTGCCGTTCGTCTTCGTCTCGACCAGGGCGGTCCACAGTTTGCCTGCCCGCTCGACACGGATGACTCCGTCGGGCCGACGGGGCGAGTCGCCGTGCGGCAGTGACACCTCGGTGAAGGTCTCCATCCTCCCGGCGGGCGCGCCGAACCCGGCTGTGAGCCGTCGCCCGAACTCGGGCACCTGCGTCATCACCGACAGGAGCACCGACGTCGCGCGCATCTCACGTTCGCGGTCGCTCCTGAGGGTGGAGAGCGGGAACAGCCTGGCCGTGCGCCAGGAGTCGTTCTCGGCGAGCGTCTTCCTCGTGGCCCTCGGAAGTGTGACCTTCTTCTTGGCCGTGCGCGGCCGGGCGCGCCTCTTCGGCTCGGGCGGCGTCGCCTCGCCGGCCGTCACGGGAGCCGGTGGTTCCGGGGCCCGGGGCGCCGGAACCACCGGCTCCCGGCCTCCGCCCTCCTGCCCCCGCGCCACGGGCTCCTCCCCGGGGTCCCCTCCCCGGGCCTCCTCTTCCCGGGCCTCCTCCTCGTCGTCGTCGATGTCGACGCCGAAGTCCGTTGCCAGCCCGCCCAGACCGGATGCGTAGCCCTGCCCGACGGCCCGGAACTTCCACTCGCCGGTGCGGCGGTAGAGCTCCCCGAAGATGAAGGCACTCACGGCTCCCGCGTCCTCGACGGAGAACTGGACCAGACCGTCACCGGAGCTGTCCGCGAGCTTCAGACAGAGGTCGTTCAGATCCCCGAAGCTGGATCCGCCGTAGCGGCTGGCCGCCACCACGATCTGCTCGACCTCCGGCGGTACAGCGTCGAGATCGAAACTGATCCGGTCCTCGTTGCCGTCAGCCGTGGGGCTCTTCCCGAGCAGTTGGACGCTGCCGTTGCCGACCGCCGGGTTGTTGTAGAAGCAGAAGTCGGAGTCACTGCGGACCTTGCCGTTGCCGTCGAGCAACAGCACGGACACATCGGCGTCGCCCTCGCCCGACGGGCTGCTCCACCCGAGGCTCATCACCACGGACCCGACGTCGTCACTGAGCGTGCCCAGCCCGACGTTCGCGCCTTTGACCATCTTCTGCATGCGGCCCCCCAGATGCACTGCCGGACCAGAGCGCACGCGCGGCAGATCGCTACATGGCGTCGTGTGGTGCGTCACACACTCGCCGAACTCCGGGAACCATATCGGCCGGGTGGACGCCGCATGGAGAACTTGTGAAAAATAAGCCGGTCGTGTGTGCGCACCTCCGCTGCCGACGACGCGGCACGCCTCAGGACGACTCGCGTACCACCAGCTCCGTGGGCAGCACGATCCGCGGGCGCTCCCGCGTGCCGTCGCCAGAGGAACGGTTCGCGATCTCCTGGAGCAGGACGCGCGTCATCGTGCGGCCCATCTCCTCGATCGGCTGGCGCACGCTCGTCAGGGGCGGATCCATGTGGCGGGCCACCGCGGAGTCGTCGAAGCCGATCAGGGCCACGTCGTCCGGGATACGGCGGCCGGACTCGCGCAGGACGTGGCGGGCGCCCGCCGCCATCACGTCGGAGGCGGCGAAGACCGCGTCGACGTCGGGGCGGCGCTCCAGCAGCTCGCGCATCGCGCGGGCCCCGCCCTCCTCGCTGAAGTCGGCGGGTGCGATCAGCCGTTCGTCGGGGTCCAGGCCGGCGGTGGCGATGGCCTTGCGGTAGCCGTCGAGGCGGCGCTGGGCACCGTAGACGTCCAGCCGGCCGGTGATCGTGGCGATGTTGCGGCGGCCTCGCGATATGAAGTGGTCGACGGCCGCTCGGGCACCCTCGAAGTTGTCCGAGTCCACGGAGGGCAGCGTCTCCGCCGCGTGCCTGCGGCCGCTGATCACGGCGGGCATGCCGAGCTGTTCGAGGAGATCCGGCAGCGGGTCGTCCGCGTGGACGGAGACCAGGAGCACCCCGTCGACCCGGTGCGCGGTCAGGTACTGGGCCAGCCGTCGGCGCTCGCGGTCGTTGCCGGCGAGGGTCAGCAGCAGCTGCATCTCGGTGTCGGCGAGGGCCGCCCCGACTCCCCGCACGATGTCGGAGAAGTACGGCTCCGCGAAGAACCGGGTCTCGGACTCGGGCACGACGAGGGCGATCGCGTCCGTACGGTTGCCGGCGAGCGCACGGGCCGCGCGGTTGGGTACGTACCCGAGCTCGGCGACGGCCGCCTCGACGGCCTCCCTGGTCTGGGCGCTGACCCGGGGCGAGCCGTTGATGACGCGAGAGGCCGTGCCCCGCCCCACTCCGGCCCGGGCCGCTACCTCTTCGAGCGTGGGCCGCCCGCCACTCCGTACTCGCGCTGCCGCCATGGCTGCCTCCCGTTCGCGGTCAATTTCTCACAGCGGGATGGCCAAACCAAGTCCCACCGTCCGATCCCTTGACACTCGTCCGGACCCGGCGGTCTCAGCAGCGCCACAACTCTTGGGAGCGCTCCCAAGCGTACGGGGTCCGGATGACGAACACGTAAGGCGGGCCACAGGACGATGCCGCCCGGTGGCCGACGCGCCCGCCCGGGCAAACGGAAAAGCGGGACCCGGCGAAGTGCCGGGTCCCGCTGTGAAACCTGTCCGGGGTCGGACGGTGCCGATCCGGGTCAGACGCCGCCGACCGGGGGCAGCGCGTGACGGCGGATCACGTCGGAGTACCAGTGGGCACTCGTCTTGGGGATCCGGCGCTGCGAGGCGTAGTCGACGTACACGGCACCGAAGCGCTTCGAATAGCCGTACGCCCACTCGAAGTTGTCCATGAAGGACCAGAGGAAGTAGCCACGGACGTCCGCGCCGTCGGCGACGGCCCGCTGCACGGCGTCGAGGTGCCCGTGCAGGTAGGCGACGCGCTCGGGGTCCTCCACCTTGCCCTCGGGCGAGACGTAGTCGTCGAACGCCGCGCCGTTCTCGGTGACCATGAGCGGCAGGCCGGGGTGGTCCCGGTGGGTGTCCATGAGCAGGTTGTAGAGCCCGTCGGGGTCGATCGACCAGTCCATCGCGGTGCGCTCCTTCCCCTCGGGGAGGTGGAAGGCGACGTGCTCGGATCCGGGCCACGGGGAGTGGTCGCTGGCGCCGTGGGCGTCGCTGCGCGCGTAACTGGCGCCCTGTGCCGGGGTGGAGACCAGCGTCGGCGTGTAGTAGTTGATGCCGAGGGCGTCGACCGGACGGGAGATGGTGGCGAGGTCGCCGTCCTTGACCAGCTTCGACCAGTCCACCAGGTGCGAGGTGTCGGTGATCAGGTCCTCGGGGTACTCGCCCCGCAGCATCGGACCGGTGAAGACACGGTTACCGACCGCGTCGATGCGGCGGGCGGCGTCCGCGTCGGCCTCGCTGTCGGTGAGCGGGCGGACCTGGTGGAGGTTGAGGGTGACCGAGGTCTGCGCAGCAGCGGGGAGTTGGGCGCGCAGAACCTCGATCGCCCGGCCATGGGCGAGGTTGAGGTGATGGGCCGCCTGCAGCGCGGCTGCGGGCTCGGTGCGTCCGGGGGCGTGCACGCCGGATCCGTAACCGAGGTAGGCCGAGCACCACGGCTCGTTGAGGGTGGTCCACATGCCGACGCGGTCACCGAGCGCGCCGGAGACGATCGCGGCGTAGTCGGCGAAGCGGTCGGCGGTCACGCGCTCGGGCCAGCCGCCGGCGTCCTCGAGCTCCTGGGGCAGGTCCCAGTGGTAGAGGGTGGCGACCGGCATGATGCCGGCGTCCAGCAGTTCGTCGACGAGCTTGCGGTAGAAGTCCAGGCCGCGTTCGACGGCCGGGCCGCGGCCGGTGGGCTGGACCCGGGACCATGAGACGGAGAAGCGGTAGGCCTTCAGCCCGAGCTGCTTCATGAGGGCGACGTCGTCGCGGTAGCGGTGGTAGTGGTCGGCGGCGATGTCGCCGGTGTCGCCGTTGCGGACCTTGCCGGGTGTCCGGCTGAAGGTGTCCCAGATGGACGGCGTGCGGCCGCCCTCGGCGGCGGCACCCTCGACCTGGTAGGAGGCGGTCGCCGCGCCCCAGATGAAGCCCGTGGGGAACTGCGTCCCGGGCGCCTGCTTCGGGGTGGTGTCGGGTCGTACGGCAGTCATGCGGGAGCGCTCCCATGGGTGGAGGGACAGGGACAGGAAGTGCGGGGACCCGGCCCCCGTACGGCCTGCGGTCAGGTACAGGCCGTACGGAACGGCCGTGGGCCGGGCCGGGAAGGACGGAAGGCCGGGTGGAACGGCTGTGCCGGGATCGGACCGGAAGGGCGGGCCGGGGTCAGCCCTTGACCGCGCCCGACATGATTCCCCCGACGATCTGCTTGCCGAATATGACGAAGACGACGAGCAGGGGCAGGGTGCTGATCAGTGCGCCCGCCATGACGATGCTCTGGTCGGGCACGTAGGACGCGCTCAGCTGGCCGAGGGCCACCTGGAGCGTGGGGTTCTGCTGATTCAGCGCGAGGTACGGCCAGAAGAAGTCGTTCCATGACTGGACGAAGGTAAGCATACCGAGCACCATCATGGCCGGTCGGGCGACCGGCAGCACGATGCTCCACACGATGCGGAGGTTGTTGGCCCCGTCCATCCGGCCCGCCTCGATGAGCTCGTACGGCAGCGCCTCCAGGAGGTACTGACGCATGAAGAACACGCCGAACGCGCTCACCAGGGTCGGGAAGATCACCGACTCCAGCTGACCGCCCCAGCCGATGTCCGACATCATCATGAACAGCGGTACGACGCTGAGTTGCGGGGGGATGGTCAGCGTGGCGATGACCGCGGTCATCAGCGCGCCGCGGCCCTTGAAGCGCATCTTGGCGAAGGCGTAGCCGGCCAGGGTGCAGAAGAACAGGGTCGCCACGGTGATGCTGGAGGACACGATGACCGTGTTGACGATGGCCTTGCCGAGGTTGGCCTGTTCCCAGGCCGCCTCGAGGTTGTTGAAGAGGTTGCCGCCCGGGATGAGGGGCGGCGTGGTGTCCAGCACCTCGTCCTGGGTGCGGGACGCGGCCACGAGCGTCCAGTACAGCGGGAAGATCGAGCCGAGGCCGACGACGACGAGCGCGAAGTAGGCGAAGGGGCCCGCGTGGTGCTGGCGCCCGGCCCCAGGCTTGAAGCGGCGCCGGCGCGGAGGCTCGTCACCGACGGCGGCCTTGGAGACGCGGCGGTGGTCCGGGGCGGTGATGGGGCTGGTGGTGGTCATGGATATCGCTCCCCGTCAGGCCGCGGTCTTGCGCATGAAGCGCCCGACGAGCCAGTTGATCGCGGCAATGAGCAGCAGCAGGACGAGCATGGCCCAGGCGACCGCGGCGGCCGGACCGAGGTGTCCGAGGTTCCAGCCGTAGTTGTAGAGGTAGATGCTGAGGGTCTCGTACTGGTGCTCGGTGCCGCCCCGCGCTCCGACCTGACCGCCTTCGAGCAGCAGGGGCTCACCGAACAGCTGCATGGACCCGATGGTGGAGATGACGATCGTGAAGAGGATCGTGGGCCTGAGGGCGGGGATCGTCACGTTGCGGAACTGCTGCCAGCGCGAGGCGCCGTCGAGCGAGGCCGCCTCGTAGAGGTCGGACGGGACGGCCTGCATCGCGGCCAGGTAGATCAGGGTGTTGTAGCCCGTCCAGCGCCAGATCACGATGACCGCGATGGCGATGTTGGACGACCAGTGTCCGTTGGCCCAGTTCGTCTCGCCGGCGCCGAAGAAACCGAGGACCCAGTTCAGCAGGCCGCCGTCCGCCCGGAACACCAGGGCGAACACGAGGGCCGCGGAGGCCACCGAGGTGGCGTAGGGCGTGAGGATCACGGTGCGCCAGAAGGTGCTGGCGCGCAGTTTGTAGTTCAGCAGGTGGGCGAGGCCCAGCGCGATCATCAGCTGCGGCACGGTCGAGATGACGCCGATGACGAAGGTGTTGGTGACCGCGGTCCAGAATTCGGAGTCCTGGAGGATGGTGCTGAAGTTCCCCCAGCCGACCCATTCCATCTGGTCGAGGCTGGTCATCTCCACCCGGTGGAGGGCGATCCAGCCGGTGTAGATGAGCGGGTAGAGCCCGAAGGCCCCGAAGACGAGGAAGAAGGGCGCGATGTAGGCGTACGGCGACGCCTTGTCGTCGAAGCGCCACAGTCGGCTGCGCCAGGCCTGGCGGCCGGGCGTCATGGGCTTCGGGGCGCGGCGGCCGGGCCGCGGGCCCTGTACGCCCCGGGTGGGGGTGGTGGTTGCCACAGGTGGGAGTCCTTCCCTGGGTGTGCCGACACCGCAGGGGCAGGCCGGACCTCTGGTCAGGTCCGGCGGAGGTGTCGGAGAAGGTGCGCGGTGCCGGTGGGAGAACCGGCACCGGTGCGGGCCGGCCGGGACGCGTGGAAGTCGTCCCGGCCGCCCGCACCGGCGAGGATCAGCCGATCACCTTGTCGATCGCCTCGGTCGCCGCCTTCCAGGCGTCGTCCGGCTTGGTGCCACGCTGCTCCATGTTGTTGATCTGGGTGGAGATGGTGTCCTTGATGACGCCGTCCTTCGGGCCGAGCACCGCCGCGGGGATGGCCTGTGCCTCTTCGGCGTAGATCTCACCGATCGGCGCGTTGTTGAAGTACTCGAGCTTGGCGGTCTTCACGTCGGGCAGGTCGTAGGCGCCCTTGTTCGACGGGAAGAGGCCTGCGGCCTTGAACACGGCGGCCTGCTGCTCGGGCGCGGTCAGCCACTTGACGAGCTCGCCGGCCTCCTTGACGTGCTTGCCCTTCGCGGGCACGGAGAGGAACGAACCGCCCCAGTTGGCCGCGGTCTCACCCGGGGTGCGGGCGATGTCCCACTTGCCCTTGAAGTCGTCACCGGAGTAGGTGGCGATCTGCGCGGCCATCCACGCGGGGCAGGCCACGGTGGCCATGCTGCCCTTGCGCAGGGCGGCCTGCCACGGCGGGCTGAACTGGGCCAGGCCCTGGGTCAGCTTCTTGTCGACCGCCTCGGAGGCGAGCTTCCAGCCCGCCTGGACGCCGGCACTCTCCTTGTAGATCGCCTTGCCGTCCTTGGAGTAGTACTGCTCCGAGTCGGAGCTGACCACGCCGTTGTACATGGCGCTGGCGGAGTCCATGAAGAAGGTGTCCTTGGGGGCCTTCTTCTTGTACTCCTCACCCAGCGCGAGGTAGTCCTCCCAGCCGCCGGCGAGCTTCGCGGCGACCTCGGTGCGGTCGGTCGGCAGACCCGCCTGCTCGAAGAGGTCGCGGCGGTAACAGATCGACATGGGGCCGATGTCGGTGCCGGCACCGATGACCTTGCCGTCGTCGGTGCTCGCCTGCAGCGCCTTCCAGTTCACCCACTGGTCGGGGTCGATCACCTTGGAGAGGTCGGCGAAGGCGTCCGCCTTGGTGTCGACGAGCTCCTTCACGCGGCCGACCTCGATGCCCTGCACATCGGCCAGGCCGCTGCCCGTGTTGAGCTGCTGGAGGAACTTGGGGTAGTAGACCTGCTCGTCGGCCGTGACGTTTTCCTTGACCGTGATGTTCGGGTGGAGCTCGTGGTACTTCGCGAAGAGCCCCGCCTCCTTGTAGCCGAACTGTCCGAAGTCGGCCACGGTCAGGGTGATGTTGCCGTTCGCGTCGGCCTCGTCCGAGTCCGATCCCGAGTCGCTGCAGCCGGTCAGCAGCAGGGCGGCGGCCGAGAGGCCCGTGGTGGCCATGACGGCGGTTCTGCGGCCTCGACCTGCGACGGTGCGGGTGATGCGCATTCCACTACTCCTTGTTCCAGGGTGGGACTGGCGTTCGATCTGCTCGGCATACGCACGAGTGGCGCGCGTGCCAGTGGTACGGAGAGGACATGGGCGGTGCCGTCCCCGTACGAGCGAAAAACCTCGTTCGATATGGGAGCGCTCCCATGCGCTGATGCCGGAAGGTTGCTGCCTCAAGGGGGTGGGTGTCAAGAGTTGAAGACGCTTCCGTTGCCCGAGCGTGTCCTGCAAGTCACGGGAACGTGTCCGACCGAGGGCTTGCGCTTGGTCTCGCGCCCTGCATGCGTGGGGTGTTGCTCTCCGGATCACCGCAGGTCAGCCGGGGTATCGGGCCGCGATTCGCCTCTGAGGGCCCGGGAAGGACCGCCGCGCCCCACGGATCCCCGCGCCTCGCGCCACGGGGCGCCGGCGGCCCGCCAACCCGCTGATGCCCGCCGGAAGATGAACGGGACGAGGGTGCCGTGGGGGCGCACAGGGGGTCACGAGAGGTTTCCGCGTTCTTTCCCCGAACTCCACCACGGGGCAAAGGGGGTTCCGCTTCGCTCCGGACAAGCCGGCGGAAGGAGGACACGCCGGACGCGACGGAGGGGTCCGGCAGACGCGACGGACGGGTCCGGCAGACGCGACGAACGGGTCCGGCAGACGCGACGGACGGGTCCGGCGGACGCGACGGACGGGTCCGGCGGGCGGGACGGACGGGTCCGGCGGGCGGGACGGGACTCGCCCCTCCGTGTGCCGGAAGCGCGGACGCACAGGGGCGCGCGCCCCGGCCGGATGTGGGGGGTGTGGGGGCCGGCCGGGGCGCGCGGAGGGGGGTGGGTCGAAGGGTGCGCCTGAGCCCACGGGGAGGGGGCCGGAAGGCCGCCGGACTACCGGAAGGCGCCGAACGCCTTGGTGAAGGCCAGCGGCTCCTGGAGGATCGAGCTGCACGTCGCGTCCGCGGTCGGCTTCGCGCCGCCCGCGCACTGGGCGTCGCGTGTGCCCGACCACATCGCCAGCCTGCCGATGCCCTTCTCCCTTGCGAACGAGACCAGTTGGGTGGCGTCCTGAACGGTGAAGATCTCGGTTGCGACGTCGTTCACGCCGATCATCGGGGTCACCGCGACCGCCTTCCAGGCAGCCGCGTCCGAGAGCCCGAGCACGCCCTTGATCTGCGCCTGGGTGGCCGTGGCTGCCTGGGCGGCGTAGTCGCCCATGTCCCCGCTGTACGAAACGCCGTAGTCCATCGCCATGATGTTGACCGCGCCGATCGTCACGCCGTTCTTCTTCGCGTCCGCGATCAGATCCACGCCCGGCTGGGTCAGGCCCTCCGGCATCACCGGCAGCGTGAAGGACACGTCCAGCCCGGGGTGCGACCTCTGGAGCTGGGTGATGGCCTGCGCACGACGGGAGTTGGCGGCGGAGTCGGGCAGCGCCCCGCCTTCGATGTCGAAGTCGACCTTGGTCAGGCCGTAGGCGTCGATGACCTTGCCGTACGCCGTGGCGAGTTCGGCGGCGGAGGAGCAGTGCAGAGCCAGTTCGGCACCCGCGGCTCCACCGAAGGAGACCCGCACGTCACCGCCCGCGGCTCGCAGCGCGGTGATCTGGGCGGCCACCTTGTCGTCGCCGAGCCCCGTGACCCCGCCCCACAGCGGGGCGCAGCTGCCGCCCGAGGTGATGAACGCCAGGGTGAACTCCTTGACGCCCGTCTTCGACGCCGTGTCCAGCAGGTCGTAGGCAGGGTGGAGGGAGGTGTCGACGTACGGGGCGAATCCGGCCCCGTCGGCCGTGCCGCCGGCCGGACCGGAGGGCTCGGCGGTCGGCTCGGCGGTCGCGGTCTCCGTCGGCCCGGCGGTCGCGGTGCCCGTGGGCGTCGGGGTCTTCGTGGGCGCCGGGGTCGGCGCGGCCGTCGGGGTCACGGTCGGGCGTCCGCTCGGTTCGGGCGCGGTGCCGCCGTCCGTGGAACAGGCGGCGTCGTTGATGAGGCAGCTCCGCGGATCGGCGGCGGTTCCGGCGGAGGCGGCGACGAAGCCGACCGTCACGGATCCGCCCGGGGCGATGTCCTTGTTCCAGCTCGCGGGCTCGACGGTCACGTGGTTGCCGCTGACGGTGTGCTCGCCGTTCCAGAGGGACTCGATCTTCGTCCCGGCGGGCAGGTCGAATTCGAGCGTCCACCCGGACTGCACGGTCGCGGTGTCGTTCGAGACGACGTACTGCCCCGTGTAGCCACCGGTCCAGCCGCTGGCCCTGGTGTACGTGGCGCCGACGGCGGCCGCCTGCGCCGTGCCCGTGAGTGCGAGGACCGTGCCGCCCACGACCGCTGCGGCGACGAGCGCGCCGACCGCCTTCGTGCGGGTACTCGCCGTACGCCGGTGCGTGCTGGTGCCCATCGCGTGCCTGCCTTCGTCCTGCCGGGGGTGATTGCGCCTGAACGCTAGCCGCCTCGAACCGGGCAAAAGGCACTCATGGGAACCGGGCCGGTGTTCTTAGGGTTTGCTTAAGGAGGACATCGGTACGGGTTAAGACCGCGGGTGCCGGCGGCGGGCCGGGGCAGCTGTTCGCGCTCCCTCAGGCGTCCGTTCGCGGGCCCGGCGGTGCGACTGTTCGCGCTCCCTCAGCTGCCCGTTCGCGGGTCCCGGGCGCCATGGAGTTCCGCGTTCCGCCCTTTGCCTCCCCGCGGGCCCCGGCTTCCGCTTCGCCGCCCGACCCGGTGCCCCCGGCGCGCCCGCTCGGCCGGTCCGCCGTCCAGCCCGATCCAGATGCGCACCTCGGTGCCACCGAGCACCGACCGTCCGATCCGCAGGTCACCGCCGGTGGATTCGGCGACCCGGCGGACGATGTCGAGCCCCAGACCGGTCGATCCCACCCCGCCCTGAGCCCCGTTCCGCCCGCTGGCACCGCGGGCGAGGGCGGACTCCGGATCGGGTATACCGGGGCCGGCGTCCGAGACGAGCACGAGCACCGCGTCGCCGCTGTGGTGCACGTCGACCGCGAAGGCGGTGCCCTCCGGGGTGTGCCGGAAGACGTTGCCGAGCAAGGCGTCCAGAGCCGCCGCCAGTTCGGGCCTGGCGACCGGGATCCGCACCGTGCGGTCCACTCCCGCCAGCCGCACCGTGCGTCCCTCGTCCTCGGCGAGCGCCGACCAGAACCCCATGCGTTCCCGGATGACTTCGGAGGCGTCGCACCCCGCTCCCGCGCCCGACTGCTGGCCCTGGGTCTGCGGGCGCTGCTCACGCGCCGTGCGGATGATCGTGTCGACCTCGTGCTCCAGCTGCTCGACGGCCGCCCTGGTCTGTTCCGCGGCCGGGCCCTCGCCCAGCGAGGCGGCGTTGAGGCGGAGCACGGTCAGCGGGGTGCGGAGCCGGTGGGAGAGGTCGGCGGCCAGCTCGCGCTCGTTGGCGAGGAGCTGGACCACCTGGTCGGCCATGGAGTTGAACGCGACCGCCGCGGAGCGGAGTTCGGTGGGCCCCTCCTCGGGGACCCTGGTGCCCAGCCGCCCCTCCCCCAGGTCCTGGGCGGCGCCGGCCAGGCGCTGGGCGGGCTGCACCATCCGTACGCCGAGCCGGTCGGCCACGGCCACCGAACCGACGATCAGCGCGATGCCGACACCGGCGAGCACCAGCCAGGCGGTGCCGACGCCGTTGGAGACGTCGTCGTCGGCCACGAAGACCTCCACGACGGCGATGCCCCCCGAGCCCAGCGCGGTGGGCTGGAGCAGTACGGAGCCGCCCGGTACGTCCGCGATGGAGGCGCGTCCGGACGCTCCGACGGTCGCCAGGTCCTCACGGGTGGCGCGGCGGGTGCCGATCTCCAGTCGGGGGCCGCCCGTCCCGTCGGCGGGGACATGGACCGCGAGGCGTCCTTGGCCGCCGGGTTCGGTGGACAGGACGGCGCGGATCAGCTCCTCACGGTCGGTGGTGATGGTGAGGGTGGGGCCGATGGTGGCGGCCTGCCGCTCGGCGTCGGAGAAGGCGCGGTCGCGGGCCATCTCCTTGATGACGAGTCCGAGTGGCACGGCGAACGCGATCACGACCATGGCGGTGACGGCCAGACATACCTTGACCAGGGCCCATCTCATGCGGCGGGCCCCGCGGCCGGTGGTTCGAGTTTGACGCCGACTCCCCGCAGGGTGTGCAGATAACGCGGCCGGGCCGCCGTCTCGCCCAGCTTGCGGCGCAGCCAGGAGAGGTGGACGTCGATGGTCTGGTCGTCGCCGTACGACTGCTTCCAGACCTCGGCCAGCAGCTCGCGTCGCGGGACGACGACACCGGGGCGGCCGGCGAGGAAGGCCAGCAGGTCGAATTCGCGGCGGGTCAGGTCCAGTGCCGTGCCGTCCAGTTCGGCCTGACGGCGCAGCGGGTCGATGGAGAGCCCGCCGACCTGGAGGACGCGCGGGGGCGGCGCCTGCGCACCGGCTCCGCGCGTGCGGCGCAGGACGGCCGCCATCCGGGCGGAGAGGTGCTCGACCGAGAACGGTTTGGTGAGGTAGTCGTCGGCACCGTCGTTGAGGAGCCTGACTATCTCCGCCTCGTCGTCCCGCGCGGTCGCGATGATCACCGGTACGTCGGTGATGGAGCGCAGCATCTTCAGTGCCTCGGCGCCGTCGAGGTCGGGCAGCCCGAGGTCGAGGACGACGACGTCGAAGCGGAAGTGCGCGACCTCGCGGAGCGCTTCGAGGGCGGTGCCGACGCTGCGCACCGTGTGCGAGGCCTCGGTCAGGTGCCGGATGAGGGCGGAACGTACGAACTGGTCGTCCTCGACCACGAGCACACTAGGCATGCGCCGCACCGTAGCCCATCCGGAGTAACGGGGTCCCCTCCAGGACAGGGCCGGTGCGGGTGGTGCAGGATGTGCCCGATGCAACGAGGACTCGTACACGCGATCGCGTGGTCGCTCGCCACGGGTGCGGCGGTCACCCTGTCGTGGTGGGGCGTGCACACGGTCATGTCGGGCACCGTGTACGACCCGCCCCGGGCCGTTCCGATCTCGGTGGGGGCCAGGAGCGGGCAGGCGACGGACGAGCCGGTGTCGTCCTCGACGCACCGCGCGGCTCCCCCGGCCTCTGCTTCTGTCCCGCCGAGCGCGACGGCGTCCACGCCCGCGCCGTCGGCCGCTCCTTCCCGGCAGCCGTCCTCCCGCCCGCCGGACCGGAGCCCGGGCCCCGCGAAGACCTCGCCGCCCGCGGCGGACGCGGGCGAGGTCAGGAGCTATCCGACGCGCGGCGGCAGGGTCGTCCTGGAACTGGCGGACCACTCGGCGAAGCTGGTCTCGGCGACGCCCGAGCCGGGGTGGTCGATGCAGGTGTGGACGAACCCGGAGTGGATCCGGGTGGACTTCAGCGACGGGGCGGGGGCGACGCTGTCCGTCTTCTGCACCTGGAACGGCCATCCGCCGACGGTCGAGGTCGTCGACCAGTAGCCACGTGCGGGCGCGCGGTGCCGCCCGTCTCCCTCCCGGCTCGCACCACCGATGTGAATCGGCCGATCCGCGCGAGAGTATCGGCCACACGCGACCGTTCCGTCGCGCCTGTGACAAGCCGTGTTCCTCCGGCTTTCCGTCACGGACGGTGTCTCCGGGATTCTCCTTCGAACACTGGCAGGTGTTTCATCCCTTTCCGGCCGTGACTCCTGGTCACTCGTCCCGAGTACCGGCCGGCAGCCGTCGCGGCGCGGAATCGTCGCCTCCTTTTGGATACTTGCTTCCTGGAGAAGTCGGCGTGCGGATAACATCGCGCTGCCCGACCGGAGGAACGGATTTCCCCAGATCCCGTCCCCGAGCCCTGAGGCTTTCCGGCCGTGTCGTTCGGCATTTCGTACGGATACGGCCCGACAGGGCAAGGGAACGGAGACGCACGGTCGTGCCGCCAAAAGGTAATCTCGGGGTCTTCTCCCTGAGCTGGCCCATCTTCCTCCAGCTGCTGTCGACGTATTCCATGGGTCTGGTGGACGTCTGGGCGCTGGGCCGGATCTCGGACGACGCCGCGGGCGCGGTGGGTTCGGTGAACACCGTCGCGACGTTCGTGCTCATGATGTTCTCCTTCATGGGGCAGGGCGGCAGCCTCGTGTACGCACGCGCGCTGGGCCGGGGGGAACCGGGGCAGGTCCGGGAGTACTACTTCGTCGCCCTGCTGCTGCACGTGGTCCTGGGCGCGGCGGTGAGCATCGCGTTGTTCGTCCTCGCCGAGGACGTGGCCGGCCTGATGGGACTGCGCGGGCAGCACCTCGCCTTCGGTACGACGTTCCTGCAGATCGTCGGGGGAAGTGCGGTGCTGCACTCCCTGGTGGCCATGCTCGGCGGAGTGCTGGCCGCGAACGGGTTCACCCGGCACGCGATGTTCGCCGCCGTCTTCACCAACGTCGTCAACGTCACGCTGATCCTCGTCCTGGTGCTGTCCACGTCAGGCCCCCGCTGGGGCGTCAGGGGTGTCGCCCTGTCGACGGCGCTCGCCACCTGCGCCGGTCTGCTGTACAGCCTGTGGCTGGTGTTCTTCAGGATCCGGATCAGGTTCCGCCGCCCGGGAACCGTGGGGCAGTTGAAGGCGCACGCCGCTCTGCTCGTCGCCTTCTCCCTGCCCACGATGCTGGAGCCCGCCTTCTGGCAGCTCGCACAGATCGTCACCACGCGGATCATCTCGGCCGTGGGGACCGACGAACTCGCCGCGCGCATGTACACGCTCAGCATCACCAACATGATCGGCATGTTCTCCTCGGCGCTGTCCCAAGGCCTCCAGATCGCGCTCGGGCACCTCGCGGGAGCCGGGGAGACCAACCGCATCCGCCGGCTCGCGCGCAACACCCGTGCCGCCGGGGTGGTGGCCGCGGTGGCCCTCGCCCTGGTGACGGGCCTGTCCGGCGAATGGATCATGCGGGGGTTCACCACCGATCCGGAGATCGCCGACGCCGGGAAGCTGCTGCTCTGGTGCGGCCTGCTCTATCTCCCCGGTTCCTCGCTGATCATGACGACGGCGAGTTCCCTGCGTGCCGTCGGTCATGTCGTGTTCCCGGCCGTGGTCGGCATCGTCGTCCTGTGGGCGGTCTTCCTCCCCCTCGCCTACGCCCTCTCCCTTCCGCTGGGGCTCGGAATACTCGGAGTGATGATCGCCATGGCGGTCGACGAAAACCTCCGTGCCCTGCTGATGGATATCCGCTGGCGCCGTCTTCCCGGGAAACGCCAGGAGCGTCCAGCGCTTCCCGAGCAGACGAAAAGGGCGTCCGTCTCCGATACCTGATCCGACGCGCCCCGCACTGCTGATGACCGATTCCTTAGGAGATCCGTGAAGGTCAGCCTCGTCATTCCCACTTACAATTCGAAAGAACTGCTCGCACCCTGCCTGGTGTCCCTGAACCACCAAATCGTGGCGGCACCGGACGCATTCGAGGTCGTACTCGTCGACGACGGCTCGACGGACGGAACGGGTGAGATGGTGGACGCCCTGTCGCTCACGTATCCGCTCCGCAGGCTGTACCTCCCCCGCACCGAGCGCTCCTGCCGCTCGGCCGCCCGCAACGCGGGTGTCGAGGCGGCCGACGGCGAGGTGATCGCCTTCGCGGACGGCGACCAGATCATCGACCCCCTCTTCGTCCAGGAGCACGTCCGCTGCCACCGGGACCGCACCGACGTCGTCGCGATCGGCTTCCGTGACTACCTGGCGCCGGGCCCGGTCGATCTCGGCCTCCTCGGGAAGGAGTTCGCCCCCGAGGCGTTCCCGCCCGTGGCCGAGGCGGACGAGCGCGCGGAGGTGACCCGGGCCCTTTCGGAGAACCTGGCCGGTCTGGCGACGGGCTGGCACTTCCTGTACGGCTGCAACGTCTCCGTGCGCAAGGAACGGCTGCTGGCCGTGGGGGGCTTCGACGAGAACATCAAGAGGTGGAGCTTCGAGGACGTCGAGCTGGGATACCGCCTGCACCGCGCGGGCCTCGTCCTCGTCCACACCCCCTACGCCCGTGTCTACCACCAGGCCCACCCCGAGTCCGACCGGGAGCGCTACGCGGACTGGCGTGAGAACTTCGCCTACTTCGTCGACCGTCACCCCGGGACCGAGGTGCGGTTGCAGTGGATCCTGGACGACTACTTCGACCCCGACCGCGAGAACCGGCTCAGCTGGTTCGACGCCTACCTCCGGTTCGAGTTCGCCTGCCGGGCCCTGGAGGGGAGGCTGCCCCTGGGGCGGAGGTACGAGGTTCTGGTCGTGGACGGCACCGGCCTGCCCGGTGCGGCGGCGGAGGTGGCCCGGCGCGGCGCCCTGACGGACCTGGTCGTGATCGACACCACCGACGACCGGGATCTGCCCCTCACCGTCCAGGGCCTGCGAACGGGACGGGAACTCCTCTACTTCAAGCGCCCGGACCCTCGGGTGCTCCGGAAGGCGGCCGACGCCTTCGGCTTCACCGCTCCGGAGGTCCCGGCGGCGTACGAGGAGGCCGCGGCGTGACCACCGTGGCCCAGGATCTCCCTGACACCGGGGTGCCCCGGGGCGGTGTCTTCACCGGGGACAGCCAAGGTCTGCACGGGCTGGTGCTGGACGTACGCGGCGGGACCGTCCCCGCGTACACGTCCTCCGGCTGCGTCGCCCACGGTGAGCTGGCCGGTCTGCTCGCCGGACGTACGGACCGCCTCGACCCGTCCGCCCCGGACTCCGTCTTCCACCGGGAGGAGCACGAACCGCTGCCGGGCGAGCGGCGTCCGGTCCCGTTCCTGCCGAAGTCGCGGCTGCTGACGCCGGCGGAGCAGCGGGTCGCGGCCGAGTGCTTCGCGCGCACCCTGGCGACGGGTGAACTGACCAGCGGGCCGGCGGTGGCCACGTTCGAGGCGGCGCTCGCCGATTTCACCGGTCTGCACGCGACCGCCACCAGCAGCGGCACGGACGGCCTGATCGTCGCGCTGCGTTCGGTCGGGGTGGAGCCCGGCGACGAGGTGATCATCCCTGCCAACAGCTTCGCGGCGACCGAGAACGCCGTCCTGGCCTGCGGGGCCGTCCCCGTCCTCGCCGACGTCGAGCCCGAACGCCACACTCTGGACCCCGTGTCGGCCGGGGCCGCCGTCACCTCCCGCACCAGGGCCGTCCTGCCGGTCCACCTGTACGGGCGGCTGGCCGACATGGCGGCGCTCCGCAGGACCGCCGACGCCCACGGTCTGCGGGTCGTGGAGGACGCCTGCCAGGCGATCGGCGTCACGGGCGTCGGACGGCACTCGGACGCGGCCGTCCTGAGCTTCAACCCGTACAAGAACTTCGGACTGACCGGCAAGGCGGGGGCCGTCCTCACCGGGGACGGTGAACTCGCCGAGCGGGTCCGGGCGATCGCCTACCACGGCTTCCACCCGGACACGAAGAACGTGAAGACGGAGCCCTGGGGGCTCAACTCGAAGATCGACAACCCGATCGCCTCGGTCGCCATGGGGCTGCTGCCCGGACTGACCCTCAAGAACTACCGGAGGGCCTTCCTGGCCGGGCGCTACGTCACCGGCCTGGCGGAGCTGCACGCCGCAGGACTGCTGACGCTGCCGTCCTTCACCCCCGACCACGCCTGGCACCTCTTCACCGTGCGGGTTCCGGGCGGGCCCGCGGAACGGGAGAGGATCCGCGCCCGTGTGCGGGAGGACGGCGGAGTGGAGACGGACATCTACTACCCCGTACTCACCCACCGGCAGCGGACCCCGCTGCACGGGAGGCTCTTCTCCCGCAGTCGGCTTCCGCACACCGAACAGCTCCACACGACGGCGTTCCAGATCCCCCTGCACAACCAGCTGTCCCTCACCGAACAGAACCGAGTGATCGAGGCGTTGCATGCTGCCGTCCGTCCGACCGCGCGCTGAACCCGCCTCCCTGCCGGTGCCGCGGCGGGTCGGAGCGGTGGCCTTCTGCGACTTCGACGAGACCTATCTGGCCCATGCCCCGACCGCCGCCGAGGTCGCCGACCGGGAGGCGCTGGAGGACTTCCTCGTGGAGGCGGCCGGGCGTCACGGGCTGCTCTTCGGCTGGGTGACCGGCAGTTCGCTGCCGTCCGTCATGGACAAGGTCAGGGCCCACCGGCTGCGGAGACTGCCGCACTTCATCGCCTGTTCCCTCGGGACCGAGCTCCTGTACCTCCGTGACGGTGTCGCGCACCCGGACCCGTCCTGGCAGGAACGGCTCCCCGAGCCCGGACGGCTGGCCTCGCTCGCCGAGGCGGTGACCGGGGAGCTCGCGGACCGGGGGGTGCCGCTCGTGCCTCAGGAGGGCAGGCCACCCGGCAGCCTGGTGCGGAGCCACTACTACTACGCCCGTACGCCCGCGAGTGACGAGCGGAGCCTGGCCCTGGTCAGGAGCACGGCCGAGAGGTACTCCCTGGGCGTCGGGGTGAGCCGCTGCAACCCCGCGGCGGGCGATCCGGAGAACTGCTACGACGTGGACTTCCTCCCGGCGGACTGCGGGAAGCGGGCCGTCGTCCGGCATGTACGCCGGGCGTACGGTGTGCCGCCCGCGGACACCTTCGCCTTCGGGGACAGCGGCAACGACCTGGAGATGCTCCGGGAGGCCGGCCGTGGGGTCCTGGTCGCCAACTGCACAGCCGAGGCGCGCAGTCGTCATCCGGACGTGTCGGGCCTCCCGTACGCGGCCGCGATCCTCGCGGTCCTGCGCGACCGTCCAAGAGAAGAACCACGGAAGGAGTCCCGTTGATGCGCGTGGGAATCATCGGCGCGGGGAACATCGGCAGGGTGCACGCCCGGGCGGTCCTGGCGTCGGCCGACGACGGCGTCTCGCTCGCCGGCCTCTTCGATGTCGACCAGGGGCGGGCGGACACACTGGCCGCGGACCTGGGGACGCGGGCCTTCGCCTCGCTCGGCGAGCTCCACGAGGCGGCCGACGGGATCGTCGTCGCCTCTCCCAACCGCACCCACGCCGCCTACGCGTGCGAGGCCCTCGCGCAGGGCAGGCACGTGCTGTGCGAGAAGCCGATGGCCACCTCGCTCGCGGAGGCCGCCGACATGCTGCGGCTTTCCTCGGGCGCCGCGGGGGTGTCCTGCGTCGGCTTCAACTACCGCTATCTGCCGGTGGTGCGGGAGATCCGCCGGCGGATCGAGGAGGAGGAGATCGGCCGCGTGCTCCATGTGGCCGTCGCCCTCCGGCGTTCCAGCGCGGTGACCCGGGCCCGCTTCACCTGGCGGGACGGCCCGACCGAGCGGTCGACCAGCGGCGCGCTCGGTGATCTGGGGGTGCACCTCGTGGACATGCTGCACTTCCTTTTCCGGAGTCCGGTCGACACCGGCAGCTGCCGGGTCGGGCTCCAGACGAGGGTGGCGACGAAGGAGGGGCACGACGTGGTGGTCGACGACCACGCCTTCGTGAGCGGCGGTCTGACGGGCGGCCCGCACTTCACCCTCACCGCCTCGAAGTCGTCGGCGCCCGAGGAGCTCGGTCTCGCCGTCACCGTCACCGGGAGCCGCGGGGAGCTCGTGTACCACTCACGTGACGGCCAGCTGCTCCAGGTGCGTACGGGAGTGGACGTCGAGCCGGTCAAACTCCTCGGCCCCGCCCGGCTGCCGGACCCGCCGGGCGAGGTGACGGGCTGGGGCGACTCCTTCCTGGAGCAGCTCCAGGAGTGGGCGGGCGCCGTGTCCGGGACCCGGCCGGGGGCGCTGGCCGGCTTCGACGACGGGCACCTCGCCCAGCGGGTCCTGGAGGATCTGCTGCGCCGGGGAGAGCGTCTTGGGTAGGCGCTCCGGGGGCCGGCGGCCCACGCTGGACGCCGTGGCCCGGCGGGCCGGGGTGTCCCGGTCCGCGGTGTCACGCGTGGTCAACGGCGAGCCGGGGGTGCGCGCCGCGGTCGCCGAACGTATCCGGGTGGCGGTGGCCGAGCTCGGTTACGTGCCGAACCAGGCGGCCAGGAGCCTGGTGACCCGCCGCAACAACGTGGTGGCCGTGGTGGTGACGGAGCCCCAGAACCGCCTGTTCGTCGACCCGTTCTTCGCGGAGCACCTGCGCGGGATCAGGGAGGAACTCGCAGTCCGGAAGGCCCAGCCGGTACTGGTCTTCATCGAGTCCCCGGACGACTACGCGCGGGTCGGCCACTTCCTCGGCGGCGGGCACGTGGACGGCGCGCTGCTGTTCTCGCTGCGTGCGGACGACCCGCTGCCCGCGATGACGGAGCAGCTGGGGATCCCCGTCGTCCTCGGCGGACGGCCCGTGGTGGGAGGTGGCGAACGGGCCCGCACCCACCTGTACGTGGACGCCGACAACCGGGGCGGCGCCCGGGAGGCCGTACGCCATCTCGTCTCGCTCGGCCGGAAGCGTGTCTCGACCGTGACGGGCCCGCTCGACCAGGCCGCCTCGGTGGACCGGCTCGACGGCTATCGCGACGTTCTCCTGGACGGGGCACCCGAGTTGGTCGTCGAGGGTGACTTCACCCGGCGGGGCGGCGCGGAGGCGATGGCCGCCCTGCTGGAGCGGTGCCCGGACCTGGACGGGGTGTTCGTCGCCTCCGACCTGATGGCCGCGGGGGCGCTGGACCTGCTGCGGGAGCGCGGGGTGCGTGTGCCCGAGGACGTGGCGGTCGTCGGGTTCGACGACCTCCCGTCCCTTGCCGGCACGATGGACCCGCCGTTGACCACGGTGCACCAGGACATCGTGGGCATGGGCAGGACGATGGCCCGCCTGCTGTTCCGCGAGGCGTCCGGCGTGGCCGGCGGGAGCCACCCCCTGTCCTCCGTGATCACCCCGACCCGGCTGGTCGTACGGGAGTCCGCCTGACCTGCCGGGCCCGGGCGGGTGCCACGGAGGGCTGCTACCGGCCGTCGCCGGGCACCGGGGCTCCGGCGGGGGACGCGTGCGACGGGCCGAGGGGGGCGAGCGCGTCGAGTTCGTCCCGGATCTCCGGCCCGAGGTCCAGCTCCAGCCCGTCCATGGCCTCGTCCAGCTGGGCGACGCTGCTCACGCCGAGCACCGGCATGACGGGTACGGCGCCACCGGCCATCCACGCCAGGGACAGCTGGTTGGCGGTCACCCCCAGCCTTCCGGCGAGTTCCCTCAGCCGGCTCAACCGCTCCTCGTTGCCGGGGCTCCGGTACTCGGGGGCGAGCGGGCGGTCGGCCCGGGTCAGGGCTCCCTGGAGCAGCGGCGAGTACCCCTGGAGCAGGGCGCCGTGCTCGTGGGCGTGGGCGAACAGGGCGTGGTCCAGGGGAAGCTGCGGCCGGATGTCGGCCGCCGGGTCGGGCCAGAGGTAGGAGTGGCGTGCCTGGATGACCCGCGGGGCCGCCGTCGTGGGGTCGTCCGCCGCGAGGCGGGCCGCCTCGGCCAGCCGGGCCGCGTCCGGGTTGCTCGCGCCGACGACACCGACCCGTCCCGAGCGCACCAGTTCCGACAGGGCGCCCAGGGTGTCGGCGAGCGGTGTCCGCGGGTCGTCGGCGTGGCTGAAGAACACGTCGACGGAGGGGCGTCCCAGCCGCTCGGTGCTCCGCTCGAACTGCTTGAGCACCACCTCCGGGCTGAGCCCTTCGGCGGACTCGGGGAACGGGCCGTCGAGCGGATCGGGCAGGCAGCCGACCTTGGTGGCGATCAGCAGCTCGTCCCTGACCCCCGTCGCGGCCAGCCAGCGGCCGATGACCAGTTCCGACTCCTCGCCCGTGCCGCCGGGCGCCCAGAAGGCGTAGCAGTTCGCGGTGTCCAGGAGGCGGCCGCCGCGCTCGGCGAAGCGGTCGAGGATCTCCCGGGAGGTCCTCTCGTCGACGGTGGTACCGAAGTACATGGTGCCGAGGGCGGCTCGGGTGCCCCGGAGCCGGTCCATGACCGATTCTCCGTAGACCGTCGTCAGCATGCGTCGTCCTTTCGTGGGTGGTGCGGTGCGGTGGATGGGACGGGGGAGGCCGGGGCGAGGGAGCGGGGGGTCCGCGCGGCCAACGAACCGTAGCCGAAGGCGAGTACGTCGGCAGCCGCCAGAACCAGCCGACTGGCGGCAGCCGCCGCGGCGGCCTCCGGCGCGGGCAGGACGGAGGCGAGGGACACCGCGAGAAGCGCCTCGCGCACCCCGAGCCCGTCCGGGACGACCACCACCAGACTGCTCAGCGAGGTCGCGACGGCGAACCCCGCGACACAGGGCAGTACGGCCCGGAGCGGGTCGGCGCCGAGCGCGACGGCGAACAGCCACAGGTGGACGCCGGTCACCAGCCACGACGCGGCGCACAGCCACACGGAGCGGCGCAGCACGCCGAGCGGGACCGGCGCCAGCCTGCGCGCGAGCGCCGGCACCACCTTCACCAGCCGCACCGACACCGCCAGCAGCCGGGGAAGGAGGAGCAGCAGGACGGGGGCCAGGGCGGCGGCGGCGAGCGCCGCCCCCGTCCCGTAGGCGTGATGCGCCAGGGCGGCCAGCCCCAGCACACCGCCGGTGCCCAGGGACACGGCGGCGTACAGCCCGAAGGCCGCGGTGAAGTGGAAGACGGTGATTCCCGAGGCGGCGGCGAGTCGGGACTGCAGCACGATCGACCACATCACCCCCGGTACGTACTTGCCCAGTTGGCCGGCCGCGAAGATGCGTACGGCGGAGGGGCGGGACAGCGGGACCGACAGGGCCTGCAGGGGTTCGCGCCAGGAGAGCGCTGTCAGCCACAGCCCCGCCAGGGCCGGGACGAGGGCCAGGGGCAGCACCGGTCCCAGCAGCCCGACGGCCGTGCGGGTCGCCTCCCCGTCCCGGGCGAAGGAGTGCGCCAGGAACCCGGCGCACAGCGCGAGCACCAGCGCGGTGGCCGTGCCCCGGACCCAGGGGCGCCGTGCGAAGGCCCGCAGTGTGTCCAGGCGTCCCCGGCCCCCCAAGGAGACCGTTTCCCCGGGGGCGGGGGGCCCGGGCGCGGTGCTAGACATCGGCGACCGCGCCGCCCGTGGCCGGCGGGTTGGAGTAGCGGCGCCGGAAGGACGGTGAGCCCGTCCATCGGACCGCCCCCACCAGGGCGGCCACCCCGGTGGTCGCGGTCATCAGGGTGTGCAGCCCGGCCATCAGCGGCAGGGCGCGGGCGCCCGCCGTCGCGTGCAGGAACCGCAGCAGTCCCCACTCCTCGGCGACGAACGCACCCACCCCCGCCGTGACCGCGACGGCGCCCGCCACCGGCCACAGGGGTGCCGCGGCGAGGCCGGTCAGGGCCAGGGCGGTACCGGCGACCGCCCTGGGACGGTAGGCGGTGTCCGACAGCTGCGGCCTGCCCGCACGGTCGCGGTCGCTGAAGAGCGCGACCAGGGGGACCGAGCGGCGGTACTGCTTGCGCAGCAGGATCCCGATGCGGTCGTCGTCGTCGTGGCGGCCCACGATCCTCGGGTCGAGCAGCACGGTCGAGACGGCCGAGAGCCGGGCCCCGTACTCCACGTCCTCGGTGTCGCGCAGCGACTCGTCGAGCGGTCCCGCGCGGTCGTAGGCCGCGCGCGGCATGGCCCCGAGCGAGAAGTACGCGGCCTTGACCTCGCCCGCGGTCCGGCGGCGCCAGTAGTGCCCGTGCAGCACCTTGTAGCGCTCCACAGGTCCGTCGTCGATCAGCGGTACGGAGTCGTAGATGCCGCAGACGAAGCCGATCCGCGGGTCCGACTCCAGTACGTCCACGGCGCGTCGGACGGCGTCGGGGCGCAGTGCGATGTCGGAGTCGAGGAAGAAGAGGATGTCACCCGTGCTGTGCCGCACGCCGGTGTTGCGGGCGGCGGAGACCCCCGCGTTGGCCGTGCGTATCAGCCGCACGTCGAACTCCTCGGCGATCTGCGGTGACGCGTCGGTGCTGCCGTCGTCGACGACGACGATCTCGATGTCCGGATAGCTCTGGCCGGCCACGGCCGTGAGGCACTGCCGGATGGTCCGCGCGTAGTTGTAGTTGGGAATGATGACGGAGACACGGGGCGGTCGCACGAGCACACCTCACAGGAGTCGGCCGGCGGCCAGGCAGGCCAGCCACAGCACGGCGTTGATCACGAGTGGCACATCCGTGAGCACGTCCCGTCCGGGCTCCCCGCCGCTGCTCCTGACCGCCACCATCTGGACGTAGCGGCAGACTGCGAAGACGGCGAAGGGCACGGTGGCGACGGCCAGTACGGCCGCGTGCGGATGTGATGCGGACAGGACGAACATCTCGTAGCTGATCAGCGTGGCCGCCAGCAGCAGGGTCATCAGCTGGTCGAGCAGCGGCACCGAGTACCCGGCGAGGGCCGGGCGTTGGGCGGAGGCCTGCCCGAGCAGTTCGGCGGCCGCCAGCTCGTGGCGGCGCTTGCCCAGTGAGAGCAGCAGGCAGGTGCAGTAGACACAGATGATCAGCGCGGGGTTGAAGGGGGCCGCCACCGCCACGCAGCCCGCCACGGCGCGCAGGACGAATCCCGAGGCGACCAGGCTGACGTCGACGAGCGCGTGGTGCTTCAGCGCCAGGCAGTACGCCAGGTTGATCACGCCGTATCCCGCGATCGCCGCCTGGGCCTCGCCGGGGAGGAACGACGCCGAGACGGCCAGGGCCGCCAGGCAGGTCAGGCCCAGCAGTGCCGCACCGAACGGGCCGATCCGCCCGCCGGCCAGGGGCCTGTGCCGTTTGACCGGATGCAGCCGGTCCCTCTCGCGGTCCAGCCAGTCGTTGAGCACGTAGACGGCCGCCGAGGCCGCCGTGAACGCCACCACTGCGGCAGCGGCCTTACCCGGGTGCCGGAGCAGGGCGGCGGGGTCCAGGGCCAGGGGCGCGACCAGGACGAAGATGTTCTTGATCCATTGCCGGGGCCGCAGGAGCACCAGCGCCGCGGGCATCCTCCTCCGGCGCCTGGGCGGTCTGCGGGCCTCGCCCGCGGGCGGAACGGGCTGCTGCCGACCGCGCCACTCGCGTGCCGGCGCCTCGGCGGTGACGACGGCGGTGGCCGCCCGTCGGGAGGGGGCGGGCGGTACCGTCCTGCTCTCCGGTTCCTCGGTGTCCACGGCGTCGCCGCCGCCGACCCGGTTCACAGCCGCCCACCGGGCAACAGCCGCCGAAACGCCTCTTCGTGGGCGTCGAGGAACGCCTCTCCGCCGAAGAGCTTGGTCGCCGTCTCCGCGCCGGCGACGCGGTCCTCGGCGGGCATGTGCGCCATCTCCAGCAGTGCCTCGCGCAGGGCGTCGGGGTCCCGGGGCGGGACCAGCCGCCCGAAGCCGGTGGACGCCACCGGGTAGCGGGAGCCGGACAGGTCGGTGCTCACCGGTGGGATCCCGGCCATCATGGCCTCGACCTGCACGATGCCGAAGGACTCGGATATCGACGGGAGAGCGAAGACGTCGATCGAGGCGTAGAAGTCGCGTACGGCCTCGCCCCGGAGCAGACCGGTGAAGCGGATCCGCGGGTCGTCGCCGGCCTCCGCGCGCAGTTCGGCGATGTTGCTGCCGCCCGCGACGGTGGTGTAGTCCCCCGCGATCAGCAGCCGTGCCTCCGGGTCCGGCATGGAGCGGAAGGCACGTATGAGGTATTCGATGCCCTTGTCGACGGTGATCCGGCCCATGAAGCCGATGTGCAGCCCGTCGCCGTCGCGCAGCCGCGGTTGGCCGCCGCTGCGGTCGACGCAGGGCGAGGAGATGGGCAGGAGCTTGCGGCGGCGGATCGTGGGCCAGATCCGCGACCCCCGTGCCTGGTCCTCGCTGTTGGTGATGACGATGTCCGCCTTGCGGACGGCGCTCTTGCAGACCTCGTCGACGGCGCGCATCCCGAAGCGGTTCACCGGGCCGTCGGGCAGGAACACGTCGATGTGGTAGGTCACGACGAGGCGGGCCTTGCCCTTGAGCGCCGCGACGAGGGCCGCCTCGGGGTTGGGCAGGTGCATGTGGACGATGTCGGAGCGGGCGGCGAGACGCCGGGCCAGCAGGGGCAGCGCCGGGGAGACGAAACCACGGCTGATGTTGGCGAGGACGGGCGCGCGGAACACGTGGACGCCGTTGATCACCTCGTAGCGCGGCAGTGCGGGGTCGTGCTGGGCGCACACGACCGCGATGTTCCAGCCGCGGGCGGCCAGGCCCTCGGCGGTCAGTCGGGCGGCCTCGGTCAGGCCGCTGATGTAGGGGGCGTAGTAGTCGAGCATCACCGTCACGTGGAACCGGCTGGGGCGCATGGTGGATCCCTCGCTCAGGGGGTTGTCCTGCGGGCTCATCGGGTCTCCTTCGGGTGTCCGGAGGCGGTGGGGTCGGGAACGACGAGACGGATCTCCTGGGCCGCGTGGTCGGAGAAGTCCCCGCCGCCGCCGAAGCGGTAACCGGGCACGGCCAGGTCCTCGGTGGTGAACAGCCAGTCCAGCCGCCACAGCCGGGGCAGTGGGTAGTCGGAGACGGGCCAGGAGCGGGCGGGGAGTACGCCGCTCCCGGGGCTGTGCGTCCGGGTGCCGGGGGCGGGGTCGAGGAGGCTGCCCGTCCACGGCGAGTTGAAGTCCCCGGTCAGCAGTGCCGGGTTGGGGTTCTCCGCGAGATCGGAGCGCAGTGCGTCCAGTTCGCGGTCGCGCCAGTCGTACTGGTCCTGCAGGAAGCGGTAGAAGCGGCCGGAGAGCGGGTTGTCGCCGACCTGGAAGGGGACCGGCATGTGCACGTTGTAGAAGGAGACCGTGCGGGCGCCGACCCTGATGTCGGTGCGCTGCGCCTTGCTCCCCTCCCGGTACCAGGCGGTGCCGGTGTCCGGTACCCGGCGGTGGTGCTCGGCGACCACGGGCAGCCGGGAGAGCGTGATCAACTCCCCCTCGACGGAGATGTGGTAGCCGGGGAACTCCTCACGCAGCCGGGCCGTGTCGTCGATCCTGACCGGCTCGTCGCCCTCCCAGTACAGGTACTCCTGGAGGAGGTACACGTCGGCGTCCCTGCCACGGAGGAAGGCGTAGAAGTCCTGCTTGTCGTCGTCCATCTGCCAGTAGTCCGTGCTCCAGGCGAACACCTTGACCGGGGTGCCCCCGGCGGTGGTGCCCGGCCCGCCCGACAGAACCGGTCCGAACCCGGCCAGATGGGCGCCGGCCAGGAGCAGGAGCACCAGCACGGGGGCCAGCCACCGGCGTACCGGCCGCGCGAGCGGGGCCAGTGCGAGCAGCAGCAGCGGCACGGCCACCAGCGTCAGCGGGGGTACCGCCTCCACGAGCAGCCACAGCCACCAGCGCCCCGCGAGCAGGACGTGCAGGACGAGGAGCACGGCCCATACGCCGGTCGCCGCCACCAGCAGGCGGGTGCCGCGGCACCAGCGGCGGGCCCGCGGGCCCTCACCGGTGCCGCCGTCCGGCCGCCCGTCCGGAGGCGGGCCGGCCGCGGTGTCCCCGTGCGCACCGGGGGCGTCGTCCGTGCCGGGGACACCGGATGTGGGCATGGGTGTCCCCGGCACCTGGGTTCCGGCCATGTCAGAAGAAGACCTTCGCGAGACCGAGGGCTCCCTGCCGCCACGGATCCGTGCTGGTCCGGCCGCCGTCCCGGCTCGCGGCCGGCGGCGGGGCGGCCGCGCGCTGCCCGCGCCACCAGTCGTACGTGCGCAGGATGGCTTCCCGGTTGGACTGGCGGGGCCGGAAGCCGAGCCGTTCCTGCGCCTTGTCGACGCTCACGTAGGAGTCGTCGAGCAGCTTGTACAGCAGCCGCCCGTAGACCGGGGAGATGCCCGTCCGCTCCAGTGCCCGCAGCACGGCCACCGCGGGGCGGCCCGGGATCGAGACGACCGACTTGCCGTGCCCCGCCGCGTCCAGCACCGCCTGGAAGTCCTCGCGCAGGGTGGCGAACTCGACGGCGCCGATGTTGTACGTGTCGTGCGCGACCTCGTCCGGGGCGCGCAGCACGGTGACCACCGCGTCCACGAGGTCGTCCAGGGCGAGCATCTGGATGCGCACGTCGCCCTTGCCGAGCACCGGGAAGTTCCGGCCCTCCTCGGCCCACTGGAAGAGCATGTCGAACAGGCCCATGCGGCCCGGTCCGACGAAGGTCTTGGGCCTCAGTACGGGCAGGCACATCCCTCCGGCGCGGAACCGCTCGGCGACCTTCTCCGCCTCCGCCTTGGCCGTGCTGTAGGTGTCCACCGGCTCGTGCGGGTGGTCCTCCGGCGTCGGCACCAGTTTGGGCAGCCCGTACACGGCGGTCGAGGAGATGTGCACGACCCTCGGGGTCCGGACCGCTTCGGCCGCCTCCAGCACGGTGGTGGTGCCCTCGACGACGATGGACCGGATGTCGGCGGCGGGGTAACTGGGCAGTGCCGACGCGCAGTGCACCAGGGCGTCCGCGCCGTCGAGCGCCCTCCTGACGGCGCGTGGGTCCCGGATGTCGCCGGTGGAGGAGGTCAGGCCGGAAGCGGCCGGCACCGGTCTGAGGTCGAAGGCATGGACCTCACGGCCCTCCTTCAGCAGCCGCTCCACCAGCTGCGCGCCGAGGACACCGGCGGCGCCCGTGACCGTGACGCGTCCGGGCAGTGGGGGCAGGGCGTCCCCGGCTTCCGTCTCGTTCCACGGGTTCACCACAGCGAGCTCACCCGCTCCTTCATGAAGCGTGCCAGCAGCCGGTTCATGCCCTCGGAGAGGGTGGCGTCCAGGGCGTCGAGGAACCGTTCGACCTCGTCGGGTCCTGCCACCAGGGGCGGGCTCACGACCAGCGGACTGCGGCCGTTGAGCGTGTAGTAGGAGTAGACGTCGTGCTTGCGGTACAGGGTGTCGATCACCGCCGCGGTGATGATCTTCGTCCTGATCAGCGGGTCCTTGGCGAGACCGCCGGCCGGCAGCTTGCCCACCAGATCCAGGACCTTGGGGCCGCCGGACAGGAACACCCCGAAGAGCGCCCCCGATCCGCGCACCTCGGCTATCAGGTCCGGGTAGGTCTTCTGGATGCGTTCCAGCCCCGGCCGCAGCACGTCCTCGATGGCACGGGCCCGCGCCGGGTAGTCGTCCTCCACCGCCACCGAGACGGCCTCGATCGCGGTCGCGGTCTCCTCACCGAAGCCGTAGTACGTCGTGCTCGTACTCTGCATCATGGCGTCCGTCATGTTGTCGTACACCTTGCTGAACACGGGTTCCCGTGCGACGAAGGCGGAGATGGAGGACTTGCCGCCGCCGAACGACTTGGAGGTCGTCACGACGTCGGGGACCAGGCCCTCGTAGCGCGTGAAGTGGAACATGCTGCCGGTCTTGCCCCAGCCGGTGTAGATCTCGTCGAAGATCAGCACGATGTCCTCGGCCGTGCACAGTTCACGCAGGCCGCGCAGGAACTCCTCGGAGCACCAGCGCATCGTGGAGGCGCTGAACGGCTCGATGAGCAGCGCGTACACGTCGCTGCGGCCGTTCGCGTCGCGGGCCTCGGCCAGCGCCCGGCGGACCGAGTCGAGGTCGTCGTACGCGAAGGTGCCGATGCCGGGGATGGTCGGGAAGTCGAAGTGGTTCTGCGTGCTCCCGGTCAGTCCCCCGGAGCCGAGCAGCTTGCCGTGGAAGCTGATGTCGGCCCGCAGGATCCGCTTGCGCCGGCCGCCGTGGTACTTGTACGCCAGCTTGACGGCTCCTTCCACCGCCTCCGCACCGGAGTTCGGCAGGAAGGAACGGTTGAGGTCGCCCGGCATGACGGCGGCCAGGTTGTGGCCGAGAGCGGCCAGGTAGGGCGAGAAGTAGGTCTTGTGCACCTCCATCCGCAGCTGTTCCTGGAAGCGCTTGCGGGCCGCGACGATCCGGGGGTGGTTGTGCCCGTGGTTCAGCACGCCCACGCCACCGGTGAAGTCGAGGATCTTGCGCCCGTCGCGGGTGTGGACGTAGGCGCCTTCCGCGTGGTCGATGAGCTCCTGGCCGAAGCCGAAGGAGGTCATCAGGCGGACCTGGCTCTTGTTGATGTAGGTGCGGTAGAGATCGTGCACTTCGTCGACGTCGAGCTTTTCGGCCTCGTCGAGGGTGATGAGCTGTGCCATTGGGCCTCTCCCATGCGACATCGTCGTGAGACAGCGGTGTCTGTCGGCGCTCACAACGTCGCACGGGAGAGAACCCTGGCACGAGGTGCCACCGGCGTCCTGTGCCGGTACGGCTACTTGTGGACAGCGAGTTCCTCGCCGGCCGGATCGTGGCCCGGAACGTCGCCCGTGACGCTGTTCGCGCCGCTGCCCTGGACGTCGCCCGTGACGCTGTCCACACCGCCGGCCGCACTGTTCTCCGCGGCCTGGCGGCCGAGGAGGACGCCTGCCTGGAAGCGGCTGGTGGCACCCAGTTCCGTCATCAGGGCGGAGATGTAGCGGCGGCAGGTACGGGCGGCCATCCCCAGCCGGCGCGCGATGACTTCGTCCTTGAGTCCCATGGCCATCAGCCGCAGGATGGACGACCGCAGTTCCGCGCTCACCTGTTGCTGGTCGGCAGGCTCCGTGCTGGTGAACGGCCGGCCCACCTGCCAGGCCGCCTCGAACGAGCGGCAGAGATAGGCCACCAGGGTCGGATCGGTGACGACGGCCGCGCCGGGCGGCTCGGAGCCCTTCCGCTCCTTGGGCACGAAGGCGGTGCGGCGGTCGTAGACGATGAGCCGCTCGGAGAGTTCGGCCGAGGTGCGCACCTCGGCGCCGGCTTCGGAGATCTGCGCGACATAGCTGCGGGTGGTGAGGCTCGAGCGCGCGGTGTGCTGATAAAGAGTGCGTACCCGGACACCGCGCCGTAATAATTCCTGCGTCTGTACGAGATCCGACTGAAGAAGGTGGGCCGATCTGCCGCCCCCGGGCTGAAGACTCATTCGCTCTTTGGTGCAGCGACGCCGGGCGAGGTCGATCTCGCGGCGCACATCGGCGGCATTATCGAGAACTCGTATCGACACATCTGTGCCCTGGTGGTGCTCGACTGAGCGGTATAGCGTTGACAAAGTGCTCAACTGGCGGTGAATTCCCGCTATCTGTCTTCGCTGACGGGCGACCGACATCTCCAGCGGTGCGATCAGTTCGACCTCGACGACCTCGGGGTCGAGGGGGACGGCAGGTCCTTCGCCCCCCTGGCTCAACAGGCGCAAGCCCTGGAGGGCCTTGCGCGCTTCGGCGATCCGCGCCCTGTCCACCCCGAGCTCGGTGGCGATCCTCTCGTCGATGAAGACCCCGGCCCTCAGCGCTGATCTGTAGGCGTCGACCGCAAGTTCGTCCAACAGTGTCTGGCTCTCCACGCGTCCCTCTTCGCTCGGCGTCCGGCGCTTTCCACTTGTGGCCGCGCCATCATAGGACACCCAATGAACCGGGATCGGGAACGATTTGGCTGGCAGGCTCTGAAGCTCCCGACCAACGGGTGCCACGAGTTGTCGAATGAATCGAATCGAGGGAAAAACAATGGCGAACAATCGCCGGTTTGAAGTCCGTTTCCTGCTTGCACCCCTCCTCCTGGCCGGAATTACCGGTTCCGCAGGTATCACGGGTTACGCCGCCCTGGCAGGCCCCGAATCCGCCGTGTTCACGACCGCCGACGACCAGTGGGACTCCGTCCCCCACACCCCCGGCGAGGGGGCGGCCTCGTACGTTGGTGCCCGGCAGTAGCGCGGCCGCGTCCGGAGCACGCCGGAGCCGCCTCAGCGGGGGAGGCTTTTCGGCCGCTCCCCGGACGCGCGGGAGGCCAGTGCGATCCGTGCGATCCGCAGGAGGGTCGAGGCGCCTCCCGCCCGTAGGTTGTCGAAGACCAGCCACAGCAGGAATCCCCGCGACGTGTGCGGACCGACCCGCACCCTGCCCACGTGGAAACGGTCCGGGTCGCCGGCCGTCAGCGGGGTCGGGGCCGAGCCCAGGTCCTCTCCCTCGTGCACCACGAAATCCGGGAGCGAGGACAGGAGTTCCACGAGTTCCGGCCGGTCCACCGGGGCATCTGTCTCCACGAAGAGCGTCGCCCCGTGTCCGCTGACCACCGGAACCCGTACGCAGGTCACCGCCACGTCCATGTCCGGCAGCTCCAGGACGCGTCGCGCCTCCTGGACGAGGCGCTGTTCCTGACGGCTGGCCCCGTTCTCCAGGATCCGGTCCACGGCCGGCAGGACGTTGAACGCCAGGGCGGGACGGAACCGGTCGGCGGGGAGCTCCGCCCCCGGGTCGGACAGCGTCAGCTCGGCTCCGTCCAGCAGTTCGTCGACCCCCTGGTGCCCCAGCCCGGAGGCGGCCTCGTACGTGCTCAACACCGCGTGGCGCACCCCCCGCCACCGCTCCACCGCGTGCAGCAGGACCGTCAGGGGCACGGTCATGCCGCTGGGCACCGCGACGACCTCCGCGGGACGCTCCGTCAGCAGGCGGTCGTTGACGGAGGGGACGACCAGGGGGATCTCAGGGTGCGAGCTGAAGGCACCGGAGGCGTCGACGACCAGCGCACCCTCCGCCATCGCCACGGGAACCCAGCGGCGGCTCACCTCCTCGCCCGCGCAGAACAGGACGAGGTCGGCGCCCGCGAAGTCGAACTCCTCCAGGTCGTGCACGGTCTCGGCCCGTCCACCGACCGGAATCCGCCGGCCCGCCGACCGTGCCGAGGCCACGAGCCGTATCTCCCGGTGCCGCATGCGGTGTTCCACGATCAGTTCGAGGACGGTGGCTCCGAGCGCACCGGTCGCGCCGACCAGGACGATACAAGGGTCCGCGGGGAGCTGGGCACTTACCATCAGGCACTCCGATCTGGCGAGGACCGAGCCCAGGCACGCGTTCCGCCGACCGGTCCGGCCGGCGGCGCACCGTCTCCGAACCGGGAGGCGCGGAGAGCTCGTACGGCGGGAACGGCGTAGCCGGTTCCGCATGCCGCGTCCTCCATGAAAACCCTGAACCCGCCCCTCCGGCACAGGGCGGTGCTGTCAGGAAGCGGACAGGCCGGAGCATGCCATCACCGGGCCCCGCACGCCCGCCACCTGGGCCGGGGCCCGCACAGGAAGCACACCACACCGCGGAAGCGCTTCACCACCGAAACCCCTGTTCCACCGGGGTCGGCGTCCGCACGGCAGGCACACCGCACCGCGGAAGCGCTTCACCACCGGGACGGCCTCGGCGGCTCCCGGCCGCGGAACGGACCGCTCAGTCGAAGGCGTCCGGCGGCGGGGCGGGCGACGGTTTGGCGCCCTCGTCGGTGACCACCGCGGCGCCGCCCGTGAAGTCGGCGAGCACACGGCCCTGTTCGACACGGCCGGGATGCGGGTCGCTCGCGACCCGCCTGGTCAGTTCGGCGACCGCGATCGGCAGGTCGGACGCGACCAGGACCGCGTTTCCGAAGCGGCGGCCGCGCCAGACGGTCGGATCGGCGGCCAGGGCCAGTTCGGGGAAGAGGGAGGCGGCAGTGGCGACCTGTCCGCGCAGATGGGTGAGCGGGGGGCCGTCGGCGAGGTTGGCGGCGTACTGGCCACCGGGCTTCAGCACCCGCCGTACCTCGGCGAGGAATTCGGCGGAGGTGAGGTGCGCGGGTGTACGGGCACCACTGAACACGTCGGCGATGACGAGGTCGGCCCAGCCGTCCTGGATCCTGCCGAGCCCGGCGCGGGCGTCCGCCGAGCGGACCCGTATCCGGGCCTGCGGGTCCAGGGGGAGCTCCCGGCGCACCAGCTGGACGAGCGGCGCGTC
The DNA here is from genome assembly GCF_030719215.1 of Streptomyces sp. Alt3. Lineage (NCBI taxonomy): Bacteria > Bacillati > Actinomycetota > Actinomycetes > Kitasatosporales > Streptomycetaceae > Streptomyces > Streptomyces glycanivorans. The sequence continues at coordinate 5,207,406 of NZ_CP120983.1, read as the reverse complement.
GATCTCCACGACCTGCTGGGTCGAGCGGGGGCGGCTCGCGGCGATGTACCGGGCGAGGGTGAAGGCTCCGCCGCCGAGGTGGACCACCTGGAGGGGCCGGCCGGGCGGCGCGGCAAGATCGATGACGTGGCCGAGCCTGCGCTGGTACTCGAACGAGAGGTAGGAGGGGTCGTCCAGGTCGACGTGGGACTGCGGGGCGCCGTCCACCAGCAGGGTCCAGGCGCGCGGGCGTTCACGGTCGGGCACCAGCTCCGCGACGCCGCCGTCGACCGTCGCGGTGACGGGCTCCTGCCGGCGCTCGGACCGCTTGCGGTCACCCGCGCCCTTGGCCGCTCCTCGACGTGCCACGCGCGTCCGTCCTCGCTCACCTGTCGGGCCGGTCACCTGGGACGGCCGGCCGCGGCGGGACCTCCGCCCACCTGGCCATTATGGCCCTCAGCGGCAGTTGTCGGCCGCCTCGATGAGCCGGGCCGCCTGGTCGAGGGCGGCCCGCAGGACGGCCGGGTCGGTGACGGGGGTCTCCGCGGCGGGCGGCAGGAGCCAGCCACCTCCGACGGCGGGCGGCTCGGCGGGGATGCGCAGCCCACGGCCGTCCGTCCGCGTACAGGCGCTCCCGGGAACGTCCCATGCCTCCGCCGTGCCGGGCGGCACCAGGAAGCCGAGGACGGCGCAGGCCCCGTCGTGCAGGACCGGGCCGACCGGCTCGTTGTCCGCCGCCCTGCGCAGGATGTCCACGGCCTCCAGCCCCTGGCGCGCGGGGACGGTCACCAGGTCGCACGGCGTGGTTTCCGGGCCCATGTGAGGCAAGGGAACCCCTCCTCTTCGTCTCGCCGGGTCGGGGCCACGCCCCTTCTCCTCATGGACCAACGCGCCGACGGCGTCAACGGCTACGGCGGCACGCCGCCGCAAAGGGTGGCAGTTCATGGCAGATCAGGGGCGAGATGTCCGCTTTATAGGCAAACGCTGTGTGTGCGAGTCGTCACAGCAGGTACGTTCTTGCTCCGCCGGGACACCGGACGCAGGATCCCGGCGCACCAGAGAGGGCCCCGCCATGGTGTCGACACGGGCAGTTCCCAACCTCGTCTTCCGTCGGCTGCGCGGCCGGCGCTCCGCCGGGGAGTTCGCGGCCGCGGTCCGCCGGGCCGCCCGCGAGATCGGTGAACAGGTCGCGTGCGACGCCCGGTACATCGGGCGCGTGGAGTCCGGCGAGATCCGCTGTCCCAACTACGCCTACGAACGGGTGTTCCTGCACATGTTCCCCGGGACGAGCCTCTCGGACCTGGGCTTCTCGGACCGCGAGAGCGTGCGCGGCCGGGGGGCCCGCACGGCACCCGCCCCTCCGTCCACCACACCCCCCACGCTCGACAGCGACATCCACGAGGAGAGCGACGTGCTGCGTCGCGTGTTCATGACCGGCGGTACCGCCACGGTGGCCGCGTCCCTGGGGCTGGGCGGCCGTTCCGCCGCCGCCGGCCCCTCGCCGTCCCCGCCCAGCGCCGGGTGGGCGAGGCCGAGGTCAGCGCTGTGGAGAAGGCGGTACGCCGGATCCGGCTGCTGGACGACCGGCACGGCGCGGACGGCCTCTACCGGCAGGCCTCCCAGCCGCTGCGGGCCGCCTACGCCCTGCTCGACTCCGGGACGGCGACGCGGGGCAGCACGGCGGACCGGCTGCACGCGGGCGCCGGTGAGCTGGCGATCTCCGTGGGATGGCTGGCCCACGACTCGGGCCGTTTCGACGACGCCCGCTCCCATTACGCGGAGGCGCTGGCGACGGCGCGGCTGGCCGGGGACGCCGCGCTGGAGGCGCACGCGTTCTGCAACGCGTCGTTCCTGGCCCGTGACACCGGGCGGGCCCGCGAGGCGGTCCGTGCCGCGGAGGCCGGGCAGCGGGCGGCCCGGCCGCTCGGCTCACCGCGGCTGCTGGCGCTGCTGACACTGCGGGAGGCGGGGGCCCGGGCGTGGCTGGGCGACCGCACCGGGTGCGAGAAGGCGATCGGGCGTGCCCGTGCGGCCTTCGACCGCGGCGCGCGCGACTCCGACCCGGAGTGGATGTCCTTCTTCCGGGAGGCCGAGATGGAGCTGCTGGAGGCCCAGTGCTGGTCGGCGCTGGGTGACTGGGCGCGTGCGGCACGGCACGCGCTGCGCGCGACCCGTCTGCAGGACCCGCACTTCACCCGGAACCTCGCGCTGTACCGGGCGCAGCTCGCCTGCGACCTGGCGTGCGCGGGCACGGCCGACGAGGCCGCGGCGGCGGGGCACCAGGTGCTGGACCTGCTGGACCGGGTCCAGTCCTCCCGGATCCGCGGAATGCTGTCGAGCGCCGTGCGAGCGCTGCGGCCGAGGGGCGGGCCGGAGGTGACGGCCCTCCTGGCCCGCTACGAGGAACTGCCGCCCGGCGTCTGAGGTCCCGCCCCGCTCAGGGCCCGCCCCGGCGTCCGACGGACCCGCCCCGCTCGTGACGCCCCGGCGCCCGAGGGACCACCCGCCCGGTACCGCCCCGGCTCAGCGGTCGAGGTGCCCGGTGTCGTTCCAGCGTTCCAGCGCGGGGAGACCGTACGCCCAGCCCAGCACCGACAGGGATGTGGGTTCCAGCCGGATCCGCGCGGCGAAGGACACGTCCTCCCCCAGCCACCGCGCGCCCAGCACCCGCAGGATGTGCCCGTGGGCGAAGACCAGCACGTCGCGGTCGGCGGAACGCGCCCACTCGACGACCTCGTCGGCGCGGGCGGAGACCTCGGCGAGGGTCTCGCCCCCGGGGACGCCGTCGCGCCAGATGAGCCAGTCCGGCCGGTCCGCCTTGATCTGCGCGGGGGTCAGGCCCTCGTAGTCCCCGTAGTCGAACTCCATCAGCGCGTCCCAGGGCTCCGCCCGCTCGCCGAAGCCGGCGATGGCGCAGGTCTCCGAGGCCCGGACCAGCGGGCTGGTCCGCACCTCGACGCCCGGCAGGCCGCCCCAGGGCTCCCGGTGCAGCCGCTCGCCGAGCAGCTTGGCGCCCTCGCGGCCTGTGTCGAGGAGGGGGATGTCGGTCCTGCCGGTGTGATTGCCCTGGACGGACCACTGGGTCTGTCCGTGCCGGGCGAGCAGGATTCGCGGTGCCATGACGGCTCTCCCTGAAAATACGAAGATCCGAATAGGTGTGGACCCTAGGATCTGGTGGGTCCGGGACAGCGGTGTCCGGGACGGCGACGGAACGGCGAACGCGGGCGTCCGGCCGGAGGACCGGAGCGGGCTCGGGCCCCGCTCCATCATCCCGCACCCGTCGCACGAGCAACCCACGGGGCGTCGCAGGCGTCCCTCCGTGCGCATGACCTGGGACGCCCGCGGGGGAATGCCCCGCCGGAAATCGAGGCATACGACCACCGTACGGTTGAACGCCCGCCGTCGACCGAATGAACATGGGGAGAGCTGCCGGATGCCGCACGCCACCGCCGCGACACCGCCGTCCGGTCACCGGCCCCGCTGGTGGACGGAGCTTCCGCTGATCGCGGTGGTGTACGGCCTGTACTCGATGGGCCGGCTCCTGGTCCACGAGAACATACCGGCGGCCGTCGACAACGGTCTCGCGATACTCCGCCTGGAGAAGGCGCTGCACCTCAACGCCGAGCACCCTCTCAACCGGCTGCTGACGGCCAACCCCGCGCTCGGCATACCCGCCGACTTCGCGTACGCCTCCCTGCACTACCTGGTCACACCGGCCGTCCTGGTCTGGATCTTCCGGCGCCGCAGCGCCGCCTACCGGGCCGCCCGCACCTGGCTGATGACCTCCACACTCCTCGGGCTGGTCGGCTTCACTCTGATGCCGACCTGTCCGCCCCGGCTCCTCGACGCCCACCACGGCTTCGTCGACACGATGGCCCAGTACAGCTCCTACGGCTGGTGGGGCGCGGGAGCCAGCGCCCCGCGCGGCCTCAGCGGGATGACCAACCAGTACGCGGCGATGCCGAGCCTGCACGTCGGCTGGGCGGTCTGGTGCGGCGTCCTGCTGTGGCGCCACGGCCGTCATCCGCTCGTCCGCGCGGCGGGCGTCGCCTATCCGCTGATCACCGTCCTCGTCGTGATGGGGACCGCGAACCACTATTTCCTGGACGCCGTGGCCGGGGCCGCCGTGATGGCCGTGGGCGCCCTGCTGACCAGGCCGTTCATGCGGCTCGCGGACCGCGTCAAGGACCGGGTACGGATCGTGTTCGCACGGGTGCCCGCATCCGTCACCCCCGCGAAGTCCCCGATTGTCAGTGGCGGATGCAAGACTTCCGCGGGTGAGCGAATACCCGGCCAGCGGACCGCCTCCGCAGATTCCAGCGACGCGCGCACCCTCTCCCCAGCCGAGGCCGACGACGACGCTCCGGCAGCGGCTCGCTGAGCTGCGCGGCCCTTCCGTCGCGCCGCATCCGCTCGACGCGCGCGCGCTGGCCGCGCTCGCCGCCAACCCGGGATGCAAGCGGCGCGCCCTGCTCGACGGCGCGGGCGTCGACAAGGCCGGGCTGGCCACCGCGCTCGGCTCCCCCGCCGCGTTCGGCCAGTCCCAGTTCGCGTTCATCCGCGGGAACGCCTTCGAGGCGAAGGTCAAGGCCGACGGCGGCACCGAGCTGCTGCGCCTCCTCGTCGAACGGCTCGGCCACGGCGCCGAGGCACCCGCAGAGGCGAAGGTGCCCGATCTGACGGCCGCCGGCCCGGAGGGCCGCGCCGCGCGTACGGCGCTGGCGCTGCGCGAGGCCACGGCGGCGGGCGACTGGGCGCTGCTCGACCATCCGATGCTGGCCCTGGAGGTCGCGGGCTCACCCGCCTACCTGGAGCCCGACGCCGTGGTGGTGCACCCCGACGGCACCTGGACGGTCGTCGAGATCAAGTCGTTCCCCATGATCGACGGTTCCGCGGACGCGGCGAAGGTCGGTGCGGCGGCCCGCCAGTCCGCCGTCTACGTCCTGGCGCTGGAGCGGATCGCGGCGGTGACCGAGGGCGCCGAGGTCGGCCACCGGGTCCTGCTCGTCTGCCCGAAGGACTTCTCCAACCTGCCGACCGCCTCGGTCGTGGACGTGCGCAAGCAGCGCGCCGTGACCGACCGCCAGCTGACCAGGCTGACCCGCGTCGAGGACATCGCGGCGGCCCTGCCCGAGGGCACGACCTTCGCCCCGGACCGCTCCCCCGAGGAGCTCGGCACAGCGGTCGAGGCGGTACCCGCCGCATACGCCCCCGAGTGCCTGGCCGCGTGCGAGCTGGCCTTCCACTGCCGGGCGAAGGCCCGCGCGGAGGGCGCGGTGGGGTCGCTCGGCCGCAGTGTGCGGGGCGAGCTCGGAGGCCTGACGACGGTCGCCGGGGTGCTGGCCGCCGCAGCCGGCAAGGAGGGTGACCCGGCCGACCCGACGGTGGCCGCTCTGCGCAGGGCCGCCGCCCTGCGCGCCGAGGCCCTGGCCGCGGTGGGCGGCGGTGTCGCATGTCGCTGATCAGCACCCTCGCCCGGCTGGAGGCGGTCGACAGCGGACGGGCCCAGCCGCTGGCCACCGTGCGGCACCGGCATCTGGCCGACCGGCCGCTCGTGCTCGTGCCGCTGACGACCGCCGGTGAGGCCGGCGCCCCGCTCGGCGCGCTCGTGGGCACGGACCGCGCGGCGCCCCGGCTGCTCGCGGTGCCCCAGCCGCGCGACCGCGACCTCCGGTTCGCCTTCCTCGCCGAGCTGGCCGAGGCCGTGCTGCCGCACATCGAGTCCTGCGCCGACGACGTCGAGCCGGCTGAGCGCAACGAAGTGGATCCCGGGACCGGCAAGAAGGTCAAGGTCGAGGTGGAGCTGTGCGCGGACGCCGCCCAGCTGATCGTGCCCAGCAGGGCCGGCATCGACTTCGTACGCCTGCTCGGGCGGTCCATGCGGTTCCGGCGGACCGCCGAGGACGATCCGGACACCCCCTTCCCGGCTCCCGCCCGGGTGCCGCTGCTCGGCCGCTGGCTGACGCACTACGGGGAGCGGGCCAGAGTGCCGGGCAGCTCGCTGCTGCTCGCCACGACGGACCTGGTGAACCGCCACTGGGCGACCGGCCAGAGCAGCCTGGAGGACCAGCATCTCGGCGCGCTCCTCGCCTGGGTCGACCCGCACGGGGGATCCGGTGCGGAGGCGGCCCTCCGGGCGGAGCTGGAGCGGGACCGGGACGGTCAGCTCATCTGCCCGCCGGCCGGGCCGGCGACGGATCCGGCCTTCGACAACAAGCTGCTGGCGCCCGCGATCGAGCGGTACGACCGGGCGCGCTCGGCACTGGGCGCCGCGGAGGACGGCCTCGACGCGGACACCCGGCTCGGTGAGCTGAGCGGCGCCGAGCGGGAGATCAGGTCTCTGCTCGCGGGGGTGCTGCTGCCCACCTGGGACGCGGTGTGGCGGGGACTCGACCTGCTGCGGGAGCTGCCGGAGGGGACCCGGGCGCAGGACCGCTGGACCAGGGACCGCTGGTCGTTCACCGGGCACCGGGACCGGGTGCTGGCGGGCGAGCCGCCGCAGCCGCGCCGGGACGACGCGGTGACGGCGGCGCAGAAGCTCGCCTCGCGGGAGACGGCCCAGGCGCAGCTGGACGCCCAGGAGGCCCTCGACGATCCGCTGGTGCTGGCGGGGCGCAGGCTGGCGGGCGAGGCGTTCGTCGGGGAGGTGACGGAGGTGGAGATGGCGTACAGCGAGTCGAAGCGGCCCTCGCCCCGCCCCCTGGTCACCGTGCGGACGGAGGAACGCCCGCATCTCGGTGAGCGGACCAAGGTGTACCGCTCCCTGGAGGGCGATCCGGTCAGGTCGCAGACGGCGGAGTTCGTCGCGTACGCGACCGAGGAGACGGAGGACGGGGAGGAGGCGGTCGGTCTGGTGCTGCGGATCATGGACCGGATGGGCCGGGGCAAGGAGCCCGCGCCCGGTTCGGTGCCCGAGCCCGGCGACCGGATCGCCTGGACCCTGTTCGAGCACGACCAGCGCGGCGGCCCGAAGCTGCCCGATCCGGAGGACACCCCGTGGACCCACGGCGGCCCGCCGGGCGCCGCCGGCACGGCAACCGCCGAGCGGCCCGATCCCGTGACCGCGGAGGACCTCCTGTGACAGCCGTTCTCGATCCGGGTGCCGCGGCTGCGCGGGCGACCGACGCGATCCTCGGCGACACCCTGCGCGGTACGGCGCGCGGTGTCGTGGTGGACTCGCCGCCGGGCGCGGGCAAGTCGACGCTGGTGGTGCGGGCCGCACTGGAGCTGGCCGCGGCGGGCCGCCCGCTGATGGTGGTAGCGCAGACCAACGCCCAGGTGGACGACCTGGTGGTGCGGCTGGCCGAGAAGGCGCCCGATCTCCCGGTGGGCCGGCTGCACAGCAGCGACTCCGATCCGTACGACAAGGTCCTGGACGGTCTGGACAACGTCCGCACGTCGGCGAAGGCGGCCGATCTGGCGGGCCTGGACATCGTGATCTCCACGGCCGCCAAGTGGGCGCACGTGAAGAACGTGGAGCCGTGGGGCCACGCCATCGTCGACGAGGCGTACCAGATGCGGTCGGACGCGCTGCTGGCCGTGGCCGGGCTGTTCGAGCGCGCCCTGTTCGTCGGGGACCCGGGCCAGCTGGACCCGTTCTCGATCGTGGGCGCCGACCAGTGGGCCGGCCTCACGTACGACCCCTCGGCGAGTGCGGTCTCGACCCTGCTGGCGCACAATCCGGAACTGCCGCAGCACCGGCTGCCCGTGTCGTGGCGGCTCCCCGCGTCCGCCGCGCCGCTGGTCTCGGACGCGTTCTACCCGTACACGCCCTTCCGCAGCGGCACGGACCACGGTGACCGGCGGCTGTCGTTCGGCGTGCCCTCGGACGGTTCGGGGCCGGACCGGGTGCTGGACGAGGCGGCGGGGTCCGGCTGGGGGCTGCTGGAGCTCCCAGCCCGCCACACCCCCCGCACGGACCCGGAGGCGGTCCGGGCCGTGGCCCTGGTGGTGCGCAGGCTGCTGGACCGGGGTGGTGTCGCGACGAGCGAGCGCGGCCCCGACCCGGTTCCGGTGACGGCGGAGCGCGTCGCGGTCGGCACGGCCCACCGCGACCAGGCCGCCGCGGTGCGTGCGGCGCTCGCCGAGCTGGGTGTGACGGGCGTGGCGGTCGACACGGCGAACAGGCTCCAGGGCCGCGAGTTCGACGTGACGGTGGTCCTGCACCCGCTGTCGGGGCGCCCCGACGCCACGGCGTTCCATCTGGAGACGGGCCGCCTGTGCGTACTGGCCTCGCGGCACCGGCACGCGTGCGTCGTGGTGTGCCGCGCCGGGGTGGCCGACCTGTTGGACGAGCACCCGTCCACGGAGCCGGTGCAGCTGGGCGTGACGGTGAAGTTCCCCGACGGCTGGGAGGCGAATCACGCGGTCCTGTCCCACCTCGCCGAGCACCGCGTGCATTGGTCGCCCTGATCCTGGGCAGCGCTCTTGCGCCGGGCTGGACAATGGAAGGTGGCCGTCCGGCCGTACGAGAAGGGAAGACCACATGGCACAACCCGAGCGGAACGAGCGGCAGAGGCTGCGTCCGGCGCCGCTGCTCTTCGAGCCGTCGGAGGCGGCAGCCGACCCGGAGCACTTCTTCGACCTGGAGTCGATGGAGGACCCGAAGGAACTGCTGGCCCGCGCGACGGAGCTGACGCTCGCCTTCCGGGCGGCGACCGACCGGGCCGTGGAGTTCCAGGCCGTGGCAGCCGCCCAGCTCGCCGATCCGCGGCGCTTCGACCGGCTGACGGCCGCGGAGATAGCCGGGCGCGCGGAGTGGACCGAGGACTACGCCAAGAAGATGATCGAGTTCGGCCGGTCCCTGCTCGACGCCCCGGCACCCTGACCCGGCGCCGCAGGACGCGGGCCCTGACACGGGCGGGGCCCCGCCCGCCCCTCACGACGCAGCCCCGGGTGCCCCTCCGGCCCCACACGCCGCACGACCGTGCGTCCGTCACTGCGGGTACACCCCTGGCATATGCCGTCGGGCAAGATACTCCGTCGGCCCGTGCCCTGTCCGGCTTTCGGCAACTCTGCGGGACAGGAGCGTCACAGCCGGTAGACATGACGCCATGAGCGCCTGGCTGAACGACGAAACGACCCCGCGGACCGGCACCGGCACCGCCCCGCACCGCGGTGTCGACATCTTCGCCCTGCTGCGGGACCGTACCGGCCACCGGACCGACGACGGGGCCGCCCAGGTCACGGCGTCGGGAGCCGCGTGGCTGGCGGGCGCCTCCGCCCACCCCCGCAGCACGCTCTCGCAGTGGGAGGCCCGCCCCTGTGCACCCGGGGTGCTGCCGTGCGGCTCCGCGTTCGACGTGGTGAGCGTGCCGGCGCTGTTCGGCAGGCGCATGCTGGAGCGGCTCTGGGCGGAGGGGCCCGGATCGGGCCCGGTCGCCACGCACCGGGGCCGGATGCTGCTGTTCGCCTCCCCGGGGACGGCCCAGCGGCTGCCGTCCCTCCTGGCGTGGGAGGAGTGGGGCACCGGTCCCGCCGGCGGGCTCCACGGGCATGAGGGCTCCCTGCCGCCGGTGCTCTGCCACGGGACGGGGGACGCGGTCACCGTCCCGCCCCTGACCGGCGGCGCGGACGGCGGCGGGCCCCGCTGGGTGGTGGCCCCGGACACCCGTGACCCCTGGCTTCCGGGGCCGGACGTGCTGCTGTGGGCCTGCGTGCGGGTGGGCAGGTCGGCGGCCCCGTCGACCACCGGGAATTCGATTTTTCCTCCCGCCGATCCGGGTGCTAATGTCTACGACGTCACCAGGCGCCGTTAGCTCAGTTGGTTAGAGCAGCTGACTCTTAATCAGCGGGTCCGGGGTTCGAGTCCCTGACGGCGCACCGACGGAAGAAACCCCCTCGCGGAAGCGAGGGGGTTTCTTCGTGTGCGCGTCCGCCCAGGTCAGACGCCGGTGGTGACGCGGACGGTCCACGCTCCCGACCGGGTCCGGTCGGCGACCTCGATGCGGATGCGCTCGCCCGGCACGGTGTAGCGCTCCCCTTCCCGGAGGGGGGCGTCGGCGAGCGGCGGGTAGACCGACCGGTCCCAGCAGGCGTCCGATTCGGGGTGGGTGTCCAGCACCTCGACGGGGCCGCCGCCGGACGGCGTCGCGTTGCGGATGCGGTAGACGAGGACTCCCTCGGTGCAGGTCGCGCGGTCGTTGCCCGTGGCACTGCGGGCCTCGATGGCCAGGGCGCTGTCCGTGCCGGTCCTGACGACCGCGAGCCGGGTCCCGACGGACGCCCCGGGCAGGGGCACCTCGGCCATGGGCTGCAGGGTGAGGTCGGCCGATCCCTGCACGCACACGACCTCCTGGCCCTCCAGCCAGCCGAGCTTCCACTTGTGCCAGCCGAACAGGTCGGGCGACAGTCCGAACTGGCTGCCCATCACGTCCCAGTCACCGACGTAGGTGTCCCAGTCGCCCTTTCCGTCGTCCGGCCGGTGGTAGAGGTCGGCCAGGTCGAAGACGTGCCCGGTCTCGTGCGCGAGGACGTTGCGGTCCGGCGGGTGCTCCTCGAACACGGTGACCACGCGCCTGATGTCCGTACCGTCCGCGCGCACCGGCCGGTCGAAGTTGACGACCTTGGTGGCGTCGGAGTCGACGCCCGGGGCATCCGGGTCGGCGACCAGGTAGACGATGTCGTACGCGGAGAAGTCGGTCTGCTCGTCGGCGGCTCTGATCGCGTCGCGCAGATAGGCACCGCGGCGTTCCGAGTCCCAGTCGCGCTCTATGCCGTACCAGGTGGACGGGTGCGGCATGGCCGTCCACTGCCGCTGCGGGTGCGCGCGCAGGGTGAACTTCCCGTACGAGGCGCGCTGGAAGAAGTGGGTGGTGGAGGGGAAGTAGTCGGCGGCGAGCACCTCCGGGGGCACCACGGGCTCGGAGTCGGGGAACGAGAGGAAGACCATGACGGCGTCGAGGCCTCGTTCGGGGCGCGGGTAGGCACCGTTCCAGGTGTCGAGGCCGAGGGAGTGGTGCGCTCCGGTCCTGGGCAGCGCGCACGGTCCCGCGTCGCCCGAGGCCGCCACGGCCGGTCCGGCGACCAGCCCGGTGGCGGCGAGCGCCAGGAGGGAGGTGAGGGCAGCCGCCGCACTGCGCAGTCTCGGCCTCTCCGGTCCCCCGGGTCCGTGCTGACGCGGCACATCTACCTCCGGGTGGCGAATGCGGGGCTTGTTCCTCACCCTGTGCCGATTCGCCGGTCCACGCCCTGTTGTGCTGCCCCACACGGGTCAGTGGGGGCCCGGCCGGCCCATCCATGGACGGATGATCACATTCACAGACAGTCACATTTGCTCACGCGGAAATCCGAATGAACCAGATCGGCGCAAAAGCGATCACCTATCACCAAAATGCAGGAGTGCGTCTGTCCTGTGTGGGCACCGGGCAGACGTGGGCCATGCGCGTGCCAGGTGTCCGAAACGGCGGACGCGCTGGAACGGCCGGTGCGCCACCCTCTATGCTTCACCTCGCTTTCCTGCGTGGTTGCCGCCTCTGGGACGGCGTTCCACTCCACGCGCCTGCCCGGCCATACCTGTTCACGACGATCTGCACAGCGGGAGCGAGCGGTGAGCGGAACCGACGAGGGGCCGATGCCCCGAGCGGGCACGACCCCCGGCGCCGGGCCACCGGAGGTCACTCAGCGTGATCACCTGAGGCCGGGTCTGTCGGAGCTGCGCGACTACCGCGCCGCGTTCGCGGCGGCCGCCCTCCCGATGGCCGTCGTCGACCTCCGCGGCCAGGTCGTCACGCCGAACGACGCGCTGGCCGGGCTGCTCGGCACCGACCCGGCGTCCCTGACCGGCCGGCCCGCGGCAGACCTCGTCGGGCTCTCCTCGGACGGCCCCACCTGGCGGGCGTACAACGAGGTGCTGCGCGGCACCCGGCCCAGGCTCCGGTGCACCAGGCGGCTCAAGCACGCCGACGGCCGGCCGCTGTGGGCGGAGGTCACCGTCGTGCCGATGGGCAACCCGGCCGGCGGCGCGGAGCGGGTGCTGCTGTCCGTCGCCGACGTCAGCGACCGGCGTGAGCTGCGGGAGCGGCTGCGCCATCTGCGGATGCACGACCCCGTGACCCGGCTGCCGAACCGCACTCTGTTCTTCGAGCGGCTGGCGGGCGCCCTGGAGGCACCGGCTGCCGCGCAGGCGCCGGACACCCTGCCGCCCCAGGACGGGACGCCGCCGGCACCCGGCCGGATCGGCATCTGCTATCTGGACATCGACGGCTTCAAGGCGGTCAACGACACCCTGGGGCATCGCACCGGCGACCGGTTGCTGGCCGCCGTCGCCGGGCGGCTCACCGACTGCGCCGAGGCCGACGGGCACCGCACCGGCGGCCATCTGGTGGCACGCCTGGGTGGTGACGAGTTCGCCATCCTCGTCGAGGACTCGTCGGGGACGCATCAGCTCACGGAGCTCGCCCGTTCGGTCCTCGCCGCCCTCCAGCGGCCGTTCGAGGTGTCCGGACACCGGCTGTCGGTCTCCGCGTCGATCGGCGTGGTGGAGCGGTCGTCCGCCGGTACCTCGGCCACCGCCCTGATGCAGGCGGCGGACACCACGCTGTACTGGGCCAAGGCCGACGGCCGGGCCCGCTGGACCCTGTTCGATCCCGAGCGCAACGCCCACCGGATGACCCGGCAGGCGCTCTCCTCCACGCTCCTCCCGGCCGTCGAACGCGGGGAGTTCACGCTGGAGTACCAGCCGCTGGTCGGCATGGCGGACGAGATCGTACGAGGTGTGGAGGCCCTCGTCCGCTGGAACCACCCGCGGTTCGGGCTGCTGGCTCCCAGCCGGTTCGTCCCGATCGCCGAGGAGGACGGCACCATCGTCCAGCTCGGCCGCTGGGTACTGCGCACCGCCTGTCTACAGGCCCGCAGCTGGCAGCTCGAACACCCGGAGGATCCGGCGCTGTTCATCAGCGTCAATGTCGCCGTGCGACAGCTCTGGGACTCGGATCTGGTCGCCGACGTCGCGGAGATCCTGGCCGAGACCGGCCTGGAACCCGGTCTGCTACAACTGGAGCTGACCGAGTCGGCCGTCATGGGTTCCCCGGGCCGGCCGCTGCGGGTGCTCCAGGCACTCAGCGACATGGGCATCCGCATCGCGATCGACGACTTCGGTACGGGCTACTCCAACCTCGCCTACCTGAGCCTGGCTGCCCGTGTCCGTGCTCAAGCTCGACGGCTCCTTCGTGCGCGGGTTCCGCTACGAGGACGGCGCCCACCCCAGCCCGGCCGACGAGACGATCGTCGAGGCCATGGTGCAGCTGGCGCACCGCCTGGGCCTGACGGTCACCGCGGAGTGCGTGGAGACCTCGGGCCAGGCGGAACGGCTGCGACGGATCGGCTGCGACACCGGGCAGGGGTGGCTGTACTCACGTGCGGTGGCCCCGGAGCGGATCGCCGAACTGATCGGCGCCAGGCCTCCGGAGGGCTGACCGGGTCAGTCCACCCGGGGCAGACCGTAGGCGTCGGCGATGAGCTCGTACGAACGCAGCCGGGCCTCGCCACCGTGTGCGTTGGCCGTGATCATCAGCTCGTCCGCGCCGGTGCGCTTGGCCAGGTCGTCCAGGCCCGTGCGGACCTCGTCGGCCGTGCCGTGCACGATGTCCTTCAGCCAGCCGTCGACGAACTCGCGCTCCATGGGGCTGAAGTCGTGCGCCTCCGCCTCCTCCGGGCTCGGCACGAGACCCGGGCGTCCGGTGCGCAGCCGGACCATGGACAGGGCACCGGTGAGCACCTGGCGCCTGGCCTCGCGCTCGTCGTCGGCGGCCAGTGCCGCGACCCCGATGAGTGCGTAGGGGGCGTCGAGTACCGCGGAGGGCTTGAAGGACTCCCGGTACAGGTCCAGGGCCGGCACCGTGTTGCGGGCCGAGAAGTGGTGGGCGAAGGCGAACGGCAGTCCGAGGACACCGGCCAGCCGGGCGCTGAAGCCGGAGGAGCCCAGCAGCCAGACGGGCGGGCGCGCGGGCGACTGGACGCCGCCGGGCGAGGTGGCCTGCACGGGTCCGGGGACGGCGTGGATGCGGGCGTAGGGGTGCCCGTCCGGGAAGTCGTCGTCCAGGAAGCGGGTCAGCTCGGCCAGCTGCTGCGGGAAGTCGTCGGCGCCCTCGTTCAGCCGGTCCGTGCGGCGCAGGGCGGCGGCGGTGGCGCCGTCCGTGCCGGGGGCCCGGCCGAGGCCGAGGTCGACGCGGCCGGGGGCCATCGCCTCCAGGGTCCCGAACTGCTCGGCGATCACCAGCGGGGCGTGGTTGGGCAGCATCACGCCGCCGGAGCCGAGCCTGATGCGCTCGGTGTGGGCGGCCAGGTGCGCGAGGATCACGGCTGGGGACGAGGAGGCCACACCGGGCATGGAGTGGTGCTCGGCCACCCAGAAGCGGTGGAAACCGCGGCTCTCGGCAAGCTTGGCGATGTCCACGCTGGTGCGCAGGGCCTGGGTGGCCGTGCGGCCCTGGCCCACGGTCACCAGGTCGAGCACGGAGAGGGGCACGGAGGCCGTACCGCCCTTCGTGCCGCGAATCTGGTCGCCTCGGTTCTCGTCCACGTGTTCGGCCTCTCCGGTGCTACGTCTGTGTACCGGAGATTGCAAACAGGAGGATGGCTCCGCTTATTCCCGCACCTCGATGCCCCGGGGCTCGGAGGCGCCCAGCGGGGGCTCCCGGGTGGCGAAGAGCGTGCCGAGGGTGGGTGCCCAGATGCGGCGTTCGGCCAGCCGGAGGCCTTCCCAGACGGCCACCTGGTTGGCGGTGAGCACCGGCTTGCCGAGGAGTTCCTCCAGCTCGGGGACGTACGCGGCGGTGTGCAGGGCGTTGTCGGGGAGCAGGACCACCTCGGCGTCCGGGTGGTCGCCGGCCACGGCGAGCTCCTTCACGAGCTCCACGTCCGCGGCGGCGGCGTCGGACGCCCCGATGATGCCGCTGCCCCGGGTGGCGGTGACCTCGACGCCTCCGGACTCCAGGAAGCCGGCGAAGAGCGCGGCGATGTCCTCGGAGTAGGTGGCGGCGACCGCGACGCGGGAGGCGCCCAGCTCGCGCACGGCCTGGACGAACGCGACGGACGAGCTGGACGCGGGGAGCCCTGCGGCCCTGGCCAGCGCCGCCGCCTGCTCGTGCGCCCCGTCCCAGCCGTAGGCGAAGCTGCCGCCCGAGCAGGCCCAGACCAGCGACTCGGCACCCGCCATGCGCAGTTCCTCGACACCGGCGCTCAGACGGTCGGGCGCGCCCGCCTCGCGGAGGTTCTCGACCCTGCGGGCGTCCTCGTCGATGTCGGTGTGGAAGAGCGGCACTCTGATGTCGCTGTCGAGCATGACCTCGATCCGCGGGAAGTCGTCCTCCGCGGCATGGCCCGGGTAGAGAAGTCCTACGGTCGTCATGTCCATCCTTCCCCTGCGTTCCGGATGTCCCGCGGGCGCTCGCGCCACCGCTGCCCCTGCTGGGACAAGTATTCCCCTTCCGGCCCCCTGCCGTCGCCCGCAACGGGCGTGACCTGCGGTTTCTCCCACGGGGTGGAGGCCCTGTTGACGGGCGTGTGCCCCGGTGCGAGCGTGGTCATTCCTGATGACCGCTCCTGTGATCCTCGTCCTGGACACCGACCCGCCGCCGCGCCTGGGCCGGCTGGCCGGCCGGGCCGTCGTCCGGTACGCCGACGGGCGGACGCTTGCCGGGCTGCTGCCCGGGGCGGACGTGCTGCTGGTCTGGGACTTCACCTCCGACGCGGTCCGCGAGGCCTGGCCCGGCGACGGTCCCCGTCCCCGCTGGGTGCACACCGCGAGTGCCGGGGTGGACCGGCTCCTCTGTCCCGAGCTGGCCGCCTCCCCCACCGTCGTCACCAACGCCCGGGGCGTATTCGAGCTGCCGATCGCCGAGTACGTCGCGGGGCTGGTGCTCGCCTTCGCGAAGGACCTCCCCCGCACGCTGGAACTCCAGCGGCAGCACCGGTGGGGCCACCGGGAGACCCGGGGGCTCGCCGGCACCCGCGCCGTGGTGGTCGGGGCGGGCCCCGTCGGCCGGGAGATCATGCGGCTGCTGAACGCCCTCGGCGTCCAGGTGGCACTCGTCGGTCGGACGGCGCGGCGCACGATCCACGGCGTGGAGGACCTGGACCGGCTGGCGGCGGGAGCGGACTGGGTGATCGGCGCGGCCCCGCTGACGGACGCGACGCGCGGCATGTTCGACGCCCGCTTCTTCGGGCTCCTCCAGCCCTCCGCGCACTTCGTCAACGTGGGGCGCGGCGCGCTCACCGTCGAGGAGGACCTGGCCGAGGCCCTGCGCCGGCGGTGGATCGCGGGCGCCGCGCTCGACGTGTTCCAGGAGGAGCCGCTGGGCTCCCGCAGCCCTCTCTGGGAGGTGCCCCGCCTGCTGGTCTCCCCGCACATGAGCGGCGACACGGCCGGCTGGCGCGACCGGCTGGGCGAGCAGTTCGTCTCGATGTACGAACTCTGGTCATCCGGGGAGCCCTTGCCCAACGTGGTGGACATAAGGCGTGGTTACGTACCTTCCACCGATATCCCGGACTGATGATCGGACATAACGGGTAGTCATGAAAGCGGACCGGTCCGGGAATACACCCTGCGACCCGGCCGTCGCCCTCCGCCCATGACGAGACACGGGAAGGTCACCCTCCGGCCACCGTTCGGTTACATGGCAGCGCTTGCTGCATAGGCGTCCCGGATCGGGCAGGTGCTCACCCTGTCCGGACCGTTCGACACCCCGATTTCTCCAGGAGATTGCGAACCATGGCTGACTTCCCTCACCTGTCCCGTCGAGGCTTCCTCAATCGATCCGCGGCTGTCGGAGGTCTGCTCGTCGTTCCCGGCCTGCTCTCCGCGTGCAGCAAGACCGACGCCGGCGCCGCGGACGGTGAGGGCGCGCTCGACAAGCTCCGCAAGCAGGGCTTCGTCAGGGTCGCCTACGCCAACGAGGCCCCGTACGGCTACATGGAGGGCAAGGAGCTCAAGGGTGAGGCCCCCACACTGCACCGGGAGATATTCAAGGCCCTCGGCGTCGACGAGCTGAAGCCCACGCTCTCGGAGTGGGACGGCCTGATCCCCGGCCTCCAGGCAGGCAAGTACGACGTGGTCAGCGCGGGCATGGCGATCACACCCGAGCGGTGCGCCAACGCCCTCTTCTCGGAGCCGGAGTTCATCTCCCCCACCGCCCTGATGGTGAAGAAGGGCAACCCGAAGAAGGTCACCGACCTGGCGTCCGCGAAGGCGGCGGGGATCACCGTCGGCGTGATGTCCGGTGCGGTCGAGGGCTCGTACGCCAAGGGCGCGGGCATCGCCGAGGGGAAGATCAAGACGCTGCAGAAGCCCCAGGACGGCGCGGACGCCGTCAAGGGCGGCCGGATCGACGCCTTCCTGCTCACCGGTATCTCGCTGCGCTGGCTCGCGAAGACCAACCCGGACACCGAGGTCACCGAGGCGTTCGTCCCCGAGCTGGACGGCAAGCAGCAGTTCTCCCCGGGCGGCGCGGTCTTCCGCCAGGGCAACGAGGACCTGCGCGACTCCTTCAACCGGGAGCTCAAGAAGATCGTCTCGGACAGGTCGCGTTACGTCGGACTGCTCCAGGACTACGGCTTCGGCGCCACCGAGATCCCGCCGGCCACACTCAAGACGGCCGACCTGTGCAAGGGCTGACAAGGGCGGACCACACCGTATGAGCGACTTCTTCTCCACGCTTCTCGACGAACTGCCCCAGGTCGGCGCCGGCCTGTGGGTGACGGTCCAGGCCACCGTCCTGGGCTCCCTGCTGGCCCTGCTCCTGTCGTTCACCCTGGGCCTGGCGGCCGGAAGCGGGCTGCTGCTGGTGCGCGGGGTCTCCCGGACCGTCGTGGAGTTCTTCCGCGGCACCTCGCTGTACATCCAGCTGTTCTGGCTCTACTACGCCATGCCCCAGCTGACGGGCTACGAACTGACCCCGCTGCTCTGCGGTGTCGTCGCGTTCGGCCTGAACTACGGGGCGTACGGCTCCGAGATCGTGCGCGGCGCGATCAACTCCGTGCCCCGCGCCCAGTACGAGGCGGCGGTGGCGCTGAACATGACGCCGCTGCACCGGATGCGGAAGGTGATCCTGCCGCAGGCCTGGGTGCAGATGATCCCGCCCTTCACCAACCTGCTGATCCAGCTGCTGAAGTGCACACCGCTGCTGTGGCTGATCTCCGCCGCCGACTTCATGACCACGATCGAGCACATCCGCAGCCTCACCGGTGAGACCCTCACCGCGTATCTGCTGCTGCTGGCCGTGTACTTCGTGCTCGCCTACACGCTGACCCTGCTGATGAACCTGCTGGAGCGGTCGGCCAAGCGCCGGCTCGGCCTCCACACCGGCGGGCGCAGCCTGCTCAGGACCCGCACGGCTGAAGCCGTCACCACCACCGGAGGTACCCGGTGAACCAGACGTTCGACTGGGACGCCGCCGGCGACGCCCTCCCCCTGCTGCTCGAAGGATTCCGGGTCACCCTGCTCGCCACCGTGCTCGGCACGCTCGTGGCGGCGGTGCTCGGGCTCGCCATCGCGGTGGCCGGCCGCGCGCCCTCCCGGTTCGTGACGGTGCCGGTGAAGGCGGTGATGGAGTTCGTGCGCGCCACCCCGCTGCTCGTCCAGCTGGTCGGCGCGGCGGCCCTCTTCACCTCCGTCGAGCCGCTGACGATCGGCATCGTGGTCCTGGGCATCCACTACGCCACCTACACCTCCGAGGTGTACAGGGCCGGGATCGACGGCGTACCGAAGGGCCAGTGGGAGGCCTGCCGGGCACTCTCGATGTCGCCCCGCCGGACGTGGCAGGCGGTCATCCTGCCGCAGGCGGTGCGCAACGTACTTCCGGCCCTCGGCAACTACGCGATCTCGATGTTCAAGGAGACCCCGTTCCTCGCCGTGATCACGGTGCACGAGATGGTCTTCGAGGCCCGCAGTTACGGCGCCGACCACTTCGCCTACACCGAGGCATTCACACTCGCCGGACTGGTCTTCCTGGTCGCGAGCTACCCCACGTCGCTGCTGATGAGAAAGCTGGAGAAGCGCCTTGGCCACTGAACCCGCCCCCCTGGAGAAGATCGCCGACGCGGCCGGGGATCCCCTGCTCACCGGTGTCGAGCCGCTCGTCCGGTTCGACAGGGTCGTCAAGCGCTACGGCGACCACGTGGTCCTGGACGAGCTGGACTTCAGCGTGCGGCGCGGCGAGCACGTCACCCTGATCGGGCCCAGCGGCTCGGGCAAGACCACCATCCTGCGGCTGCTGATGACGCTGGAGAAGGTCAGCGACGGCGTGATCTGGGTGGACGGTTCACCCCTCTCGCACGTACGCAGGCCGGACGGTTCGCTGAAACCCGCGGGCGAGAAGGAGCTGCGCGAGTCCCGGAAGAAGATCGGGATGGTCTTCCAGCAGTTCAATCTCTTCCCGAACATGAAGGTCCTCCAGAACATCACCGAGGCACCGGTCAACGTCCTCGGCATGGACAAGGACGAGGCCGAGTCGCGGGCCCGGGAACTGCTCGACCTGGTCGGGCTCTCCGGGAAGGTCGACGCCCACCCCTCCCAGCTCTCCGGCGGCCAGCAGCAGCGCGTCGCCATCGCCCGCGCGCTGGCCATGCGGCCGGAGATCCTGCTGCTCGACGAGGTGACGTCGGCGCTGGACCCCGAACTCGTGGCCGGGGTGCTGGACCTGCTGGGCGACATCGCCAGGACCACCGACATCACGATGCTCTGCGTGACCCACGAGATGAACTTCGCCCGGGACGTGTCGGAGACGGTCCTGATGTTCGACGCGGGGCGGGTCGTGGAGTCCGGTTCGCCGGAAAAAATATTCACCGACCCCGAACACGAACGTACGCGCGAGTTCCTCAACGCGGTGCTGTGACCTTGCCTTTGACATACCGCTCATGACGTTGGCATATGCCAAGCGGGTGCGCCCCTGCTGACCGGGCCGGGGCGCACCGCCAACTCCGCTACAGGGCCTGTAATTCGGCCATTTGGCGACTATCGTGGGTCGTGAGCTTGCGGTCACAACCTGGTAGAGGCCCTGGAGGGGGAACCGTGGCGTTGAAGCCCGAGCCGAAGGCGCCATTCCTTTCGGTGCAGTACGCCCTGCGGGTGCTGGAGTCGGTGTCCACGCACGGCGACGGGGTGACGGCGGCCCGCATCTCCCGGGAGACCGGCCTGCCCGCCGGGCATCTCGCCCCTCTGCTGCTGACACTGCGCCGCGAGGAATACGTCGAGCAGATCGCCGACGGCGCGTACGTCGTCGGGCCCTCGCTCCTGGAGCTGGGCTCCGGCACCGCACGCAGGCGGGCCCTGGAGGCGAAGCTCCAGCAGACGCTGGTGCAGCTGCGGGACTCGGTCGGCGCGGCGGTCTACGTCAGCCGCTACGTGGACGGGGAGATCCGGATCACGCAGGTCGCCGACGGCCCGCGCACGCCCGCCGTCAACGAGTGGGTCGACTTCCGCTCGGCGGCCCACGCCAGCGCGATCGGCAAGTGCCTGCTGACACAGCTCGACCAGAACGGCCGCCGCGACCACATGGCCCGGCACCGGATCGCACGGCTGACCTCCCGGACGATCACGAGCGAGAAGGTGCTCTTCTCGAAGCTGGACAGCCAGCCGGCGACGGTTCCGGTGCTCGACCTCCAGGAGTACGCCGTGGGCACGGTGTGCGCGGCGGTCCCGCTGACGGCGGGCTCGTCGGCCGGGTGCCTGGCGCTGTCCCTGCCGATCGAGCACGCGCACCGGCTGCGCGCCGCCGCGGACACCCTGAACCGGCGCGCGGCGCCGGTGCTGCTGTCGCTGGCGCTCTGACGCGGGACCAGGGGCGAGGCGTTCCGGGTGACCGGAACGCCTCGCCCCTGGTCCCCGCCGGGAAGGGCGCCCTCCTGTCAGAGGGAAAGCCAGACCGCCGTGTCCGGGGGCACAGCGCCGTCCGGGAGCGGGCCGCTGGCGAGCAGGACCCGCGCGCCCTCCGGTAGCGGCACCGCCGTCGCCGACGCGTTGAGCAGGCAGCGGAAGCCGTCCTCCCGGTCGAAGCACACCGTCCCGGGCTGTGCGTCCACCCAGGTCAGCGACTCCGCCATGCCGGCCAGGCGGTCCCGGCGCAGGGCCAGCGCGGAGCGGTAGAGGCTCAGGAAGGACTCCGGGTCGGTCTGCTGGGACGCCACGCTCAGTTCGGACCAGGCCGCCGGCTGCGGGAGCCAGGGGGTCGCCCCGGACGCCTCGGATGCCTCGGGCGAGAAGCCCAGCGAGGGCCCGGACCCGCTCCACGGCAACGGCACCCGGCACCCGTCCCGCCCCCGGTCCGTCCCGCCCGACCGCACGTAGGTGGGGTCCTGGATCAGGTGGTCGGGCAGGTCCTGCACCTCGGGCAGGCCCAGTTCGTCACCCTGGTACACGTACACCCCGCCCGGCAGGGACAGCGTCAGCAGCGCGGCCGCCCTGGCCCGGCGGCGGCCGAGCACCGGATCGCTCGGGTCGAGCAGCCGCTTGTCACCCATGTCGAAGGAGGTGTCCTCCCGTCCGTACCGTGTGACGTGGCGGATGGTGTCGTGGTTGGAGAGCACCCAGGTGGGCGGAGCCCCCACCGGAGCATGCCCGG
Source organism: Streptomyces sp. Alt3 (assembly GCF_030719215.1). NCBI lineage: Bacteria > Bacillati > Actinomycetota > Actinomycetes > Kitasatosporales > Streptomycetaceae > Streptomyces > Streptomyces glycanivorans. The sequence continues at coordinate 5,185,870 of NZ_CP120983.1, read as the reverse complement.
CCAGGGTCTCCTCGATGACCCGGCGCAGCGCGTCGGCCTCCCACGCGCAGCACAGGAAGTCGAAGTTGAACGCCGAGTGCAGCTCGTCGGGGCGCAGATAACGTGCCGACTGCTCAGGGGTCGGCAGCCAGACCTCACCGACGAAGGTGCGCTCGCCGTCGTAGGAGTCGAGAATCTTGCGCCATGAGCGGTAGATGTCGTGCACCGCGTCGCAGTCCTGGTAGGGGAGGTCCGTGATGTCCGGGTCCGGACCGACGTCGGGCAGGCCGGGCTTCTTCGCCAGGCCGTGGGCGACGTCGATACGGAAGCCGTCGACACCCCGGTCCAGCCAGAAGCGCAGGACGTCCTCGAACTCGGCACGGACCTCGGGGTGCTCCCAGTTCAGGTCGGGCTGTTCGGGCGCGAACATGTGCAGGTACCAGGGCCCGGCGCTTCCGTCGGCCTCGGTCACCCGGGTCCACGCGCTGCCGCCGAAGTAGGAGGTCCAGTCGTTGGGGGGCAGTTCGCCCGCCTCCCCCTTCCCGGGGACGAACCAGAAGCGTTCGCGCTCGGGGGATCCGGGCCCCGCGGCAAGCGCCTCACGGAACCAGACGTGCTGGTCGGAACAGTGGTTGGGCACCAGGTCGATCAGGACCCGCAGACCGTGCTCGTGCGCCCGGGTGATGAGTTCCTCGGCCTCTGCGAGGGTGCCGAACAGCGGGTCGACGTCGCGGTAGTCCGCCACGTCGTAGCCGCCGTCGGCCATGGGTGAGGTGTACCAGGGGTTGAACCACAGGGCGTCGACGCCGAGCTCCCGCAGGTACGGGAGGCGGCTGCGGACCCCGGCGAGATCACCGGTGCCGTCCCCGTCACCGTCCGCGAAACTGCGTACGTAGATCTGGTAGATCGCGGCGTGCCGCCACCAGTGGGTGGTCACTGAAGCTCCTTGCTCTGTTTGTATGTGGTGGTGCGGGCCCGCAGGTCAGGGGCGGGCCCGCACCGTTCGGGCTACCAGCCGGTGTTGCCGGTGCCCCGGGTGATCGTGAAGCCACCCGTGCTGGAGAGGCCGCCGGCGGCGGCGCCGGCGACGGTGACGCCGGAGAACGTTCCGGCGCCCGCGGAGTTGATCTCGATGCCGTGGGAACCGGCCTTGTCGATCTTCAGGCCGTCGACGGTGAGCGCGCCGACGTTCTTCTGCCAGGAGATGAGCAGCCCGCTGTAGGTGCTGTCGAGGATCTCGTTGTCCTTGACGAGGACGGGCGCGGTGATGTCGGAGGAGTCGGCGTAGATCCACAGGGCGCCGAGCTCGCTCTGCCAGTTGGGTTCGTAGCCGCCGGTGCGGGTCAGGGTGTTGCGCTGCACGGAGGTCGTCCCGCTGAAGGGCACCGGGGCGAACCGGCTGCTGATGGCGATGCCCGAGGAGCCCGTCACCGTGTCGGCCAGGAGGTTGTCCTCGACCCGGTTGCCGTGGCCGCCGTAGACGCCGACGGTGTTGGCCAGCATCGGGAGCTGCACCGTGTTGAAGCGGAACGCGCTGTCCGTGACGGCCTGGGCCTCGGAGTACATCGCGAGCCCGTCGTCACCGGTGTTGCGGACGCTGCTCTGGGACACCTCGGTCGCCCTGGTGCCCTTGTGGAGGTTGACGCCGTCCGCGAAGGTGTCGCGGATGCGGAGCCCGGAGGCGTACAGACCGTCGGTCGGGGCGTCGGTCCAGAGGCCGACCTTGGTGTGCTGGATCCAGAGGTTCGTCAGGGTGGACCCCTTGCCGAAGTCACCCTCGACCGCCGCGTCGAAGTTGGCGTCGTCGCGGTAGGAGACGTCACCGGCGATCATCAGGTCCTGGACGTTGCTGGTGCCGCCGCGTCCGAAGAGCCCGCCCTTGCCGTTCCTGCCACGGAGCACGGTGTGCCACTGCCCGGCGCCCCGCAGGTCCGCTCCCGCGAGGTCGACGTGCCCGGAGATGTTGTACGTCCCGGCGGGCAGCCAGAGCCCCTTGCCCTGCGAAGTGGCGGTGGCTACGGCGGTGTTGAGGGCACCGGTGTCGTCGGTGGAGTCGTCCGGGGTGACTCCGAGAGTGGTGGCGGAGACGAAGCCGGTGGCCGGCATGGTCAGGGCACCCGGCGCGGTCTCGGTCTCGACGAGGTCCAGGGTGTAGGAGGCGGCGGTGTCGCCGGCGTCCTTCTGGAATTTCAGCACGGTTCCGGCAGGCAGCCCGGCGGTCAGCAGGGTGCGGGTCTCGTCGAAGAAGTGGTGGCCCGCCCCCTGGGACGGGTCGTTGCCGTAGGGATAACTGCCGTAGACCCAGCTGTACTTCGAACTGAGGGACAGGTCGCGGAGCTGGGTGCCGTCGGCGTAGACGCTGAGCGTGGTGTCGATACCGGTGCCGGCCGCGTTGTCCGGGACCGAGTAGCGCAGGGTCAGCGCGTTGGCGGGCTCGGTCAGCGTGAACTGCACGTACTCGCCGGTGGCGTCCAGCACGACGGCCTTGCGGCCGGACGACTCGGACGGGACGGTGAGATAGGTGCGGTCGGGTCCGATGGTCGTGGCGTTGGTGCTGCCGCTCTCGGCCTCGTACGTGGTGTACGGGAGGGTCGCGCCCCGGGCGCTGTTGGGCGTGGAGCCGGTGACTCCGATGCCGTCGAGCTGGAGGGTGCCGTTGTCCCCGGCCGCGGTGCGCAGGCTGACGTGGTTGAGCGCGGCGCGCAGTGGGACGTCGGTAGCCGCGCTCTTCCAGGCGCCGCCGGTGCCGGGCAGGGTCACCCGGCGGACGGTGGTGCCGTTGGCGAGCAGGGTGACGGTGGACGCGGCCGCGTCCGGGGTGCGGTAGCGCACGGTCAGCGGGTACGTCGCCGCGCCGGGGGCGTTGACCGCGAAGACGGCCCGGGCACCGGTGGCGGTGAAGCCGGAGAGGTAGGCGCTGCCCTCGTAGCCGGAGGCGGTGGTGGCCTTCGCCGGGCCGCCGGACACGAAGGCGTCCTCGGCCTGGTGGGTCAGGGTGGTGGGGCCGCCCGGGTCGGTGGGCGTGGTGGGGGTGGCCGGGGTGGCGTTGTCGATGTTGACGTTGCCGCTGTCGGCGGTGGTGAACGTCCACGCGACGGTGTTGGCGCCCTTCGCGTACGTCACCGCCTCCTGGTGTGTCGCCCAGGTGTCCCAGTTCGCCGTCGCCGGGAGACCGACCTGACGGACCTTGGCCCCGTTGACGTACAGGCTCAGCGTCATCGTCGCACCGGTGCCGTTCGCGTACCGCAGCGACACCGAACCGGCCCCCGCGGTCTCCGCCGTCACCCCGAAGGACACGGACGCGGAGCCCTTGTTGGCATCGGTGAAGCCACCGACGAAACCGGTTCCCGTGTAGCCGCTGTGGTCGGTGGAGACGGCGGCGCCGCCCGACAGCCGGCCCGACTCGGCTTCCAGGGTGACGGTCGCCGCCTGCGCCGCCGTCCCGTACAGGACGGTGCCGAGGAGGGAGAGGAGTACGGGGTATATGAACCGCGCTGCGGCTCGGGAGCGCTTCCTTGGTGCAGGAGACACGGCTGTGTGTCCTTCCCTTGAGGGTGGTGGGTCAGCCCTTGAGGCTGCCCGCGGTGAGACCCGCGATGATGTGGCGCTGGAAGATCAGGAAGAGGACGAGCAGGGGGATGCTCGCCATGACCATCCCGGCCAGCAGCTGGTTGGCCGGCATGAACTCCGAGAGCCGGTTGAGCGCGACGGTGATGGGCTGCTTCGCCTCGTCGGGGAGGACGAGCATCGGCCAGAGGAAGTCCTTCCAGACCCCGACGACCGCGAAGATCGACACGACGGCGAGCACCGGCCGGGAGAGCGGCAGGACGACCGAGATCAGGACCCGGAGCGTGCCGGCCCCGTCGATCCGCGCCGAATCCAGGAGTTCGACGGGAATCTGGTCGAAGAACCTCTTCAGGATGAAGATGTTGAAGGCGTTGGCGGCCGCCGGCAGCCAGATGGCGAAGGGCGTGTTGATCAGGTTGACGTGGAAGAGCGGCACGTCGACGACGGTCAGATAGGTCGGCACGAGCAGCGCCGACACCGGGAGCATCAGGGTCGCCAGCATCATGCCGAGGACGACGTTGCCGAGCACGGGCCGGAGCTTGGACAGGGCGTAGGCGGCGGACACGTCGATCAGCAGCTGTGTGAGCCAGGCCCCGAAGGCCAGCAGCAGTGTGTTGAGGAAGAACTGGCCGAGGCCGACGTTCGTCCAGGCGTCGGCGTAGCTCTCGGGGTGCCAGCTCCGGGGGAACAGGCTGAGGTTCTGGTCGGCGAGCTCGGACGACGACTTCACCGCTCCCGTCGTCATCCAGTAGAGCGGGAAGACGAAGGCGACCGTGAAGCCGGTCAAGGTGGCGACGAGCACGAAGCGGTAGAGGAACCGGCCTGTGCGCCGGTTCATCTCGGCGGGCGCGATCAGTGTGCGTACGGGAGTTTCGGCAGCCATGGCAGCAGTTCCTCTCAGCCCTTGCTCCGGGTCAGGCGCAGATAGACGACGGAGAAGAGGCCGAGCACCACGAAGAGCAGCGTGCTCATGGCGCTGGCCAGGCCGAAGTCGTTGTAGACGAAGGCGTAGCGGTAGAGGAGCAGGAGCACGGTGACGGTGGCGTCATCGGGTCCCCCGCCGGTGAGGACGAAGGGTTCGACGAACACCTGCATGGTGCCGATGACCTGGAGAAGCAGGGTGATCATCAGGATGAAGCGCATCTGCGGGATCGTGACGTGCCAGAGCCTCTGCCGGACCGAAGCGCCGTCGAGCTCGGCCGCCTCGTACAGCTCGCCGGGGATGCCGCCGAGCGCCGCCAGGTAGATCAGGGTGGTGGTGCCCATGTTGGCCCAGGTGGAGACGAGGACCAGGGACACCATCGCGAGGTTCTCCGACTCCAGCCACTGCTGGGCCGGCAGCCGGAAGACCTCCAGCACGCTGTTGAACAGGCCGGGGCCCGGGTCGTAGAACTGGCGCCAGAGCAGCATGGTGACGATCGGCGGCAGCATCACCGGCAGGTAGACGGTCATACGCAGATACGACCGCCCGTGCCGCAGTTCGTTCAGGACGACCGCGGTGGCGAAGGGTGCGGCGAAGCCGAACACGAGGGCGAGCAGGGTGAAGTATCCGGTGTTCTGCCAGGCGGTCAGGAACAGCGGGTCGTCGAACAGGCGCCGGAAGTTGTCCAGGCCCACCCAGCGGGCTGGTTCGGCGAAGGTGACCTGCTGGAAGCCGAGCAGGGCCCCGCGCACGATCGGGTACCAGGAGAAGAGCGCGAAGCAGAGCACTCCCGCCGCGAGGAAGAGGTACGCGACCAGGTTCTCGCGCACGGCCCTGCGGATCCGGGGGTTCAGGATCGCGGCCCCCCTGCGGGGCCGGGGCCCTGACCGCCGGGGGCCGTCGTCCCCGGCGGTCTTCTCCGCGGCGTCGGAGAGCGGCTGGACGGACATCGTCACGTCACTTCACCGAGGCGAGGACGGTGTCGGCCTTCTTGGCGGCCTCGGCCAGCAGGGCGTCGAGGTCGGCGTCCTCCTTGGTCAGCACCGACTGCATGACACCGTCGAGGATCGTGTAGAGCTGCTGGGCGTTGGGCGGCTCGACCTTGGTCTCCACCTGGGCGTTCCGCTCGATGAAGGGCTGGTAGTTCTCGACCGGGGTGTTGGCGTACCGGCCGTGGATCCTGTCGATCTCCGCCTGCGTGTCTCCCGCGAAGAGCCGGGGCTGCGGCAGCCCGATCGGAACACCGGACTTCTTGGCCCGCTCGCTGTCCACCGCTTCGCGCTCCGGGCTGCGCAGGTACTTCCACTGGACCCACTGCAGCCCGGCCTTGATCTTCTCCGGGGACGCCTTGGGGTTGAACATGAAGCCGTCGCCGCCGCCGAGCGTCGCCGTGCCGGGCAGCGCGGTCAGGCCGTACTCCTCGTACTCGCGCTCGAACTGCTTGACGATGGTGGGGATGTTGTCAGGGCCGGCCATGTACATCCCCAGCTTGCCCGAGCCCATCATCTTCTGGACGTCGGCTATCTCCAGGAGCTGGCGGGTGCCCATGGACCTGTCGGTCCACCGCATGTCGTGCAGGGCCTGGAGCGCCTTGCGCCCCGCCTCGCTGTCGAACGCGGCCCTCCACCTGCCGTCCTGCCGTGCGGCCACGTCACCGCCCATGGAGTAGATCCACGAGGTGAGGTGCCAGCCGCCCTGGTTGTTCTTGCTGTAGTCCGCGTAACCGACCGTGCCGTCACCGAGGGAGCTGATCTTCTTCGCGGCGGTGCGGACCTCTTCCCAGGTGGCCGGCGGCTTGTCGGGGTCGAGTCCGGCCTTGGCGAACAGGGACCGGTTGTAGAGCAGGCCGAGCGAGTAGTTGCCGGTGGGCAGTCCATAGGTCTTGCCCTCGCCGTCCTTGAACACCTTCATCAGCGCGGGGTCGATGTCCTTGTGGAACGGCACGTCCGCGACGTACTCGCTGATGTCGGCGGCCTGACGCCGCTGGATGAGTCCGGCCGGGTCGGTGAAGTAGACGTAGTACACGTCCTCCAGCTGGCCGCCCGCGAGCTTGGCCGCGAAGGTCTTCGGGTCCATCTGGCCCTCGCGGGCGTCGATCCTGATCTTCGGGTGGCCCTTCTCGAAGGCCTTGACGTCCTCCATGAAGTTCTGGCGGTCCAGTGCCTGGGTCTTGGCGGGCATGCCGTTGACGCTGATCGTGACCACGCCGTTCTCGTCCTTCCCGGACGGCGAGGAGCCGGAGCCGCCGCACGCCGTGAGGGCGAGGGAGAGAGCGACGGCTGTCGCCGAACCGAGGACCTGACGTCTGCTGATGCCGGGCATGCCAACCATGGGGATCGTGCCTTCCTGGAGGTCCGCCACGGGGTTGTCGGACCCCGCGCACTGAGCTGCGCCGAAGGTAGAAGCCCGTTACGCAAGAAGTCAATGCATCTACGCAAGAAAGTAATCTCAGCGGCTTGTGCAAGAAACACGGCACCCGCCCGGGTCACTCAGTGCGGCCGGGCGGCGGTGGACCTCCGGACGATCAGTTCGGTGTCGAACATCAGAAGCTCGTTCGCACCCGCGTGGCCGTCGATCTGTGCCACCAGCGAGGACACGACCGCCGAGGCCATCGCCTGGATCGGCTGCCGGGCGGTGGTCAGCGGCGGGTCCGTGGCCACCATGAACGGCGAATCGTCGAACCCGACCACCGAGAGGTCCTGGGGCACGGACACCCCCTGCCTGCGGGCGCCCCGGATCACCCCGAGCGCGAGGGCGTCGCTGGCGCAAACGATTCCGGTGACCCCCTCCGCCAGGAGGCGCGGCAGCGCGGTGGCACCGCCCTCCATCGTGAAGAGCGCGTGCGCCACCAGCCGCCGCCACTCGTCCGCGGCGATACCGCGGCGCGCGCAGAAGGCGGCGAAGCCGGCGAGCTTCCGGGCCGAGGGGACGTGCCCCACCGGACCGAGGACCATGCCGATCCGTTCGTGCCCCAGCGCCGCGAGGTGGGTCAGCGCCTGGTCGGCGGCCAGCGTGTCGTCAACCCTGACCTGAGCGACACCCGCGTTCTCGTCGGCGGCGTTGAGCAGCACCATCGGGACCTTGCGTTCACGCAGGGCACGGCCGTGTTCGGGGCCGGCGTCGGCGTAGCTCGCCCCGATGAAGACGATGCCGCCGATGTTCTGCTTCAGCAGCATCTCGATGTAGTGCGCCTCGGAGACGCCGTCGGCGGTCCTGGTGCAGAGCACGGGTATGAGGCCGCGCTTGTTCAGCAGCCCGCACAGAGCCTCGGCGAACGCGGAGAAGATCGGGTTCTGCAGGTCGGGCACGACCAGGCCGATCAGCGCGGCGCGCTCGGCCCGGTAGCGGCTCGGCCGTTCGATCCCGCAGACGTCCAGTGCGCTCAGCACCGCTTCGCGGGTCGTGCTCGCCACATCGGGGCTGCCGTTGAGGACGCGGCCGACCGTCGCCACGCTGACACCCGCGTACTCGGCCACCTGAGAAAGTCGTCGTTTCGTCACGGAGCTCACCCTACAAAGAGCTACGCAAAAATGAAGATCACTTACGAAAGAAAGTGACTTTTGCTGCGCGAGGGGCCCGCGAGCCACGTGGAGGGCCGAACGGAAGGCAGTGGCCGGGGCCACACGGCAGGGAGCGGGCGCGTGTCATCACCACCCCCGAGGACCAGGTATTATTTTCGAGTCAGCAGGCGCCGTTAGCTCAGTTGGTTAGAGCAGCTGACTCTTAATCAGCGGGTCCGGGGTTCGAGTCCCTGACGGCGCACAGACACCACAGTGGGCGGTCTCCTTCGGGAGACCGCCCACTGTGCGTTGTGCCGTGCCGGTACTGTCAGAACTGCACGTCGGAGCACGCGTAGAACGCGTTGGTGGTGTCCGCGACGTTCCAGACGGCCAGGACGATGTGCTTACCGGTCTTCTGGGTGGGCATCGAGCCCTGGTGCGTCAGCGTCGCCGGGGGCTGCTGGTTGCCGTACGGCACCGTCATGAAGGGCTGCGATTCCAGGGCGGCCCTGGTGAGCGGCTTGCTGGAGTCCCAGCCGTTCTTGGTGATGTAGTAGCGGAAGTCGCTCGTGGAGTGCCGGGCGGTGAACTGCCAGCGGAAGCTGTAGCCCTGCCCGGCGGTGACCTTGGTGGCGGGCCAGGCGCCACCGCGCGGGTCGTCGAGCTGGGCGAACTGACTGTTCCCGCCGGAGCAGATCTTGCCGTCCGCCGGTCCTGCCGCCGGGAAGCCCTTGGGGCCCTCGACGCTCTGCGGCTCCCACTGGATGTTGCCGCAGTTGGCGACGGTGCCGTTGGCGCAGAGCTTCTGCCGGCTGATGGGGGAATCCGTGTAGCCGTGACTGCTGGCACTGCCGGTGGCGAACATGGAGACGCCCGCTATCGCCAGGCCGATGACGGCCGCGCTTGCCCTTTTCCGCATGCTGTGTCGCTCCTCGAGAACGTGGGGGATGTTCTGGGGATGATCCGAGCCGTGCTGCGCGCATCGTTCGTGCGGTCTAGACCAAGTCCAGATTATTGACACGGCATGAACATGTCCAGACCAATGTGGATCGGGTTTCGGCGCCCGTTCCCCTGCGACCGGAGGCGTTCAGACCCCTTCTCCGCTGCCGCGTCCGGTGTAGAAAGCCACCGTCAGATCCCTGACCAGGGCCTTGTGTTCGTAGGCGTCGAGCTCGACGATGCCGCGTGCCGTCAGCCTGCCGACCGTGTCGTCCACGGCATCGACCACGGAGGTCAGCACCCCGTCCCGGTGCTTCGCGTCGATGGCCGCGACCCGGCACCGCTGCATCGCCGCGGCGATCTCGGGGGCGTACTCGATACCGGTCGGCTGCGCCGAGTACACCTCGACGCCCACGGGCACGCAGTCCGCCTTCAGCACCCGGGTCAGCGCGTCGCCCACCGCCTCCGCGTCGCGCAGGGTGTGGGTGTCCTCGTGGAAGGCGTCGGCGGGCAGTTGCGAGAGGACCCGGGCCAGGGCCGCCTCCACCTGGTCGCGCAGATAGCGCTCGTGGTCCGCGACGCCGAGCGTGGCGCGGGCGGTGTCCCTCACCCGCCAGACGACGAGGACCTGGACGCGCAGCGCGGTGCCACTGGCGTCCACGGCGGGCAGCGGCTCGCTGCGCCAGTGCCGCAGGCGTACGTCGACACGGCGGCGCCTCAGCAGCGGGGAGATCCAGAGGAGGCCGGTGCGCCGGACGCTCCCCCGGTAGTCACCGAAGAGCGTCAGCACCGAGGCGTGACCGGCCCGGCCCCGCCCCAGACCGCAGCAGGTGAACAGCACCACGGCCACCAGGAGACCGAGCAGCGCCCAGGCCAAGGACCCGATGCCGTTGTCGGGGCGCGCCCCGAGTCCGATCCGGCCGGTCACCGCGGCGGGCAGCGCGCCCTGCCACCAGAGCAGGGCCAGCCCTGCGGCCACTCCGGTTGCCGCCGTGAACAGTGCCGCCCAGCCGGGCAGCACGGGGCCGGGCCGCTCGGCGATCCGGGGGTCGGCGAGGGGCGAGGGCCGGGTGGGAGCCTGCACCTGGGGCGACCGCGGCATCGGCGGGCGGCGGTCACCGGAGCGCCGGGCCGGGCCGGTCCCGGCGGAGGCACCGGCGGAGGTCCCCGCGGAGGCGCCGCCCGGACCTGCGGCCGTGATGCCGGGGTCGTCACGGAAGAGCAGGTGCACGGGGATGGTCGCGGTGGTCTCGGTGGCGATGACGGGCTGCCGCCGCCCGGCACCCCACCAGGCGACCGGGTCCGCGGCACCGACGGCGAGCGCCACCGGGGCGCGCTCCTCGTCGACCGACACGCGGGGCGCGCCGGGCGCGGTCCTCCGGGGACCCGGGGCCGCAGGCTCCACGAACTTCACGGACTCTGCAAGCTCCGCGGAATCCACGGGCTCCGCGGGCTCCACCGACTCCATGGGCTCTGCGGGCCCCACGGGCTCCGCAGCCGGAGGTTCCGCGTCACGCACCGCCCCCGGCAGCGCGTCGTTCACCACGTCGTTCACCACGTCGGTCACCGCGGCCCGCCCGGGTTCCGCCGGCAACGGCTCCGGACCACGCACCGCCCCCCACAGCACCGGCTCCGCCGACAGCGGGGCCGGTTCGGGATCCGGGTCCGGGGCCGGCGCATGCGGGCCGGTTTCCGGCGCCGCGCCCAGGTCCAGGTCGAGTTCCACCGGGGCGGCGGGGCCGACCACGGCCACCGCGTCCAGGGCCGGCCCAGGTCGGCCGGGATGTACTCGTCCTCCGGGCCGGGGGGATCGCCCACCACGGGCAGCACGCCCGGCACCCCCACCGGCACCACATCGGACACCCCCACCACGGGCACCGCATCGACCGCGGAGTCCGCCACCGCGCCCGGCTCCGGGAGCCGGGCCCCACGGTTCTGCGTCACCGCCTGCCCCGACGCGTCCCCCGTGCCGGGCCCGGTGCCGGGCCCCGGCACGATCACCCGCGTGTCCCGCTCGCCCAGCTCGTCCCACTCGCCCCGCACGTTCTCCGTGGATCGCATTCCCGCCTCCGTCATGTCCGTTCCGTCACTTCAGCCGTCACGCGAAGAGCCGCCGCCATGTCTCCGGCCCCGGATAGCCGTCGGCCGCACTCCCGCTCCAGCCCTGGGCGCGCTGGAACGCCTCGACGTTGCGGCGGTCGGCCTCCGTCCAGCGCGGGCCGGGGCCCGTCAGGTAGTGCGCGCCGTACCCCTTCTTCACGAGCTGGGCGCCGAGCTTCCGGACGTGGTCGTTGGACTGCCCGGAGGCGAAGAAGCTCTTCCCCGGGTACGCCGCGGTCCCGCCCTGGGTGCTGCCGGTCCCGGCGGCGGGGATCCGGTGGCCGGTGCCCTTGATCAGCAGGCTCCAGGTGCCGGGGCCCGGGAGGCCGTCCGCCTCCTTGCCCTTCCACCCCTGTGCCAGCTGGAACGCCTGCGTCGCCCGCTTGTCCGCGTCGCTCCAGCGCGGCCCGGCGCCCGCCGTGTAGAAGCGCTTGCCGCCCTGGGCGATGAGCAGCTGCCCGAGCCGGGTCACGTGCGCGTTGTTCTTCCCGGGGCCGAACTTCGCGGCCCCGGGGAACGCGGTGACCGAACCGCTGCCGCTCGTGCCGCTGACGATCCCCTTGTAGCGGTAGGCGACGTACTTGGAGGAGTTGCTCCAGTACGCCATCGGCGTCGTCGCCTTCCTCGCGTGCGGACTGGTCTGCTCGTACGCGAGGTAGTGGGTGTGCGTGTGGTCGGTCCAGCCGCCGAAGACCGTGACGTGCGACCCCACCGAGGGGTCCGCGAGGTTGTGGAAGAGGAGGATGTCGCCGGGCTCCAGATCGGCCCGGGCGATCTTCGTGCCGAAGGCGGCGAGGCTGCCGGTCCACTCGTTCGTACCGAGGTTCCACGCCATCGACACGAAGCCCGAGCAGTCCTGGCGGTAGCCGTCCGACCAGTAAGCCGCCATGTTGTACGGGACCTTCGCCGTCACCCATTTCTGGGCGCGGCTGATGATGTCGGTACGTGTCGTCGTGCGCTGCGTGGTGTCCGGGGTGGAGGGCGGCCCCGAGGCTCCGCTGCCGCTCAAGGGGCCCACCGTGCCCTGCGGGCTGCCCGGCTGGGGGTCCACCGCCGTATCGGCGCGCGCGCCCCGTGCGGCGGCGGTCGCGGCGGCCTGGCCCGCCCCGCAGGACAGGACCACCCCGGCCGCGGTGACCATGACCAGCGCCCGTCGCGCGCCGTGCGCGGCGGGGTGGCCGCCGTGGCGCACGGGCAGCGCCGCAGCCGTACGACGGCGCCGTGCACAGCCCGGACAGCCGCAGTCGGCGGGGGGTTCGTACTCCTCGAAGACCGGCACAGTCATGCGACTCCTCTTCCCTTCGGCAGTCGTCCAGATCTTCCATAGATCAACATTCCCGGCGTATGCCATGGTGACTGATTAAAGGGACAAAACGACCATCCGACAGGCCGTACCGGAAAGGAATTGGTCAGGAGCACTCCCGCAGATCGGGTAAAGTTCTCCAGGTCAGCAGGCGCCGTTAGCTCAGTTGGTTAGAGCAGCTGACTCTTAATCAGCGGGTCCGGGGTTCGAGTCCCTGACGGCGCACGCAACATCGAGGCCCCCTCACCGAGTGTGAGGGGGCCTCGCTGCTGTGCGCGACGGCGTACGGCACGCCCCGGGGGGCGCCTTTCGCCACCCCTGTGCGCCCTCTTCACGGTCTCCACCCAAACCGCACGCATGTCGGTCGAACCCGCAGGTTTCGCCCTTGTGTTCATGCCGCACAGCCGCCGATCCGGCCGAACCCCGTCGCGACCACGGCTTTCCCCGGGCGGTCCGGACGCAAGGGCCTCCACATCCGCGCGCCCGTACCGGCCGGCCGACGACCGCATCCCGTCGCGGCACAGCGGACCGGGCCCCGGACGCTCCCGCCCGGATCCGGACATCCTGCCGGAACCACTCGGGGCCCCGGGCATAGTCGCTCTACAGTGTCGTGTCAGTGAACGACCCGACCTCCCGCGTCGTGTCCGGGCCACTCCCGCGACCCGGACGCCGCGGTAGAGGACCGGCCCGGCCGGCGACTCCGAGGGGGAGCGGACGCCGGCCGGGCCAGGTCATCCCGTCGCGACGGGTCACATGCGGCACGTCAGGTGCGGCTCCCCGCCGCTCCCTTCGCCGCGTTCACCGGGCCCCCCGCCTCCGTGCTCCTCCCGGCGGACTTCTCCGCCGTCAGGTACGCGGAGACGACGACATTGGCCGTGTACGCATGGGACGCGTGGTCGTACGTACCGCCGCAGGTGATCAGCCGGAGCTCCGCCCGCCCGTCCTCACGCGGTCCGTACGCCTTCTGCGCGTCGAACCGTTCCCGGGTGAAGACCTGCACGTCGTCGATGGTGAACTCGGCGATCTTTCCGTCGGACCGGCTCACCCGGACCTTCTCGCCGGGCTTCGCGGCACTCAGGCCGTAGAACACGGCGGGCTTCGTCTCGGTGTCGACGTGGCCGACGAAGAGAGCGGCGCCCTCCGTCCCCGGTTCGGTGCCGTCCGCGTACCAGCCGACGGCTTTCGGCGTTTCGAACGGCGGGGGCTCGATCGCCCCTTCGTCGTCGAGCCCGCGCCGCACGACGGTCGCGTCGATCCCGACGGAGGGGATCTCGACCCGCTGCGGCGCGGCACCGTCGAGCGGATCGTGGGCCGGGGGCAGCGGTACGCCCAGGGGGCGGCCGACCGCGGCGACGTCACCGGTCGTCGGGGCCGAGTTGCCGGCGGTGGCGGCCCGGCCCCACAGCCACAGGCCCAGCAGGAGGACGGCCCAGGTGACACCCGTCAGCAGGCGGCCCGTTCCGGCGGGGCGGTCGGGGGCCGCCATCTCAGTGGAGCGCCGAGCGGCGTCGGCGCGCGCTGCGGAACGCGACGGCGACGGCCGCGACGGCGCCCAGCCCGAGTCCGATGATCGCGTGCCGGGTGCCGGGGCCCTCGTCGGCCGCGGCTTCCTCGGCGAGCACCGCGGCGCCTCCGCCGCCCGCCCTTACGGGGGCGACGGGCGAGGGACGGCCGTGATGGACGACGGTGACCGTGCCGGTGGCCTTGCCGTGGCCGTCCTTGCAGGTCACCCAGATCTCGTAGTCGTCAGGGGCGGCGTCGGAGCGGATCCGGGCGTGGGCGACGAGGCCCTTGCCGTCGGCCGGTTCGAAGCGTGCTTCGGAAGCGAACGCCTCGGAGTTGCCACGGGCCGACCTGTCCTTGCCGCAGACGTCGACCCGGAGCTCCACCTCCCCGCCGGGGGAGACACGCGACGGGCTGACCGAGACCGTTCCGGAACGCTTCTCGTTCGCGGGGTCCTCGGCCTTGGACTCGGCCAGTGCGGCGGACGCGGGAAGGGCTATCGTCCCGGCCACGATCGCGGCACAGAACGTGAGGGGCAGTGAACGCATCGTAAACCTCCTGAGGGAAGGTTCACGCCTGCGGGGCCGCCCCGCATCCGCTGTAGCCCGCTCGGGTCACGGCATCGGCAGGTCGACCAGGTCGACGAGGTCCGCGATCGATTCGACCACCGTGGAGGGCCGGAAGGGGTAGCGGTCCATGTCGGCCTCCGTGGTCAGACCGGTGAGGACCAGGAAGGTCTGCATCCCCGCCTCCAGCCCGGCCAGCACGTCGGTGTCCATCCGGTCGCCGATCATGGCGGAGGTCTCGGAGTGCGCGCCGATCGCGTTGAGCCCGGTCCGCATCATCAGCGGGTTGGGCTTGCCCGCGAAGTACGGGGCCTTGCCGGTGGCCTTCGTGATCAGCGCGGCGACCGAGCCGGTCGCGGGCAGCGGGCCCTCGGCGGACGGGCCGGTCTCGTCGGGGTTGGTGCAGATGAAGCGGGCACCGCCGTTGATCAGGCGGATCGCCTTGGTGAGCGCCTCGAAGCTGTAGGTGCGGGTCTCTCCGAGGACGACGTAGTCCGGCTCGTGGTCGGTGAGGACGTAGCCGATGTCGTGCAGCGCCGTGGTGAGGCCCGCCTCGCCGATGACGTACGCCGTGCCGCGCGGCCGCTGGTCGTCCAGGAACTGGGCGGTGGCCAGGGCGGAGGTCCAGATGTTCTCCACGGGCACGTCCAGACCCATGCGCTTGAGGCGCGCGTGCAGGTCGCGGGCGGTGTAGATGGAGTTGTTGGTGAGGACCAGGAAGGGCAGTCCGGAATCCCGCAGCCGCTTGATGAAGGCGTCGGCCCCGGGGATCGGCGTGCCCTCGTGGATGAGGACGCCGTCCATGTCGGTCAGCCAGGATTCGATCGGCTTGCGCTCTGCCATGTGACGGACTCCTGCCGTACGCGCTGTGCACCGAGGTGCTGGACGCCGGCGGCACCGCGTTGTGCAGCGCCGACGTCCCCGATCCTAGGCTGCCTGTTCCCGCGGACGGAACCGGTTGATCACACGGACCTGCGGTGCCTGATCAGCGGTGTCCTCCGCGCAGGCGCCGGGACCAGAGCAGCGCGGCCGCTCCGGCGAGCACGAGTGTGACGGCTGCGAGGCCGGCCCGGAGCGCGCGGGCCTGGCCGGTGCGGGCGAGTTCGGGCACGGCGTCGCCCTCCGCGTCCGTCGTGGCCCCGTCGTCCCCGGGCGCCTCGATGCCGCCGTCGACGACGGCGAAGGAGTAGGCGGCGGACTCTCCGACCCAGTCGCCGTCGCTGCCGGCCTGCTCGGCTTCGTCCCCGGCGGCGCGCCGCTGGACGATGGCGGCGTGGGCCGTGACCTTGCCGGGCCGGGTGTCGGAGGTGAACGCCATCCGGACCTCGACCGTGACGGTCTTCCTCGCGGGGACGGTGAAGCCGGGGAAGTCGTCGTCCTGCTCCCCGCCGCCGAAGACACCGATCTGCTCGTCGCGGTCGGTGGACTCCCAGCTCACCCGGTGTTCCTCGTCGGGGTGCGCCCGCTCGGTGAACTGCAGCTGGATCTGTTCGGCCGTGAGTGTCCGGTCCTCGTCGGTGAGCACCAGGACGGGGTGGATGGAGTGGCACGACTCGGAGGTCGTGTTGGTGAGGTCGAGGAACCAGGTCCCGTAGCCGCCGCCGGAGGCGTAGGTGTCGGGGCCTCCGTGGATCCGTGTCTCGATGGGGAAGTCCTCGCCGTCGGGATCGCCGCAGGCGGGCGACTCCGGGGCCGCGACGGTCACGGCGTCGGCCACGGCTCCGGTCGCGGCTCCGGTCGCGGCGGGGACGGTGACCGGGATGGCGACGGCGGCCGGGACTCCGAGGAGGCTCACCGGGACGACCAGCCCCGCGGCCAGTCCGAGGCGGGTGAGGGCACGGCCGTCGCGCAGCCGTGCGGGAGGCTTGCTGGACATGGTGGGTTCACCCTTCGCTGCTCGCGAACGGCCGGGGCGGGCGGCCACCTGCTGGGGGCGGCGGCGCTGCCGCGCGCGGCCGGACGTACGGCCATGGCGGTTCGTTTCAGTCCGCGACGCTGTCACGCGCGTGCGTGCGGCCGCCATCGCTCGGCGGGGTGCACCGCCCGTTCGGGCGTCACGATCCGCTCGATCGGCCCCGCCCTGTGGCGCCCTGCCGCAGCGGGGCCCGCTCGCCGCCGTCCTCTCCCGCCCGGCCGAAGAGCGGGGCGAGGACGAGCTGGGCCGCCCCCTCCGCGACGGGGCGGTCCCCGCCGCCGGCCACGGTGACGGGGACGGCCGCGCCGGTGCCCTCCCGGCGGGCACGCTCCTCGATGACGGCGCGGACCCCGCTCACATAGGCGTCCTCGTGGGCGGCGACCGTACGTCCGCCGAGGACGACCCGGTCGATGTCGAGGAGCCCGACGAGGTTGGCGGCGCCCGCTCCGAGGACCCGGGCCGCCTCGGCGATGTCGCCGCGGGCGTCGGCGGCCAGGCAGAGCGCCTCCACGCAGCCACGCCCGCCGCAGTCGCACGGGGGCCCGTCCAGCTGGAGCGTCTGGTGGCCGAACTCTCCGGCCCCGGTGCGCGCCCCGCGGTGCACGGCTCCTCCGAGGACGAGTCCGGCGCCGAGGCCGGTGCCCAGGTGGAGGTAGGCGAAGTCGGCGTCGGCCCGTTCCCGCAGGGCGAGACCGAGGGCGGCGGCGTTGGTGTCCTTGTCGACGACGACGGGCAGCCCTGTGTGCTCGGCGAGGGCGTCGCGCAGTGGGTAGCCGTCCCACTGCGGGAAGCCGGTGACCCGGTGCAGCACCCCGCCGCGGTGGTCCAGCGGGCCGGGCAGGGCGACGCCCACGCCGAAGACCTGCGGGGCCGCGGCCCCGGGGGCCAGAGGGGCGTCGGCCCGTACCGTCCGCACCGCGCGGGTGGCCGTGGCGAGGACCTCGGCGGCCGGGGCTCCGAGGTCCAGCGGGAGGGTGCGGGTCGCGACCGTGGTGCCGGCGAGGTCGGCGAGGACGGCGGTGAGTTCGTCGCGGTCCAGGTGGAGCCCGACGGCGTATCCGGCTTCCGGGACGAGGCGCAGGACGGTGCGGGGCTTGCCTCCGGTGGAGGCGAGCCGGCCGGCTTCCGCGGCGAGGCCCTCCGTCCGGAGCCGGGCGGTGATCTTGCTGACGGCCTGCGGGGTGAGTCCGGTGCGCTCGGCGAGCTCCAGCCGGCTGATGCCCTGCTCACCGGCCACGCGCAGCAGGTCGAGGACGAGCGACGCGTTGTGGTGGCGCAGGGAGGGGAGGTTCGCCCCGCCGCTCCTGCTGTTACTCCTGTTCACCGCACCATTGTCTCCATCGCTTGCACTTTGGCAACAGCGTTGCTTAAGTGGTTTGCATGACTGTCAACGCTCCTCTCCGCGTCGGGCTCGTCGGCTACGGCCTGGCGGGTTCCGTCTTCCACGCCCCGCTGGTGTCCGCGACCGGGGGCCTCGTCCTCGACACGGTCGTCACGTCGAACGAGGAGCGGAAGGCGCAGGCCCGCGCCGAGTTCCCCGGCGTGCGGCTGGTCTCCTCGCCCGAGGAGCTGTGGCCGCGCGCGGACGAGCTGGATCTGATCGTGATCGCCTCTCCGAACAGGACCCATGTCCCGCTCGCCAGGGCCGCTCTGGAGGTGGGGCTTCCGGTGGTCGTGGACAAGCCTCTCGCCGGTACGGCCGCCGAGGCACGCGAGCTGGCCGCACTGGCCGCGGAGCGGGGGCTGCTGCTCTCCGTCTTCCAGAACCGCCGCTGGGACAACGACTTCCTGACGCTGGCCGGCCTGATCGAGGAGGGCCAGCTCGGTGAGGTGCAGCGCTTCGAGTCGCGCTTCGAGCGGTGGCGGCCGCAGCTGAAGGGCGGCTGGCGCGAGTCGGGCGACCCGGAGGAGATCGGCGGGCTGCTGTACGACCTGGGCAGCCATGTCGTCGACCAGGCGCTCACCCTGTTCGGCCCCGCGGTGCAGGTGTACGCGGAGTCCGACGTACGCCGTCCGGGCGCGGCCGCCGACGACGACACCTTCATCGCGATCACCCACGTCGACGGGGTGCGTTCGCATCTGTACGCGAGCGCCACCACGGCGCAGCTCGGCCCGCGCTTCCGGGTGCTCGGCTCGAAGGCCGGCTATGTGAAGTACGGCCTGGACCCGCAGGAGGCGGCTCTGCGCGAGGGCGCGCGCCCGGTGACCGGCGAGCCGTGGGGCGAGGAGCCCGAGGAGCTGTGGGGGCGGGTAGGTTCGGGTGAGTCCCCGCTGACCGGCGGCGGTGACCCGGTCCGCACGCTGCCGGGTGACTACCCCGCGTACTACGCCGCTGTGGCCGCCGCCCTGCGGGGCGAGGGTGAGAACCCGGTGACGGCGCTGCAGGCCGCCGCCGCCCTGGACGTCCTGGAGGCGGCACGGCGCTCGGCCCGCGAGGGCGTGTCCGTGACCCTCCTCCCCCACCACGACGAGGAGCGGCACGCATGAGCACCGGTGCACCGACCATCTCCGAGCTGATCGCGCAGGAGCGGCGTCTGACGCTGCCGCGCTTCGGCTACGACGACGCGTACGCGCTGGGCGGCCTGCTGGTCGCGCTGGCCCGTGAGCGGCACGCCCCGGTCGCGATCGACATCCGGCGGGGCGGTCAGCAGCTGTTCCATGCCGCGCTGCCGGGTTCGAGCGCGGACAACGACGCCTGGATCGAGCGCAAGCGCAGGGTCGTGGAGCGGTACGGGGAGAGCTCGTACCTCGTCGGGACGCGTTTCCGGGCGAAGGGCACGACGTTCGAGCAGTCCTCGCGACTGGACCCGGACACGTACGCCGCGCACGGCGGCTCGTTCCCGATCGCCGTGGAGGGTGCGGGCGTGATCGGTTCGGTCACGGTGTCCGGTCTCCCGCAGGCCGAGGACCACGCGCTGGTGGTGCAGGCGCTGGAGCAGTTCACGGCCGGCCCGCGGGACTGAGGGAGGGCGCACCCTCGGACCCGGTGAACGGCCGAAGCGGCCGCCGGGTTTTCCCGGCGGCCGCTTCCGTGCCTACGCGTCCTTGAATTCCTGGCGCTGGCGTCCGAGCCCCTCGATCTCGAGCTCCACGACGTCGCCCGCGCGGAGGTAGGGCTTGGGCTCGGGGTGGCCCATGGCCACCCCGGCGGGGGTGCCGGTGTTGATGACGTCGCCCGGGTAGAGCGTCATGAAGTGGCTCAGATAGCGCACGACCTCGCCGACCGGGAAGATCTGCTGGGCTGTCGTGCCGTCCTGCTTCAGTTCGCCGTTGACCCAGAGCTTCAGCGGCAGCGCCTGCGGGTCGGGCACCTCGTCGGCGGTGACGAGCCAGGGGCCGAGCGGGTTGAAGGTCTCGCAGTTCTTGCCCTTGTCCCAGGTGCCGCCGCGCTCGATCTGGAACTCCCGCTCGGAGACGTCGTGCGAGGTCGCGTATCCGGCGACGTGCCCGAGCGCCTCCTCGGCGGTGTCCAGGTAGCGGGCGGTGCGGCCGATCACGACGGCGAGCTCGACCTCCCAGTCCGTCTTCCGGCTGCGGCGCGGCACGAGGACGGTGTCCTCGGGGCCGACGACGGTGTCGGGGGCCTTGAAGAACAGGATCGGTTCGTCCGGGATCGCCGCTCCGGTCTCGGCCGCGTGGTCGTGGTAGTTCAGCCCGATGCACACGATCTTGCCGATCCGCCCGAGAGGCGGTCCGACCCGGAGGCCGTTCGCGTCGAGCGGGGGCAGAACGTCGGGCGTCTGGGCGGCCTCGCGCACCCGGGCCAGCGCCGAGGCATCGGCGAGGAGCTCTCCGTCGATGTCGGTGACGAGGCCCGAAAGGTCACGCAAGGTCCCGTTACGGTCAAGCAGTGCGGGGCGTTCCGCGCCAGCCGTACCCACTCGAAGAAGCTTCAACGGTCCATCTCCCCTTGGTCGAGATCGAGCCTGTCGATGGGTTGCGGCCAGCGAAAGGCTTGGCTGATCCTCCAAGACATCGGATCACTTCGCAAGACCCTGTTCACGTACTGGACCCGGACCGCTCAGACGGCGGGGGCGACGGCGGCCTCGGCGGCCGGGGTCTCCCGGTAGAGGTAGGCGCGCTCCAGGGCGGTCCAGGTGGTGCTGGTGACGATGTACAGAGCCGCCGCGAGCGGCACGTAGGCGACGGAGACGAGGGTCAGGAAGGACATCAGCGGCATGACCTTCGTCATCGCTCCCATGCCGGGGACCGGCTGTCCGTCCGGGCCGGTGGCCGGCGTCATGGGGTTCGCCGCCATCTGGCGCTTGGTGCGTCCGTAGTTGAAGGTGGCGACGGCCGCGACGATCACGAACAGCCCGAGGTAGACGAGCCCCTGCTGGCCGAAGGGCCCGCCCGCGGAGAGCGCGTGGTGCCAGCGCTCACCGAGGGGGGCGCCGAAGAGCTCGTGGCCGAGCAGCGAGTTCGGGTCGCCGCCGATCCTCTGGCTGGAGAAGAGGTGGTAGAGCAGGAAGAAGGCGGGCATCTGGAGCAGGCTCGGCAGGCAGCCGGAGAGGGGCGAGACCTTCTCCTTCGCGTGGAGCTCCATGAGCGCCTTCTGCATCCGGTCGGGGTTCTTGGAGTGCTTCCTGCGCAGTTCGGCGATCTGCGGCTGGAGCTTGGTGCGGGCTTTCTGCCCGCGCGCCGCCGCCCGTGAGAGGGGGTGGACGGCGAGCCGCACGAGGGCGGTGAACAGGACGATCGCGGCGGCGGTGGAGGCGTTCTGGAAGAGGGGCTGGAGCAGGTCGGCGAACGCGCCGACCAGGCTCGCGAAAGCGGACATGAATGCGGACATGGGTGAGCCCTCCGGGGGTCTCGTCGTGCCGGGGAGTGATGACTCGGCAGGACGACCCGCGCAGGGGCGTGACAGATGTGCCCTCTACGCGGCCGTCAGGAGGGCGGCCCCGGGCGCTCGGGGCCTGGTGCGTCCCCGGGCGTCGGGGTCGCGTTGCGGGAGGAACGCGGTGCGCTTCTCCCGGTCGCGCATGGCGGTGCGCACTCTCGTACGGGGTACGGGGGCGGCGCAGCGGGCGCTGATGACGGAGCAGACGAGGAGGGCCGAGCCGGCGGCCGCGGTGGCGGCGAGCGCGACGGCGGCGGAGAAGCTGCCGCCCTCGGCGAGGAGGACCTCGGTCAGGAACAGAACGAGGAAGGCGGCGGGGCGGAAGAGCCGGACGACCGCCCGGCGTACGCGGTTCATGTCGTCGTTCATCGGCCCTCCCCCCTCGCTTCGCGTTCGATCGTGTCCTTCAGCCGTTATACACGATCGGCGTCCAGCGGCTGAAGGAGCCGGCGGGGGGAGAGCAGCGCCCGGCTGACGGGGTCCTCGGGGTCGGGGTCGAGTCCGGTGCCGGGCCGCATCTCCACGTCCTCCAGCGGGACGCCGGTGTTCCCGCAGGCCGGGCACTGCCCGTAGACGCCGAGCTCGGTGCCGCAGTCGGCGTGGAAGAAGAGGCGCATGGGGAGGGTGCCCTCGATGTGCTCGCGGCCCCAGAGACCGAGGGAGCGCACGGTGGGCCAGAGGGCCTTGCCGCTGTCGGTGAGGACGTACTCGTCGCGCGGCGGCGACTCCTGGTAGCGCACCTTGGCCAGGACCCCGGCCTCGGTGAGGGCCTGGAGGCGGGAGGCCAGGACGGCGCGTGGGATGCCGAGGTGGCCGAGGAAGTCGTTGTAGCGGCGTACGCCGTAGAAGGCGTCGCGCACGACGAGCAGGGTCCAGCGTTCGCCGACCACTTCGAGAGCGCGGGCGATCGAGCACTGCTGTGCCGCGTAGTCCTTGCCGAGAGCCATGGACACGACTTTACCCCCATCGGTTCGGTGAATGAACCTACCCGTGCTAGCGTGTGCCGCCTCAGTAGGTTCATTCAACGAACCTTCGGCCATGAACCTGGTCAGCAGGCGGGCCGATCCCCGGAGGGACGTCATGACCCAGCAGCCCGTACGGACCGCCACCGCTCCCGCGCCACGGCCCGTCCGCCTCCGCCCGCCGCACCGGCCCGGTGCGACGCTCGCCGTCACCAGCGCCGCCACCGCCGTCGCGCTGATGAACTACACCGCGCCGATGGCGGCGCTCCCCGCCCTCTCCGCCGCCTCAGCCACCCCGCCGGCCGCCCAGGCGTGGCTGCTCAACGGGGCGCCGCTCGGTCTCGCGGTGCTGCTGCTGGTCGCGGGCAGCCTGGCCGACGACTTCGGCCGTCGCAGGCTGTTCCTCATCGGCACCTTCGGCCTCGGCCTGACCGCCGCGCTCGGCGCCCTCACCACGGACACCGTCGGCTTCACCCTCGCCCGGGCCGGTCAGGGCGCCGCGAGTGCGGCGATCCTGGCCACAAGCCTCGGACTGCTGGTCGGCGCCTATCCGGTCGGCCATGCGCGGATCAGGGCCATGGGGGTGTGGGGCGCGTTCGTCAGCGCCGGGATCGCACTGGGCCCGCTGCTCGCGGGCTCGCTCGGCGGCCTCGACTGGCGGCTCACGTACCTCGCCCTGGGCCTGGCCGCCCTCGTCACCGGGATATTCGCGGTCCGGACGCTCACCGAGTCCCGCGCGCCCCGCGCCGGGCGGCCCGACATCGTGGGCGCCGCCGTGCTCGGTCTGGCGATGACCGCGCTGCTGACGGCGCTGACGCTCGGCCGTGACGGCTGGCTGCGCGCGCCCGTCGGTCTGCTGCTGCTCGCGGCCCTGGCGCTGACCGCCGTGTTCGCCGTGGTGGAGCGCCGCGCGGCGGCCCCGCTGATCGACCTGTCGCTGTTCCGCAGCCGCGCCTTCCTGGCCTCGGCGGTGGGTGGCCTGTTCACGGGGCTCTCCGTGATCGGCCTGTTCAGCTATCTGCCGACCCTGCTCCAGCACGCGCTCTCGATGTCCGCGCTCGACTCGGCCTGGCTGTTCCTCCTCTGGTCCGGTACGTCGTTCGCCGTGGCCCTGCAGTCTCGGCGGCTGACCGGCCGGGTCTCGGCCCGGCACCAGCTGGCGGCCGGTTTCGCGTTCCACGCGGTGGCGGTGCTGCCGATGCTGGGGACGCTGACCGGCGCACCGGGCGACGCGGGGGCGTCGGTGTGGGCGCGGCTCGTCCCGGCCCTGGTCGTGGCGGGTGCGGGCAGCGGCCTGATCAACGCGGCACTGCCCCGCCTGGCGGTCGAGTCCGTACCGGCGGAACGCGCGGCCATGGGGTCCGGCGCCAACAACACCGCCCGCTACCTCGGCTCCTCCGCGGGTGTGGCCGTCACGATCGCGGTGGCGACGACTCCGGCTGGCGCCGACGGGGCGGTGCTGCTGTCCGCCGTCATGGCGGTCGTGGCCACGGCGGGTGTCCTCCTCCTCCGGGAGCACTGAGCGCCCTCCCGGCCCGTACGCCCCCGCGCTCCTGGCCGGGTGTTCTCCCCGGCGCCCTCCAGGCTTCATCGGCGCTCCCGACCGCGCCCTCTCACCTCACCCCCGTCCCGCAGTACCGTGTGGCCATGCGCCCCGACACGCCTGCTGACCACATCACCGAAGCCGAGCGCCTGCTCCGCACCGCGGGGCAGTATCCGGAGGACCACGAACCGCTGTTCCTCCAGGCCGCCGCCCATCTGGAGCTCGCCGGAGAGCGCGCCCGCGCGAGCACGCTCTACGACGAACTCCTGGGATCCACCGATATCCCCGTCGAGAACCCGCACCGGGTCAAAGCGCTCAAAGCGTCCAACCTGTGGGAGTACGGCCACGAGGCGGAGGCCCGCGCGATCATCGACGGCATCCGCGCCGCAGGTCCGCTCGACGCGGCACCGTGGGAGATCGCCGCGGAGACGCTGGAGGCGCACGACGAGCTGGAGGCGGCCCACGACTTCTTCTCGACCGCGCTGACGCTCCTCCTCGCGCCGGGCGAGGAAGTGCCGTACGCCACCGAGTCGCTCCTGATCGGACGGCACCGGGTGCGCAGGCTGATGGGCGTCGCCCATGACGCGTGGGACGAGCTGGCCGACACGCTCCACACGGCCGCCGTCCCGCTGGACGAGCTGCACGACCCGAAGCGCCTGTGGGCCCTCGGCTCGTCGGACCCGGGCGAGCTGCGGGCGGAGATCAACCGGCTCCGCGCCGAACTGGGCACCTACCGGAGCGCGTTGTCCCGTCCGTTCCCCGTCGCGGTACTCCACTGGCCCGAGGACGAGCTGCGTGAACTCCTCACCGCCTACCCGGAGCTGGCCCAGGAGTACGTCTCGCACGAGGACCATCTGGCGCGTCTGGAGGCCGCGTTGCGGGATCTGCATGCCGCCGGCACGCCGAACCTCGGCATCGTGACGGGCACGGTCCCCTCCTACGAGGCGTTCGCCGCCTCGGAGGCCGCGTCCCCCTCCGACCCCGACCTGCTCCCCCAGTACGCGACGACGCTCGCGGCCCGGGGCCGCGCCGTCCCGTGGCCGCCGGCGCGCAGCGCGGCGTGCTGGTGCGGTTCGGAGCGTCCGTACCGCTCGTGCCACGGGGTGAGCTGACACGTCCCGCACTCCGCGGGTGGGAGGGGCCCGCGCTCCTCTCACCTGCCCGCGAACACGTCCCGCAGGGCGTGGTCGAGATGGTCGGCGGCCGCCGCGGTGTCGGGTCTCTCCGCGGCCAGCAGCGCGTGCACATGGGACTGCAGGACCTGGGTGAACGCCCCGTAGTAGGGGGTGCGCGGACGCTGCACGGCCTCGGTCAGCGCCGCGCCGAGGAGCCGGATGTACGCGTTGCGTGCCTCGGGCCCCTGCCCCTTGGGGGTGCCCTCCCCCGTGGCCGCCGCCTTCGGTGAGTCCCCGGCGGGCCGGAGGGCGGCGGCGACGCGGGGCCAGCAGGGCTTGGGCGCGCTGCCGTACACGGAGGCCCGGGTCGCGGCGAAGCCCGCGTCGAGCAGGCAGCGCTCGCTCTCGCGGGAGGTCAGGAAGGTGATGAGGGCGCGGGCGTTCTCGGCGCGCGGCGAGTCGGCGGTGACGGCGAGGTTCTGACCGCCGAGCACGGCCTTCCCCGGCAGCCGGTTCACGGCGTACTCATCGGCCTTCATCAGGTTGCCCAAGGCCCCGTAGGCGTAGGGCCAGTGGCGCAGGAAGACGGCACGGCCCTCGGCGAAGTCGGTGAGGGACGCCGTCTCGTCGGAGGTGAGCGCGGCGGGCTGGACGCGGCCCCGGCCGACGCGGTCGAGGAGCGAGTCGAGTCCCTTCTTCAGCTCTCCGGGGCTGGAGCTGTACCGGCCCTCGCTGTCGGTGAGATGGACCCCTGCGTCGGCGAACGCCTCGACGGTGTTGACGGTCAGCCCTTCGTACTGCTTCAACTGGGTCGTCCAGCCCGCCCGTTCGTGGGGGCGGACCGGGTTCAGCCCGAGTGTCCTGACCGAGGAGTAGAGCTGGTCCCAGGTCCAGTTGGCGTTGGGCTGCTTGTCCGGCTCGATGTCGGCGTCGGTCAGGAGGTCGGGCCGGTAGTACAGCAGTCCCACGTCGGTGTTGAACGGCCGGGCGTAGGTGCGGCCCTTCCACACGGTCGTGGCGTGGACCTGCCGGATGAAGTCGGCGTCGTCGTCGGCGCCGCTCTCCGCGACGGGCAACGGGCTGATCAGTCCGGCCTCGGCGAACTCCGGGATCCAGGTGATGTCGAGGTTCACCACGTCGTAGCGGGCACTGCCGGACTGAAGGGCGCCCAGAAGCTGACTGCGCTGCTGGTCGGCGGCCCCGGGCAGCTCCACGAGCTTGGCCTGCCGGTCCTTCGATCCGGCGTGCCGGCGGTTCCACTCCTCTATCAACTGCTGCCGCACACTGCCGGAGCCGGTGACGTCGAGCCCGCTGGCGACGACGATGGGGCCCGCCGCCGTCTCCTTCTCGCCGGACTTCCCGGAACCCTCGCCCCCGCCGGTGCAGGCGGCTGAGACGAGCGCGAGGAGACAGCCGAGAGCCACGGCGGCCCTGGCCCGGCGGCGGGCGGTGCCACGTTCGGCGTGCGTCATTCCGCGTCCCCCGTACCGGCCTTGGCGACCTCCGCCGCTAGTTCGGCCGCGATGTCGTCGCCGGGATCCAGGCAGCGTCCGCCGCTCGCCACAGCGAGCCGGTCGCCGAACCTGCCGGGTGCGCAGGCCCCGTCCTGGAGCGAGACCGTCACGATCCTCACGGGCGGCGTCCTTCCCGCGTCCGTGACCAGCGCCGCCTGCTCGCTCTTCCCGACGTCCTCGAAGTCCTCGCCGTCGGTGACCAGGACGAGGAGGCGCGGCTGTTCCGCGACGGTGGAGTCACCGCGCAGGGCCGTGAGCGCGGCGCGCAGCCCCGCCCCGATACGCGCGTCGAAGGCGGCCGTCCCGGCTCCGGCGACGGCCTTCCGCACAGCGGCACCGGTGTTCGGCCCGAGCCCCACCAGCTCCGTCACCGGTTTCCCCGGGGCGACCGCGGCCGTCCACACCCCGTACGAGTCCTCGGCCCCCAGGGACCCCATCGAGCGGGCCACGAGTTCCTTGGCACCACCGGTGCCGTCCCAGAGCCGTTTGTCCGCCACGGAGGTCGAGTTGTCGAGGAGGTAGAGCACCCGGCCGGGCCCGAGCGCCCCCCGGTAGCGGCTCAGGGTCTCGTTCAGCGACGCCGACGCGTCGGCGTTCGGGCCGGTCGTGGGGATCCGTTCGCGCACGGCCGTCGTGTTGTCCTCGGACCGCAGCACCGAGTCGTCACCGGGCGGCGCCGGATCGCCCTCGTCGACACCGCGGAAGCCGTCGTCGGTGAAGCACTCCTGGGCGGCCCGGTCCGTGACCAGCCACTCGTAGAAGTCCTCGACGGCCGTCCTCCGGGCGACGGCGTCCCTGTCGGCACCTTCCCAGGAGACCCGGACGAAGGGCAGGTCCAGCATCGGCACGTCGGAGGGGTAGTGGGCCACCCGGTGCGCCAGGGCCTCGGTCGCGCAGGCGGGGCGGCCGGTCTCGCCCGCCGAGAGGTTGAACTGCGCCAGGGTCTGCTCCGGCACGAGGACCGCCGCCCGGTCCTCCAGGTCGTTGTGCGTACCGTCGGCCAGGGCGCACATCAGTTCCCGCGCGGTGGAGGGCATGGGCCGCAGAGCCCCCGCCATGCCCTGTTCGACCGTGGAGGCGTGCCCGTCGGCGGAGGTGGCGTACAGCGCGTCGGTCGCCAGCAGGGCCGCCTCGGTACCCTCGGGATCGGGGCGCAGGATCTCGACCTCCTGGGCGGCCTCCAGCCCGGTGATGATCTCGCCGAGCGGGTCGTCGGTCTGGAGGCTCTGGGGCAGGGACATGGTGTCCGGCACCCCGAGGACAATCGGCGTGTAGGCGACGGAACCCAGACGGTCGAGCTTCACGACGCTCCTCCCCGTGCTCGTGGACGTCTCCCCGCCTCCCGGGCCACCGCCCGCCCCTTCGGCGGTCGCCCGCTGCCATGCGCTGCCCGCGGCCGGGATCCAGACATCGGGCTGTGCGCCCACGTCCCGCTGGGGCCGCGGGCAGACGCCGGAGGCCGGGCAGACGGCGGGCGGTTCCTGCCAGAGCGAGGAGGACCGGAGGGCGGACACCGCGTCGGTGGCCTTGGCGTCGTACACGTTGATGCCGACCGTCCGGCAGCCGTGGGCGTCCCTCCTGGGATAGGCGTCGGCGGCCTTCTGCACGGTGGGCCTCAGGTCGGGGTCGGTGAGCACCCGCAGTTCGAGGGGCGAGTCGCACGCGCCCTCGGCGGACCCGCCCAGGAGGTACCACGTACCGCCCGTGGCCAGGACGGCCACGCCCGCCAGCACGAGTGCGGTCGTCCGGGTCATGCGGCGGACCA
Source organism: Streptomyces sp. Alt3 (assembly GCF_030719215.1). NCBI lineage: Bacteria > Bacillati > Actinomycetota > Actinomycetes > Kitasatosporales > Streptomycetaceae > Streptomyces > Streptomyces glycanivorans. The sequence goes on along the minus strand of NZ_CP120983.1, from coordinate 5,157,837 downwards.
GGACGGGGAGCAGGCGGTGCGGGAGGGCCGGGGCGGAGAGCCGCGGCCACCGCCTCGTGTGCCCCTTCGGCGCGCCGTCCCGCGGTGGCTGCCGCGGGGGTTCGGGTCCCGCGGCGAGCGCGAGCACCACGTCGTCGCCGTGCCGCCGCTCGTCCGGCACCCACGGATGCCCGTCGACGGCCTTGTACGGCGCCATCGCCCGGCGGATACCGGTGACGATCCTGGTGAAGGTGACCGGCTCGCCCTCGCCCGTGGTCAGCAGCCGGTGCAGGGCCGCCGTGAACTCCGTACCGGTGCCGGGGTCGCCGGGCGGGATCTCCACTCCCGGCTCGGCGGCGGTGAGCAGCGCGAAGTTCTGTCCGGCCGCGGGGCTGAAGGCCCAGAGGGCGTTGCCCGCGAAACAGCAGTCGAGGATGACGACGACCCAGTCGGCGCGGGCGTAGCGCAGCTCGGGCATGATGTCGTCGCGCCAGGACAGGGTGTCGACGAAGGGGTGGTGCCGGTCCCTGGTCACCCGGGAGTCGGTGAACATCAGGTTGAGGTCGCTGCCGTCGGGCCGCACGATGCCGTGTCCGGCGAAGTAGACCACCAGCAGGCCGGTGACCTCCTCACGGGCCGCGGTCAGGGCGGCACGCACCCGGAGCGGGTCGACGGTGGCCGGGCCGCCGTCCGCGGGGACCTCCACGAGGTCGTCCGGGCCGAGCATGCCGGTGCGTTCGGCGGTCAGCGCCTCGCGCATGAGGCGGAGGTTGGTGGCGACGGCCGGGAGGTCGTTCCGCGCGCCCTCGTAGTGCTCCACCCCGATCAGCACGGCTCGGTGCCGCTTGGCTCTGTTCGCCTCGCCGCGCGCGTCGTACGGCGGCACAGCCGCTAGTCCTGTCCGGGCTCGTCGCCGCCGCGCGGCCGGTTCGGCCCGCCGGAACCGGGTCCGGTACCAGGTCCGGCGTCCGGGTCCCCGTCACGACCGCTGCCGGAGTCACGCCTGCCGGTGCCAGGGTTGCCGGTGTCGCGGCCGTCGGTGTCGCGGCCGTCGGTGTCGCGGCCCTCGGTGTCGCGGCTCAGGCCGGAGCCAGGCCCCTCGGACGGTCCGTCGAGGGTGACGCGGGGTGTCTCCTCGGGATCGGCGAACCGGCGCCGGTTGCGCAGCCAGGTCTCCACGGACCGCCACGCGTTCTCGGTCACGGAGCGCGCCACCTCGACGGAGACGACGAGGATGATGTCCTGGATCAGCTCCCCGCTCATCGCCTCGGTCTGCGTGAGCGAGTCCTTGCGCGCCAGGCCGGCCTCGCCCCGTTCGAGCGCGTCCTCCAGGACCGGCGCGCTCTGCAGCCAGGTGTGGAGGGCTTCGAGGTCGTCGCGCCGGGTGTGCGTCCCGCTCACGGCGATCCGTAATTCGACCTTCTCCTGCCCCGGCTCCCCCGCGCCCGTGTCCACCCCGTCCGCCATGCGTGCCCCCATCGGCCCCATCGCCCTCGTCCCGCAAGGGACTGGTCTCTGAACACACGAGTATTTCATGGGCATTGACACCAGGCACCCCTTTGTTCCGGGTTCCCTCAAGGCCCTTGCGTCTCCGCCGATGAGTTCTTCCGCCGACCGCGGTCATACCAGCTGACAGACTTCCGACCGCAACGTGGGCGCAGGCCACGACGGAACCGAACGACGGGACGCGACGACATGACCGATGCAGTGAAGGGCCCCGCGAGCTACTTCCCCTCGATCGAGAAGAAGCACGGCCGCCCGATCGCGGAGTGGAAGGGACTCATCCGCTCCTCGCCCCTGACCAGGCACATGGAGATCGTCGCCTGGCTGAAGGCCGAACACGGTCTGGGCCACGGCCACGCCAACGCCCTGGTCGCACACACCCTCGCCGAGGACGAGGCGGCCGGGTAGGCCCCGGCTCAGTTCTCCCCGCCTCAGTTCTCCCCGGCTCAGTTCTCCCCGGCTCGGGTCTCTCCCCCGGGGATCGCCTGTTCCGACCAGACGGTCTTGCCCTCGGGGGCGTAGCGGGTGCCCCACAGCGAGGCGAGCTGGGAGATGATGAAGAGCCCCCGCCCGCCCTCGTCGACCGCTCCGGCGTACTTCATGTACGGGGCGGTGGTGCTGCCGTCCCGGATCTCGCAGGTCAGTCCCCGGTCGAGGATGAGGCGGAGTTCCACGGGCGGACTGCCGTAGCGCACCGCGTTGGTCACCAGCTCACTGACGATCAGCTCGGTCGCGTCGCCCGTGTCGCCCTCCAGGTGCCAGTCCGCCAGCGTCTTGGACGTGAGGCGGCGCGCGGTCGCCGGTGCCGACCTGTCGTAGGGCAGCTCCCAGGCCGCGTACCGGTCCGCGGGCATGGCGTGCGTCCGGGCCAGCAGCAGGGCGGCGCCGCGGAGTTCGGGGTTGTCCGGCAGCGCGCGGGCGACCGCGTCGCACAACTCCCCCATCGGCCGGTCCGTGGGCAGGAGTGCCTGGCGCAGCGCGCCGGAGGTGGGCTGGGCGTGGCCGCGCAGCGCGTTGCTGTGGAGCGCGACCAGGCTGCCTTCCTTCAGCGAGAGGGAGACGGCGGCGACGGGGGCCCGGTCGGCGGTCCCCAGCGGCGGCCCCACGGGCAGCCCGACGACGTAGGCGGCGCCGTCCGGTTCGACGACGAAGGGGGCGGGGTGGCCGGCCGACGCCACGGTGCACGTCTCGGTGAACGGGTCGTACACCGCGTACGCGCAGGTCGCGGCCAGCGGTTCCTGGTTGAGCGGGTCGCTCTGCGGCAGCTGGGCCCGTTCCTCCGCGAGCCTCGCCGCCGTGTCGTACAGCCGGGCGAGGAGCTCGTCGGGCTCCAGGTCGAGGGCGGCGAGCGCGTGGACGACGGTGCGCAACTGCCCCATGGTGGTGGCCGCGTGGATGCCACGCTCGGAGACCTCCCCGATGACGAGTCCCGTGCGGGCCCCGGACAGGGCGATGGTGTCGAACCAGTGGCCGGCGTCCCCGCCGGGCAGCAGCAGGTGGTCCGTCTCGACGGCGGGCTGGGGGGCGGTGCTCTGCGGCAGCAGCCTGCGCTGGAGGGCGCTGGCGATGGTGTACTCGTGCACGTAGCGGCGGGCGTTGTCGATGCCGAGGGCGACACGGGAGACCATCGCCGACACCACCGGGATGTCCGCCTCGGTGAACGGTTCGGAGTCGCCGCACCGGTAGAGGCTGACCAGCCCCAGGACCGCCCCGTGCACCGTGAGCGGGGCCACCAGCAGTGTGTGCGCACCGATCCTGCGGAGGGAGCCCGCGCGCGCGGAGTCGGCGTCGGCCCAGGGGGCGTCGTCCAGCGGAAGGACTCGGATCCTCAGATCGGACAGGGCCCGGTGGTAGGGGGTCCCGGGGGCCACCGCCCGTACGTCCCCGACCGGGTGCGCGGCCTGTCCGATGCCGTCGTACGCGGCGCGCCTCAGCGGTACCTCCAGGCTCAGCGGCCCGGGGTCGGGGGTCTCGCCGCGCAGCACCGCGTCGACGACCTCGACGACGCCGACGTCCGCGTAGTCGGGGACGATCGCCTCCACGAGTTCGCGGCAGGTGGTGTCGACGTCCAGCGTCCCGCCCACGCCGTCGCGGACCGCGTCGAGCGCGACGTCCCGGCGCAGGCGTCCGACCTGCTCGCTGATGTCGACGACGGACACGGACACCCCCAGCACATTGCCGCCGTCCCCGGGCCGCGCCCCGCTCCCCTCCTGGAGCCGGAACGCCGTCAGGGCGAGGGTGCGCCGCCCGCCGGGTACGTCGCCGTGGGCCGCGCGGAAGGGCCGGTCGACCCCGGGTTCGCCGGTGCGCAGGACCTCCCGCAGGAAGACCTCCACCCGCTCGGGTTCCTCGAAGGCGCACACGTCCCGGAAGGGCCGTCCGCGCAGGCTCCCGTTCCGGTGCGTGCCGGAGGCCGTGGAGGGATCGCTGATCCGCAGGAGGCGCAGGTCCGGATCGAGTACGTGGACCCGCACGCGTGCCTGCGAGAACATCACGTCCAGCAACGCCGCCCCGACCGCGTCGTCGCCCTGGCCGCCGGTTCCGTGGCTGCCGCCGGCCGCCCAGACGGCCCACCCGGAGCCCGCGAGGGGCTCCAGCCGCAGGCCACCCGGCGCCTCGCCGTCCCCGGCGGACCGCCGGGTGTCCCCTGCCAGGACGTCCATCACGCGCAGGCCCAGTGCGTCGGCGGTGGCGGGGCCGAAGCGCCGCTCGGCCGCCCGGCTCCAGCCGGTGACCACTCCGGCGCCGTCCACGACCATCAAGGGCGCATCAGCCATGAGCGCGACTCCTTCGCCCCCTCACGGGACCAGGACCGGTGCCTTCCGCGAATGACCCGGGAACGGGCCTCCGCACACGTCGGCACGTACGCAACCAGCATCGGTCCCAGGTGCGCCGCCCGCGACCGGAGGGCACGGGCCCGGGCCGTGGCCCGCCGGGCGGTGGCCCGGTGTCGGTGGCGGCCCCTAGCCTGCGGCCATGAGCAGCGCGACCGACACGGACCGCACCTTCCCCGCCGCCCTCGCCGCGGTGGCCGAGGTCGACTTCTACGACGACCACTACCTCAGCGTCGACGAGGACGAGGACGAGTACCACCGCTTCGACTTCGAGCCGACCGCTTACTTCGAGTCGGCCGAGTGGACGGCCGGCATGTTCCGGAGCTGGACGGGGAACCCCGAGGCCGACGGTGACGTCTACCTCCCCTTCGGCCAGGACGGCGCGGGCGGCCGGGCCATGGTCTGGCGTGCCCGCCCCGGCCGCCCCCTCACCGACCAGCCGATCGTGTTCCTCGGCTCGGAGGGCGAGGTCGGCGTGGTGGCGGGCAGCCTCTCCGACTTCCTGTGGGTCCTGGCCGACGGCTACGGCCCGATGGAAGCCGCGCTTGCCGAGGAACTCGCGTCCCGCCCCGAGGAGCCCCTGGTCCGCCTCGCCGAACGCCACGCGACCACACCGCGGCGGACGGCCGAGGAGATCGTCACGGAGACCCGGGCGGAGTTCCCCACCTTCGAGGAGGACATCCACGCGATGTGCCGGTGACAGCGGCGCCTGCCCGGTGGTGACTCGGGCCGGACCCGGTCCGCCGTGTCGATCTCGCCGTCTCGCCGTCTCGATGTCCCGATGTCCCGATGTCTCGATGTCTCGATGTCCACGAGGCCGTGTCAGGACTCGCCGGCACGGCAGGGCGTCCTGACACGTCAGCGCGGCACGGCGTCCTGACACGTCAGCGCGGCACCGTGTCCGGGCTGGTCCGTCCGGCGTCCGGTGCCGAAGAGGGCCCGGTCGTCGCGCCCGCACCCCGCAGGAGGCCGACCGACAGGGCGGCTGCGCACACCATGACCAGGGCCGCGCCGACCGCCGCGATGCCCAGCCCGTGGGTGAAGGCCTCGCGTGCGGCCGTCAGCACGGCGTCCGCCGTCGCGGGCGGCAGTTCGGCCGCGACGGCTGCCGCGCCGCCAAGGGTCTCGCCCACCGCGTCGGCGTACTGCGTTCCCGCGGGCAGTGCGTCCGCCATGTCCCGGCTGTAGACGGCCGCACCGACGGAACCCAGGATCGCCATGCCCAGGGCCCCGCCCAGCTCCTGCCCCGACTCCAGCACGGCCGCCGCCGAGCCGGCCCGTTCCGGCGGGGCGGCGCCCAGCGCGAGTTCGTTGGCCAGGGTCATGGCGGCCACGAGTCCGCCCGCGTAGACGGCGGCGCCGACCAGGCCGACCCACAGGGGCGAGTCGGTGTGCAACCGCGTCATCCAGAGGAAGCCGCAGGCGGCCATGAGGAAGCCGCCCCCCATGACGTACGCACGGTCGATCCGCTGGGCGAGCGCGGCGCCGGTCGGCGCCATGACGGCCACTCCCGCCGCCGGCACCAGGCTCCACAGGGCGGCGGTCAGGGGGCTCAGTCCGAGCACGGACTGCATGTACTGGGTGAAGAAGACGGCCATGCCCACCGTGGCGAACATGGCGAGCACGTCGGCGAGCACGGGGCCGCCGAAGGACCGCCGTCCGATGAGGCCGAGGTCGATCAACGGGTGGGCGAGGTGCTTCTGGCGGCGTACGAAGACTGTTCCGAGCACGAGCCCCACGAGGACGCAGACCGCGGGCAGCGGTTCGTAACCGTGCCGGGCCCATTCCTTGATGCCGTAGATGACCGTGAGGAGGGCACCCAGCGAGAGCGCGGCGCTGAGGACGTCGAAGCGGCCGTGAGCGGCGGTCGCGGTCTCCGGCACCAGGATGGGGACGAGCACGAGCAGCAGCACCATGGCGGGGAGGTTGATGAGGAACACCGAGCCCCACCAGAAGTGTTCGAGCAGCAGCCCGCTGACGACGGGGCCGAGCGAGATGCCGGCGGTCATGACACCGGTCCAGATGGTCACCGCCTTCGCACGCTGCTTCGCGTCGTGGAAGAGGTTGCGGATCAGCGCGAGGGTGGAGGGCATCAGGGCGGCACCGCCGATCCCGAGCAACGCACGTGCGGCGATGAGCATCTCGGCGGACTGCGCGTACGCGGCGGCCACCGAGGCCGCTCCGAACACCGCCGCTCCCGCCAGGACGAGCGTGCGCCGCCCGATGCGGTCGCCGAGGGAGCCCATGACGATGAGCAGGCCGGCGAGCACGAAGCCGTACATGTCCAGGATCCACAACTGCTGTGTGGCGCTGGGCTCCAGGTCCTGGCTGATGAACGGGATGGCGAAGTAGAGGATGGACACGTCCATCGAGACGAGGAGCAGCGGCAGCATCAGGACGCCGAGGGCGGTCCATTCCTTACGGCCCGCGAGGGGACCGGATGTGTTCTCCATGCTCCGTACGGAAGCGGGCTGTCACGTACACCGCAAACAGCAACCTAGTGCACCGGCGAGAACCCGCAGATGAAAGGGTTACGACAGCACCAGGTGCACTAGTACGGTGCCGCCATGACGACCGAACCGCCCTACCTCCGCATCGCCGGGGAGATCCGCCGCCGCATCGAGTCGGGCGAGCTGGGCCCGGGCGATCCGGTCCCCTCCACCCGCCGGATCACGCAGGAGTGGGGCGTGGCGATGGCCACCGCGACGAAGGCCCTCGGGGCGCTGAACCAGGAGGGACTGGTGCGGGCGGTGCCCGGCGTCGGCACGGTGGTCGCGGAGAGCGGCCGAGAACGCGCCACCACGCCTGCCCGCCAGCTGAGCCGGGAACTCGTCATCCGCACGGCGATAGAGCTCGTGGACGCGGAGGGCCTCGCAGCCCTCTCGATGCGGCGCATCGCGACGGAGTTCGGCACGTCCACCATGGCGCTCTACCGCCACGTCCCGAGCAAGGGCGAACTGGTCCGCCTGATGGCGGAAGCGGTGTTCGGCAGCGGCCCGACAGGCCCCCGCCCGACGGGCTGGCGCCCCCACCTGGAACGGGAGGCCCGCTGGCTGTGGAAGCAGTACGCCCGCCACCCCTGGCTGGCCCGCTCCGTGGCCGGCCTCACCCGCCCGATGGCCTCCCCGAACGCGATGCAGTACACGGAACGGGTCCTGGCAGGCCTGGCCGGCCTCGGCCTCACCCCGGAACAGATGCTGCACATCCACCTCACGATCCTCGGCTACGCCCAGGGAATCGCGATGGCCGTCGAGCTGGAGTCCCAGGCACGCCAGGACAGCGGCATGACGGCGGAGGAGTGGATGACGTCGATGGAACCCCGCATGGCCGCCGTCCAGACGACCGCGGCCTACCCGGTCCTGTCCACGTTCTTCGGCACCGACGACTTCGAGCTGGAACTGGGCACCCTCTTCGAATTCGGCCTGGCGCGGGTGCTGGACGGGGTGGAGGGGCTGGTGGAGGGGGCCAGGCCCGGCGTGAGGCCGTGAACCGCGCGTCCAATATCAGCCGTTGGCCGAATTCACCGGGGATTCCCCTATGTCTCACCTTTGCAATACGATCACATTCAACAATCAGCTACGGGCCGCTCACCCCCACACAGGTCCCGTTCCGTCTGTGCGAGGAAGCCCATGCCGCCCTACCAGCCGTCCTCGGACTGGCAGTACGAGATCCCGACGACCGGCAGCAAGCGGCTGCCGCCCGCCGCGCGTTACGTCGAGTCGCTGGCGCACCAGGGATACGGTTTCGAGGCTGCGATCGCGGACCTCGTCGACAACTCCATCGACGCGGGCGCGCGCAACGTCGTCATCAGCTTCCTCCGGGACGAGGACCGGCTGGTCAGTCTCCTGGTCGTCGACGACGGACAGGGCATGAACGACGAGGCGCTCGACACCGCGATGACGGTGGGTGGGCGGCAGGAGTACGGGGCCAAGGCGCTGGGGCATTTCGGCGCGGGCCTCAAGGCGGCCTCGCTCTCGCACGCCGACTCCCTGACCGTGATCAGCCGCACCAAGCGCAGCCCGTCCACCGGCCGCCGGTGGCTGACGGCACGTGCCCAGGCCGACTTCACCTGCGACATCGTGGACCCCGGCTACTGCCAGGATCTCGTCGACCGGTACGACGGCCTGATCGAATGGCACGGCACGATCGTCCGCTGGGACAAGGTCCGGGCCTTCGACACGATCACCGCGGGGCAGGCCGACCGCTATCTCGACGACGCCATCGAGAAGCTGGAGACCCATCTCGGGCTCCACCTGCACCGCTTCCTGGCTGATGACGCGTTCAACGTCGACATCGTGGTCGAGGACGTCACGACCACGGAGGAGCTCGACCACCGCGGTGTGGAACCGATCGACCCCTTCGGCTACCGCCTGCCCGGCCGGGCGGGCTACCCGCGTACGTACACCGCTCCCGTCGAGGGGGTCGGCGACGTGGCACTGACCGCGCACATCTGGCAGCCGAAGTCCCCGTTGGTCAGCTTCCGCGGCATCGGACCGCTAGCGGAGCGGCAGGGCTTCTACATCTACCGCAACGACCGTCTCGTCCAGGCGGGCGGCTGGAACAGCACCCGCAGCCCGGAGGGTCACCTCGCGCTGGCCCGTATCGCGATCGATCTCCCGGCTGAGGCGAACGACGTCTTCAGCCTCACGGTCAAGAAGGACGGCGTGACGGTCACCCCGGCCTTCGCCCGAGGGCTGGAACAGGCGACGGACGCGACGGGCCACACGTTCGGCGAGTACGTCCAGGAGGCCCAGACGACGTACCGGGAGGCTGCCAAGCGGGTCACCGAAGTGACGCGCGACGCCGTCATCCCCGCCGGCAAGGGGCTGGACCCGAAGCTGCGGCGAACGCTGCGGGACGAACTGCCGGAACTGGAGGGGGAGGAACCGATCACCTTCCGCTGGGCGTCCCTGGCACCGGATCTGTTCTTCGAACTCGACCGCGACGTACGCGAGATCAGGCTCAACAAGCTGTACCGGACGGCGTTCAACGGTGACCGCAGGGGCGGACTCAACGACGCTCCGGTCGTCAAGAGCATGCTTTATCTGATGGTGGAGGAGATCTTCCAGAAGTCCCGGGTCCGCGCCTCGCGAGCCGACAAGATCGCTCTGTGGAACAGCGTCCTGGTGACAGCAGCGCGCTGCGAGATGACCCGCTGAGCTCCGCCTCGATCCGCTCCTGTCACACCTCCGAGAAAGCCGTCCCGCCATGACCGACCATCTGTTCAACCTGCACGGCGACGTCCTGGCGTCCTTGCGCCGGGGCCCGAAGGCATTCGCGAGGCTGGCCCTAGCGCACTCGGAGTCGGACGAACCGGCCGACATCGACCTCGGTCATTTCCGGGACCGGCTCGTCGCGGCCGGACCGGGTGACGAACTCGTCGCACTGTGGCACCGCACTCTGACCGCCTGGGACCTGGCGGAGCAGACGGACTGGTCCGATGCCCCGGCCCGTACGGACGCCCGGCGCACCGACATCCTCGACCGTCTCGGCTTCGGTGCGGACCTGCGCAAGGCGCTGGACGAGGCCGTACCGGTGTTCAAGGAGCCCGGGGCCACGGTCATCAGCAAGGAGTTCACGTCCTGGTACTCCAGGGACGCCGCGGCAGCACGCGCCTTCTACTGGAACTCCTACGAGCAGACACTGCGCGGCAAGGGCTGGTCGGACGCGGCCGTGTCGAGCCTGGACGAAGCCAGCCACGCCGTGGTCGAGCGCCTCTCCGATCCGACCCGTACCGAGGCGTACGGGTCCCGGGGCCTGGTCGTCGGATACGTGCAGTCGGGCAAGACGGCCAACTTCACGGGTGTGACGGCGAAGGCCATCGACGCGGGGTACCGCCTGGTCATCATCCTCGGCGGCACCCTGAACCTCCTGCGGGGCCAGACCCAGCGTCGCCTGGACATGGAACTGATCGGCCGGGAGAACATCCTGCGCGGGACCGACCCGGCGGACACGGACGCACTCATCGGCGTCGACTACCAGGACGACGAGGATTGGCCGGCGAAGTTCGTCAGCCATGGCGGCCGTCCGTCGACGCTGGGCTCGTTCGACATCGAGCGCCTCACGACGCGGGACAACGACTACAAGAGCCTGGAAACAGGCATCCGGGCCCTCGAATTCGACAAGCAGGACCGCACCCAGCCCCTGTACTCACCGGACAACCTGCATCACGCCGCCGCACGCGTGATGGTGGTGAAGAAGAACTCCTCGGTGCTGGCCAAGCTCATCAAGGACCTGAAGAAGATCGGTCCGATCCTCTCCGAGGTCCCGACACTGATCATCGATGACGAATCCGACCAGGCGTCGGTGAACACGACGGATCCCAAGAAGTGGGAGGACGGCAAGGTCGCCCGCAAGGCCATCAACGGCCAGATCACACAGCTCCTCGGCCTGCTTCCGCGCGCCCAGTACGTCGGCTACACGGCGACGCCCTTCGCCAACGTCTTCGTCGATCCGGGCGACGAGGAGGACATCTTCCCCAGAGACTTCCTGATCTCGCTCCCCAGGCCGACCGGCTACATGGGGGTTCAGGACTTCCACGATCTGGAGTCCGACGGCACGGCCGAGGAGACGCACGTACGCGGGATCTACGACGACACCGGAGACCGCCTCCAGGAAGCACTGGACGCCTTCGTCCTCACGGGAGCGCTGAAGCTGTACCGCGCGGACCGTGACGTGCCCGCAGGGCCGTTCCGCCACCACACCATGCTGGTCCACGAGTCCGTGCAACAGCGGGAACACGCGGCCCTCGCGCTGCGGATCAACTCGATGTGGCACCGGTCGGCATACACGGGCCAGGAGGGCCACGCACGCCTCTCCGCCCTCCTGGCATCCGATTTCCAGCGCTTCGCGGACGACGGCCTGCCGACCCCCATGTCGTACGACGACCTGAGGCCGTACGTCTCCCGGGCCCGCCAGTTGATCAACTCGGGCGGCGAACCCGTGATCATCGTCAACGGGGCCACCGAACGCGACTACGAACAGGCCGAGCTCGACTTCGACCGGACCCCGCACGTGTGGAAGATCCTGGTGGGAGGCACGAAGCTCTCCCGTGGCTTCACGATCGAGGGCCTCACGGTCACGTACTACCGCCGCCTCGCCCAGCAGGCCGACACCCTGATGCAGATGGGCCGCTGGTTCGGCTTCCGCCCCGGCTACCGCGACCTGGTCCGCCTCTACATCGGCCGCGAAGAACCGATGGGCAAGAAGAAGACCGTCGACCTCTACGAGGCCTTCGAGGCGATCTGCCGCGACGAGGAGACCTTCCGCGCCCAGCTCACCCGCTACGCGACCCTGGTGGACGGAAAGCCGCAGATCACCCCGGCCCAGATCCCGCCGCTGGTATCGCAGCACCTGTCCTGGCTCAAGCCGGCGGCCCGGAACAAGATGTTCAACGCGGAGCTGGTGGAGATCCGGTCGCCGGGGCAGCCAATTGAACCTGCCGCCTACCCCGCGGACGCAGCGGCAACCAGGCGTAACACCGAACGCTGGCGGCCTCTGCTTAACGCTCTCGGCTCAGCGCCTGTGACGCTCACGAACCCCTCGGACAATACGAGCTCACTCTCACGCAACTTTTCCGCTCTCACAGCGACCATCTCCCACGCTGAGCTTGTCTCCCTCTTGAGTGCGCTTGAGTGGGATCGGCCCGAACTCTTCCGGCCCCATCTCACCTACCTCGCGCAGCTCGACGGAAGGCTGGCCACTGTGGATGAATGGCTGGTCATCGTTCCCCAGCTGTCCCGATCGAACCGGACCGAAGCAAGCATCCTGGGTTCGGTCCCACTTTCGCTTGCACGTCGAAGTCGTCAGGCAGGAAAAGCGGTCTTCGGGCGCATCTCAGGTGTGGAGCACCGAACTTCAGCTCAGCGGCTCATCAATGGGCCAGGCAGCGTGGATATCTCGGTCAGCCCGACCACAGGAGTGATGCTGCTGTACCCAGTGGTAGAGAGCCAGAACGACGCGGACACCTCCGCAGCAGCACCCCATGGTGTAGCTGACCCGTCAAAGGTCACAATGGCCTTCACCCTGATTCCGCCGAAATCTGCCATCGACTCCACGCGGCAGCTCCTTCGCTTCCAGGCCAAGGACTCCAGCCACGCCCGGGACGTCTTCGTAACGACGAAATCCTCCTGACGGGAACTGCCGGTGACCAGGCAGTCAGCTCAGATACCCCCTCCGCGCAATCCACGAAAGAGCGTCAAGTGACTCTTTTTGACCTTCCGGGGCCGGCACAGGGCGTCTGCGACGACCCTGAACTGATGCTGGTCCACCAACACCTCATGACGCTCGACCCGGATGGCTCACGCTTCTCCCGGGTACTGCGGGACACTATCGACCAGCTGCTAAATGGTGAGGCCACGGGCAGGTACGACTGGAAAACGCTGTTCAAAACTGAGAAGACCCACGCCGGCACACTCGTTGAGATCAACCTGCAGCGCGAGTTCGAGTTCGATGACGGCATCGACATGGACTATCGCATCGAAGGAATCGACGTCGACTGCAAGTACTCCCAGAAATTCGGCGCCTGGATGATTCCACCGGAAGCAGAAGGGCACTTGTGCTTGCTCGTCTGGGCTGACGACTACGTGAGTCGCTGGAGTGCTGGACTGCTACGCATAGAGCGCGAATGGCTCAACGTGGGCACGAACAGAGACATGAAGTTTACGGTCAAGGCGGAGCACCGCAGCAGGATTACCTGGCTCTGGAAGGATGCGACGCTCCCAGAAAACGTCCTTCTCCATCTCGACGATGCCACGCGAACACGCATCCTGATCCCGGGGAAGCAGAAGGGGCAAGCTCGCGTCCGTGAGCTCTTCCGCTCCGTGCTCGGCAAGCGGATCGGACGCGGTGTCGTGCGCACTGCTGCTCAGCAGCTGGACTACATGGCACGTGTCCGCGAAGGAGACAAGGGACGCGCTCGCCCAGCGCTGCGCCCAGAGGGCATCATCATCCTCGGTGACTACCACTCTCACCAAGCAGTAGCCCGCGCACTCGGAGGCCCCGTCCCAGGAGAAGGTGAGTTCGTTGCCCATCGTGTCACTCGAGCTCTCCCTGAACACGGCGATCGCCCGCGAGCAGAAATCGACGGAGATCTCTGGGTTGTAGCTGAGCCCGGCGAGGCTGTCGGCACGGCGCCACGGCTCCCGGAGGCGCAAGTCGGCCGAGGGGGCTACTGACACTGCCAGCGCCCTCAGCGGGCACATCCGGCCGCGAGAGGACACCGGCTTCCGGCGCCCTCCCGCGGCTACGCAGGTCAGCCCTCACACGGCCCGCCACCTGGTGCAAGCTCCGACTGGCGCGAAGTTCCGAACACATCAGGACGCAGGCTCCGGAGGCATACTGTCGGAACTCCCGCTGCGCACTACGGTGACGGTCACCGATTCAATCGTGGACCAGGATGCACCGTCCTCGTACACCAGAGGGGCGACAGGACGCTTCCTCTCAACGCGGGTTGTGATTTCGGACCAACTGGTTCGCGTGTCATCAGAACTGTCCATGGGGGTTATCTCCGCTTCACTGAAGGTGAACGTACACAGGGGTAGCCAGCGGGGCGTCATGCCTCCCTGGCACGAGGCTGGCAGGGATCTGATCGTGAACGTGCCGGTTACTGATAGCCGCTATGGCCCTGACCTGCGTCACCGACCGACGGGAGCGCCGCTCGCATGACCAGCTCGGCATATGCGGTGAGTTCTCGCTCTATCAGCGCAAGAGCAAGACGCATCGATTCGTCCTGAACGCGCTCACGTCCCCCCAGAATGACCGTCTCCGCAAGGTCCTCCCGGCCCATGTCGTGTAGCTCAGCCACGGTTGCGCTGATCTCGCTCGGCGCCATGGCCTTACTGGCGGACCACGCGATGCCAAGCAGCGTCCTGCGCTCGCCAGCCGCGCCCGCAGCGATAAGTGCGTCAATCGTTTGAGAGGCCACACTGCCCGGAGCGTTGCGCCGGTCCTGTGCCGAAAGTGCCGGACGAGTCATGCACGACCCTGCCGAAACAGGCGTCTTGCCGTTGCTACGAGGTGCCGAAGCAGTGGTGGACACACTCAATGCCGCACGTTCATCCCGGCTCCGCCGCGCAGCAGAGCGGCGGAGCCGCTCAAGCTCGGACAGTGTGACAGCGACGCTCTGCGGTTTCGCCACCACGGCGAGCGCGCGGTGCATCTCTTGCAGCCTTTGCTGGCCCGGCACCCGGCGGCCGCTCCAGTAACAGGAAAGACTACTCACCGGTATCCCCAGGAACCTGGCACGAGCCCCCTGCATCGAGTAGGGACTACTCCTGAGCAACTGACGGAAGCTGTCGGCGAACGCTATGCGGTCGAGGTCGCAACCCTTCCAGTAGTCCTCGCTGACACAGCCAGCGGCAGCCATAAGTCCCCCTCGTATGAGTCGCGTTGAGCAAGAGCCAGTCTTTCCTGGATCGGCAGGAGCGCAACCCCCATCGTCGGCTTCCGCTCGTCAACTTGTTTGCATGTCGCCGAACTTGAGCAACAAGTGTTTGCACTTAGGATCGAGGCGTCGGCGACTTGTTTGCGTTCGCCCGCAAAGACCTGAAGGGACTTGCCCGGACAGCAGGCGTGCACGTCCAATAGAGGACGTGGGGTGCCGCCTGCCACGGCCGCAACGGCCGCCAGTTCGCGCCCCCTTGGAGACCGCTACCAGGCGCGAAGGGTAGAAATAGTGATTTCACCGGATATTCCCTCATGGCAGGATCCGGGCCGCGGAACAATGGCCCGGTGCGCACTTTGGCTAGTCGCAGAGGTGGGCGTGGGTGAGGTGTTCACGAAAACCGAACTTCGTGACGCCTTTCCCGAGACATCACAGATCGACCGCCGAATGCGGGACCTCCGGGATCGCGGATGGAAGATCGCCACAAACAGGGACGACCCGTCCCTGACGTCAAGCGAGCACCGCTTCGTCGCGATGGGAGCTGAGGTCTGGAAGCCGGGCCAGTCGAAGGCCAAAACGCCGGCCTCCAGCGTCACGGCGACGCAGCGTCGTGAGATTTTCGAGGCTGACGAGTATCTGTGCCGCGTCTGCGGCATCGCCGCCGGCGAAGTGTACGAAGGCGGTGTGGAAACCGCTCAGCTCGACGTCGCACGACGGGAGGTCATCAGGCCGGGGGCCAAGGTGGCAACTGAAATGATCACCGAGTGCCGGCGTTGCAGGATCGGCGGCCGAGGCGGCCAAGCTGACCTAGCGGGGCTCCTAGGCCGCTTGGGGCAGATGAGCCAGATCGAGCGCGATCACTTCTCCCAGTGGATGACGTTGGACCGCCGGGACTTCAGCATGATGGAACGCCTCTGGGGTCAGTACCGGACGCTGCCCGCAGAGTCACGCAAAACAGTCCGGGACACCATGAGGCGGGCCTAGCGCTAAAAAGCGTGAACGGTGCTCCGCCGAGGGCGGAGCACCAGAGAGAACATGAGGAATGCAGATGCTGAAGTTCAGTCCTCCTCCGAAGGCTGCGAGAAACGCCGATTTCATCGCTCGTCGACTCAAAGAGGCCATTGAGGGAGACGGGCCACGCGAGTCAGTAACCGTGGAATGGAACGGGCGACCGCTCCATGTAGGCGTGATCAACATGCCTTTGCGAGACGTCTACTACAATCCTGCGACTCACCGAATCAGGGCGCAACGCGATCACGATCCTGTGCTTGCAAAAACTTTGGAGTCGGACCCCTGGCTGGAAGAAAGCCAAGAATACCTCAACCGCCTATTGGTCGGCAGGCCGACTAGCCCCGAGGATCCTGACCCGGATTTCATTGCTCTGATGAATAGTCTCGGCGAGGTTGATCAACAAGAGCCCGGGTTGATCACGCACGAGGGAATTCTGGTAAACGGAAACACCCGGGCCGCCGCATTGAGGAAACTGAAGAAAACCTCAATTCGCGTCGGGGTACTCCCCCCTTCATTCACCTGGGAGGACATCAATGCAGTCGAGCTTGCATTGCAGCTTCGCCCAGATGCACGGCGAGACTACTCATACATCAACCGCTTGCTGGCAATGGAAGAGCAGGAGCTACTGGGACGGGCAGCAGAAGATATCGCCAAAGAATTCCACATCTTGCTGAAAACTTTCAAGCAGGAGCGTTGGATTCTTGGAGTAATCCAAGAGATGATTGATCGAAGCCGAACAAAGGACGGTTCACAGCTAAGCCTGACGGATTTCGAGGGACACCAAGAGAACCTTAAGGAATTGCATCGAAATTACCTCAAGGAGGAGGCCTCCAGCCAGGAAATCGCCGAACAGGTGAAAGAGAATAGGGTCGCGGCGATTATCCTCGACTTCGCCAAAACCAAGACACGACTAATCGATGGCAGGTTTCAAAAAAATTACCTCAAGGACGCAATTCCTCATAGCTTTAACAAAGATTACCCACAAGCAGATGCAGGGATTTCAATCCCAGGACTCAGCGTTTCTGTGGCCCCGCCTTCCCTACCTGTCAGCCAGGCTCGGGCATTCACAGATGAAATCCTTCAGGCTCAGTCTCTTAGTTCCGGACGTCACACTTCCGCAGAAACCAAGGAAACAGCCCAGCGCACCCTGATCTCGATGAAAAAGACGATGCGAAGGGCGCTAGACGCGGCCGATCGTGATGACCGGCTGAAGAAGGTACAGCAGACCACCGCGGAACGTTTGGACGACGCCAGTGCCGCCATCAACCAAAGCGTTAGCGACTTGGCGCGCGCGTTCGCGACCAGCAGCCTGGATGAGGAGAGCTTCGACAGCGCACTGCTCCGTCTCAAGGAGAGCGTTCTGAAACTGGCGCGGCAGGCCAACCGCGGGATCCGTGAGCCCGGCGACGGCATGACGTGGCTCATCAAGGCCAGTGAGGAACGGACATGACAGTTTCCGGCGAACCCTCGCTGCGACTCAGTTTCCACGAGACCCGCACCAAGGTCATCTTGAGGGCACAATCCGAAAGCCACGAGCAACTGGTGCGGTTGGCCGCCCGGTTCGGCAGTGGCAGCCAACGGGGGGCGCTGGCTGCTGAGGTTGACCTTGAGGACTTCCTCTCCCATCTAGCATTTCTTAGCCAGTGGCATGATCCTGCTGGGGTGTCCTTTTCTCCCGACCTGAAGGCCCTTGCGGAAGGGTCGGTAAAGGACTCGCAGGCAGTCGACTCTCGACTGGCAGCAGGGCGCCAAGGACTGGAATTTTCCGAGACGGTTACCCCCGTCGATGTACCAGGCCGGCTGGGGACCGCATGGAGGGCACCGCTGGCTGAGTTCCAAACTCGCGATATCGCCAAGCTGCTGTCACTCACGCATGGCGCGAACTTCAGCGTGCCCGGCGCGGGCAAGACCAGGGCAGCAATGGCTGTCTATGCGGCGCTTCGTCATGCTGGCAAGGTCAGACGCTTGCTCGTCGTCAGCCCCAAGTCCGCGTACGAAGCATGGCAGGACGAGAGCGAACACTGCTTCACAGCACCGCTGACAGTCCGCGTCTTCGAGCGGCGCCCCAGTACCGACGTTGAATTGCTGTTGGTCAACTACGAACGGCTGAGCCGCTACCAGAAGGATCTGGCGGACTGGCTGAGCGCTGCGCCGGCCTTGATGGTCCTGGACGAGGCCCACAGGATGAAGCTGGGAGTCCGAGGAACGTACGGCACAGCTTGCATGGCACTCGGTCCATTGGCGCGTCACCGTCTGATCCTCACGGGAACGCCCGCCCCAAATGGCGTCAAGGATCTGGAGAGCTTGCTCTCTTTTGTGTGGCCGGGACACGGCCGACGAGCTGTGGACAAGGCGGTGGCAGGTGGCGACCTGGCCCACGCGAGTAAGATCCTTCGCCCTCTGTTTACGAGGACGACGAAGAACGAACTTGACCTTCCTCCTGCAGATGTGCGAGTTCACTACGTCGATCTTCCACCCGCCCACCGGGAGTTGTACTCAGCTCTGCGTAAAAGGCCGCACGGTGCAACGAATGCGGAACAGGATGAGTTCTCGAGACTGGGTAAGGTTCTTGTCTACCTGATCATGGCCAGCACCAGCCCAAAGCTGCTGGACAAGGGTGCTGACCGTTACGATCCCCTCCCCTTCATTTTCCCTCCGTATGAACCGCCACGTGACGGATCTCTACGGGACCTCATGCGGGACCTGCCACACTATGAGATGTCACCTAAGTACGAGGCTGTGCTTCGAACTGTTGCAGAGAACGCGCGGCTGGGGCGCAAGACGCTGGTCTGGTCAACATTCGTCCGCAACCTGACCACGCTGGGGATCGCACTGGAAAAATTCCATCCGGCGGTCGTGCATGGCGG
Organism: Streptomyces sp. Alt3; assembly: GCF_030719215.1. Lineage (NCBI taxonomy): Bacteria > Bacillati > Actinomycetota > Actinomycetes > Kitasatosporales > Streptomycetaceae > Streptomyces > Streptomyces glycanivorans. The sequence goes on along the minus strand of NZ_CP120983.1, from coordinate 5,139,259 downwards.
AAGCATCGATCGGGATGAGCAGATCAGAAGGTTCCGGCAGGATCCTGATTGCATGGTGATGCTTTCGAACCCTGCAACGCTTGGGGAAGGTATTAGCCTTCACCACGTATGCCACGATGCCGTGTACCTAGACCGTGACTTTTCGGCCGGCAGGTTCCTGCAGAGCTTGGACCGCATCCATCGCCTTGGGCTGAAGACCGGCACGGAAACCCGTATCACGGTCCTGATCGCAAGAGGAACAATCGACGAGGAAATCCACAACCGCCTCGGGAAGAAACTGGATTTCATGGGAAAGATCCTGGATGACCCATCAGTGCAGGAGCTGGCAGATCCAGACGAAGAAGTGGCACCGTGGGGGATGGATATCAAAGACCTCCGAGCCCTCCTAGAGCACCTGGATGACCCCAAAATATGATGGACGAAGAGAGCGACTGGCAGCCGCCAGACGGCTCATGGGCGTCATCGGCCGCCCGCCGCCGGAACATGCAGGCGATCAGGAGCCGGGATACCAAACCGGAGCTACTGATCAGAAGACTTTTGCACGCGCGAGGACTGCGGTATCGGGTGGCGGCCAAACCGCTGCCTGGGCTTCGTCGGACGGCAGACATTGTCTTCCGCCCAACGAAGCTCGCAGTATTTGTCGACGGCTGCTACTGGCACGGTTGTCCGGAGCATTACGTCCCGCCTAAAACGAACACCGGCTACTGGTCCAGCAAAGTAATTCGGAACGTGACCCGCGACAGAGACACCGATCAGCGTCTCGCTGACGCAGGGTGGACTGTGCTCCGCTTCTGGGAGCATGAGTCACCCGACGACTGCGCCCTCGCGATCGCGGCTGCCGTCAGCCGCCTCCGACACGCTCGGCACTGAGAGATCCGCCATCGTGAACAGCAGCTCGCTCTCCCTGACCCGGGACTGGGTCTCCAGCATCTCGGCCGTGACGCCGGCGTCCTTCGCGGCCTTCAGGGCGGCGATGATCTGCTGTCCAACCGCCTCGGCCACTGGCGGAGGGAATGCATTCCCCACTTGCCGGTAGGCCGCAGTCTTCTTTCCTTCAAACTTCCAGCTTGGGGGAAAGCCCTGGATGATCGCTGCTTGCTCTACCGTCAGCTTCGGCCCCGCCTCAGCAAAAAGATCACGCTCCTGGCTTTCCTGCCGTTTCATTTCCGCGGAGTCATTCGCTACGCCGAGGCCGCAGACTCCCAGTGACGCCCACGCCCTTTTGGCACGAGTCGGGCCGAGGTCAGCGCCACCATGCTTCTTCGAACCACCAACAAGCGTCGGCGCTACCCCCTTCGAGGCGTCCCTCAACCAGGCCTTGAACGCTTCATCGGCCCTGGGGTCATCTACCTCTGCGAAACGCTTGCGCATGGAGTGTTCCAGAGCCTCCCCCACTGTAAGAAGTGCGCGCTTCTCCGGCTCTCTAGCGGCGAAGAACGGGATCAGAGGCTCCTTCAGCGCGACCAGAATGGCCCGAGGGCGAAGCTGGGGAACTCCGTAGTTCTTGGCTTCCAGCACTTTCCAGTAGCACTGCCCGTAGCCCATGTCCGCAAGCTCTCCCAGAAGCTCCTCCCGGTACTCCAGGAACTTCTCCCATGGCTCCAGCAGGCCGCGGACATTTTCGATCATGACGGCTTTGGGCCTCAGCTCGTCCACGAGTCTCATCATGTCCGGGAAGAGATCCCGCTCGTCGTCCCGTCCAAGCTGCTTGCCTGCAAGAGAGAACGGCGGGCACGGCACACCACCGGCCAGCAGATCAAGCTCCCCCACTTCCAGCCCTAGCTCCAGCCTCAGGTCCTGCGGCTTGAGTTTCGTCAGGTCAGCCTGCTTGACCTTGCAACCTTCCCACTCTGCATTGCCCTCAACGTTCGACTTGAGAGTCGCAACTGCGTTCACATCAATCTCGATGAGCGCGAGATGCCTGAAGAGCGCGTTGTGCAAGCCCAGGGCCTGCCCACCCGCCCCAGCGCAGATCTCAACTGAGGTGAACTCCCTCTCAGTGCTGGTCATGCACCCTCCTCACAAGCTTTCCCGACTGGCGCCCATTGCCGCCAGTCGTCACAGAGGGTGACAGACCCCACTGACAACGCGACCGCTTCCAAGTGTGCGTCACACACCAATACCCTCCGACCGCCCCACACGTGACAGCGAACACTCATACGATATGGCCCGTGCCGAAAAGCCCTGCATGGACCCGTGACGAGCTACTGCTGGCCTGCGCCCTCGTGGTCGAGAACAACTGGAATGAGCTGCGGGAAGGTGATCCACGAGTCCTCGATCTCTCCGGCCTGCTCAGATCGCTGCCCTTGCACCATGGCGCTGCGCAAACAATCCCGAAGTTCAGATCCGTCGGCAGCGTCAGTCGCAAGACGTCAGATCTCGCCTCGAACCACCCTGAGTACGTCGGCGTCTCCACCAAGGGCGGGCGGCTGGACAAAGAGGTGATCGCCGCCTTCATCGCCCGGCCCTCCGAGATGCTTGGGGCTGCCGCCGCTCTGCGCCAGGGTATCGGCACCGGCGCGTTGTACGAGATTCCGGCTGACCCCGACGAGGTCGATGACGACGGGAGCTCGGCTGTCGAGGGGCGCCTCCTCACTCGCTGGGCCCTGCATCGAGAGCGTGACCGCGGAATACGGGCTCGCAAGATCGCCAGGGCCGAGAAGTTGGGACAGCCCTTGCGCTGCGAGGTCTGCACCTTCGATTTCGGTCGCTTCTACGGGCCCCTCGGCAAGGGCTACATCGAGGTTCACCACCGCCTGCCTCTCCACATCTCCGGGCCGCGCGAGACCGGACTGGACGATCTGGCACTCCTGTGCGCCAACTGTCATCGCATGTGTCACAGGAGCAGCCCCGGTGCATCCTGGCGCACGCCTGGCGCCCTGAGAGCTGAGATGGACCAGCCCCCGCCGGGCCCCTGACCAGGCGCCCGGTCTGCCGGGCCACATTCACGCGGCAGCCAAATCGGCCTCATATCGCAGCTGCGCGCAGTCAAGGACGTCGCCCGGGTCACAGTCCTGGGAGTTCAGCCAGTGCAGAAGATCCACAATCAATGCGGCCGCTCGCTCCTCTTGCGCCCGCGGATAGCTGAGCAGCGGCACAGCCTCTGCTGGGACCAGCTCCCGATATTCATTGAGAACCAGGCTGGCACGCCGGACCCGTACACACTCGGCGCTCTCAGGACGAGACATATCGCACCAGACCGCCTTCCCTGATGCGGTAATGCGGGTACCCCAGCCACGGGCAACTGCTGACAGCAGGTGAAGACCACGGCCGCATTCCGAGGCGTACCCAGGCTGTGCAAGGGACGGGACCTGATGACTTGAGTCATGTACCTCGATCCGGATCACATCAGCGCGACACGCAAGGACGAGGGCGGCAGCGCTTCCGAGCCCTACGTGCCTGATGACGTTCGTCGCGAGTTCTGTAACCACAAGTTCGGTCTCATCCGCGAGGCCAGCCAAGCCCCACAGGGCCAGCTCCGTCCGAACGGCTCTCCGCAAGACGCATAAGGCATCGGGGGAAGCCTTGAACGGAAGGACATACAGGTGCGGAGCCTGCGAGTGGTTGTGACTCGTCATGCCAGGAACTCCCTCCTGAGCACGGCAGTGCCGGGCTCACAGTATCCAGACGGCTGCGCTGCGTAGCGCTTGGAGGCGAGTATGGCATTGAGAGATTCCGCTGTGTAACTTCTCGTCGCTCTCGAATGAGTGAATCCGGTAGTTCGGTAAGTCAGCGCCGATCTAGCCTCGTAGGGCCGCGGCAGCCGCCCCCGGCATCCGCTGAAGGGAAGCTGTATGCCAGCGAGGGCCACCACCCGTCGACGCCATCTCGGCGCGACGATGCGCAAGCTGCGCGCCCGCACGGGGATGACTCTTGAGGAGGCGGGGCAGCTCGTCGGCGTATCCAAAGCCACGGTGAGCCGCTACGAGACCACTGAGGGCCCGGTCAAGTGGCTCGTAATCGACGCTCTCTGCCGCGAGTACGGAGCGAGTGCTGCTGAGCGTCAGGTGATTGTGGCCTTGGCCAAAGACGCCCGGCAGCAGGGTTGGTGGAGCTCGTTCGTCGACCACATCCCCGAGACCATGAACCTCATGCTCACCCTCGAAGACGAGGCAGTGCGTGAAGATCACTTCTCCTGTGTGTACGTCCCCGGCCTGCTTCAGACACGGAGTTACACAACTGCTCTTCAGCAAGCCAACGAGATGCGCCGCTCCGCTGAGGAGATCGACCGTCTCGTGGACATCCGCATGCGCCGGCAGGAGATCCTCAGCCGTCCCGACGCTCCGCACCTCTGGGCAATCCTTGACGAGTCCGTGGTGCGTCGAGTGATGGGCTCCCCTGCCATCATGCGGGAGCAGCTCAGCCACCTGCTCGCCAGCAGCGTCTCAGGAAACGTGACTCTGCAGATCCTGCCGTTTTCTCGTGGTGCTCACAGTGCAGCGCTTGGCAGCTTCGTCATTCTCGGTGGGCCGGAGCCCTCCCTTGACGTGGTGTACGTCGACCTCCATGTCGGATCCGTCTTCATGGAGAAGGACGCGGAACTGGCACGCTACCGGCTTGCGTTCGAATACCTGCGCGCACAAGCGTTGGACATCGAAGCTTCACGGGAGCTCATCAGCCGTGCCAGGGAGGACCTGAAGGATGACGAGAACGAGCATTGAGGGACCAGACGCCGCCTGGTTCAAGTCGTCGTACAGCGGCGGCAACGAGACAGAGTGTGTAGAGACAGCCTTCGTCGATTCTGGTACTTCAGTACGTGACAGCACGCGCCCACATGAGGGACTACTTCATGTGCGGTCCGCAGCCTGGACCGTCTTCGTCGACTCGCTGGGAGGTGGTCAGCTCAGCTGAGGCGGCCTGCAACCTTGTGTCCTCCGGGTCGCGGAACTCGGTCCCATCCAGTTCCCGCGGTGGTGAGGACCGACCTGCACGCCGTGTCGAATAGCCGCCGGGGGTGGCATCTAGCGGCGGGACAGCGCGCTCCGGTGTCCCGCCCCTGCGGCTTCACTCCGGCAAGGCGACACGCCCCCGCTCTGCCCGTAGGCTCCCCGTTCCATGAAGGCACCGAAGGAAACGAACGAAACGAAGTCCCCGAAGGTACTCATCTCCGTCGACATGGAGGGCGTCTCCGGGATCGTCCACACCTCCGAGACCAACCCCGACCGCTACGACTACGAGCGCGGCCGGGCGTTGATGACCGCCGAGGCCAACGCCGTCGTCGCCGGTGTCCTGGATGCCGAGCCCGCGGCCGACGTCCTGGTCGCCGACGCGCACGGGCCGTTCCGCAATCTGCTGCCGGAGCAGATGGACCGGCGGGCGCGCCTGGTCCGGGGGAAGCCGCGGTCCCTGGGCATGGTCGCCGGGCTCGACGAACACACCGACGCCGTGCTGCTCGTGGGCTATCACGCGCGTGCCGGTGCCGGGCCCGGCGTGATCGCCCACACCATGAGCGGCGACATCCTGGATGTCCGGGTGGCCGGGCGTTCCCTCGGGGAGATCGGCCTCAACGGTGCCCTGGCCGGGCACTTCGGCGTCCCCGTCGTGATGCTCAGCGGTGACGACGTCGCCTGCGCCGAGTTCGAGGAGCTGGTCCCCTCAGCGGTCGGCGTAGCCGTCAAGGAGGCCATCGCGGGGTCTGCCGCCGTCACCCTGCACCCGGAGGAGGCCCGGAAGCGGCTCCGTGCCGCCGCGGCCGAGGCCGTCGGGCGACGCGCTCACGTCCCGCCGCTGGTTCTTGACGGCCCTGTCGCTGTCGAAGTGGACCTTCTCAGCCCGTTCTCCGTCGACCTGGCCCTGCTCGTGCCGGGTGTCTCGCGTGCCGCGGGCGGCCGTACGGTCGCCTTCACCGCCGCCGACTTCGCCGAGGTGCACCGGCTGGTCCTCCTGCTCGTACAGCTCGCCTCGATCAAGCCGGGCTAGGGGCTCCCGCGCGGGCGCCGACCGCTCACCGCCCCGTGGGGAACGCCGCGCGGCGGCCGACGCCGACCATGATGATCGCGACGACCGCGAGCGCGATCATCCCGGCCGGCAGGACCCGTGCGCCCACTCCGTCCACGAGGACGGCTCCCACGGCTCCGGCCGCGAAGATCGCCAGGTTGAAGGAGGTCGTCAGCATCGCGTTGGCCGCATCGGCGTTGTCGCCCGCGGCCTCCCCCATGGCCGTCTGCAACTGTGTCGCGGCGCCGCCGAACGCGATGCCCCACAGGACGACCGCCGTCAGCGCGCCCACGGTGGACTGCTGCGCCACGGCGAGGAACGCGCCGGCGACGACGAACAGGGCCACGCTCGCCAGGGTGAGTCGGCGCAGTGCGCGGTCGATGAACACACCGGTGAACCAGATCCCGCCGAGTGCCGCGAGGCCGAAGACGAGCAGGGTGAGGTCGGGCCGGAGTGCGAGGCGCATCTGCTGCAGGTAGGAAGCGATGTAGGTGTAGAGCAGGTTGTGCGCGAGCATCCAGACGAAGACGACGGCGAGGATGGTCGCGACGCCGGGAATGCCCAGCACCCGGCCGAGCGGGGCGCGTGTCCGCGCGGCCTGCCCCGGGGCGTCGGGCACGAGGTACTTCGCGAAGACCATGACGACGATGCTGAGCAGCGACATCGCGGCGAAGGACCAGCGCCATCCGACCGTGGACCCCAGCCAGGCCCCGAGGGGGGTTCCGACGGCGAGCGCGACCGGGGTTCCGGTCATGGCGATGGCAAGGGCGCGCCCTGCGTGTTCAGGTGCGGCGATACGTCGGGCATAGCCGGCGAGCATGCCCCACAACAGGCCGGAGAAGGCTCCCCCGACGAACCGGGCGACAAGGGCGACGGAGAACGACGGGGCCAGCGCGGTGACGGTGTTGGCGACGAGGAACCCGAGCAGGCCGGCGAGGAGGAGCGGTTTCCGCCGCATCCCGCGCGTCAGGGTGATCGCCGGGATCGCCGCGAGGACGGTCCCGATCGCATAGGCGCTCACGAACTGCCCGGCGCTGCCTTCGGAGACGTCCAGGCCGGCGGAGAGCTGCGGGAGCAGTCCTGCCGGCAGCGTCTCGGTCATGATCACGATGAATCCGGTACACGCCATCACCACCAGCGCCGGAACGGGGAACGCATCACGTGCTCGCTCGTGAATCGGCGGCGTGGGGCACGTTGTGGCCATCGGACGGACTCCCTCAATCAGATATGGATCGACCGATCCGATATTGACGAGGGCGGCTGCCGGTGTCAAACTGGATCAGTCAGTCCGCAATCGAGGAGGTTCGCCGTGTCACCCGCCGGCCGTCCCCGCACCTTCGACATGGAGGCCGTCCTGGAGTCGGCGATGCTGCTGTTCTGGGAACGGGGCTACGAATCGACCTCGCTGGCCCAGCTGCGCGAGGCGACGGGACTTTCCTCAGCGAGCCTGTACGGCGCCTTCGGCTCGAAGGAAGGGCTGTTCGAGAAGGCGGTGGAGCACTACGTCGCCGGGCCGGGCCGGGTCACCGATGTGGTCGCCGACGAGGAGATCAGCCCTCGCGAGGCCGTCGCGGGGCTCCTCCACGGGTCGGTCAGCATGCAGACCGACCCGTCCCACCCGCGCGGGTGCCTCGTCGCCCTCACGGGAACGGTCCGCCTGCCGGGAGCGGAGGATGCCGGGGTGCGGGAGGTCGTGGCGGCGCGTCGCGCAGTCGACCGGGCGCGCATCAGGGCATGTGCCGTGCGCGGTATCGCCGCGGGGGAGCTCGCCGAGGACACGGATGCGGATGCCGTCACATCGATGGTCCACGGCTTCCTGCTCGGCATCTCCACCCAGGTGTGCGACGGCGTCCCGGCCGCGCACCTGCACGCTGCGGCGGACGCCCTCCTCGTGAACTGGGGCGCACCGGAACGCTGATGCCGTGTGTGCGTCAGAGCCACCCCCGCTCCCGCGCGATACGCGCGGCCACGTGCCGGTTCTCCGCGCCCAGCTTCATCGCGGCGGAGGAGAGGTAGTTGCGGACCGTCCCGCTGGACAGCGATGCGCGGGTGGCGATGTCGGCGACCGGGGCGCCGTCCTCGGCGTACGACAGGAGTTCCGCCTCCCGGGGTGTCAGGGGTGATTCGCCGGCGGCGATGGCGTCGGCGGCGAGTTCCTGGTCGACGTAGCGGCCGCCGGTGTGCACCGTGCGGATGATCTGGGCCAGTTCGTGCGCGGACACTGTCTTGGGCACGAAGCCGCGCACCCCCACGCTCAGGGCGCGCTTCAGGGCTCCTGCCCGGGCGTGGCTGGTGACGATCATCGAGGCGCAGCCGGGCACGGATTCGCGCAGCCGTGTGGCGACCCCGATGCCGTCGAGGCCCGGCATCTGGAGGTCGAGCACGGCGACGTCGGGGCGGTGCGCGACGGCCATGGCCAGCGCCTCGTCGCCGGTTCCGGCCTGCGCGACGACGGTGATGTCGTCCTCCAGGGTGAGCAGCGAGGCGAGCGCGCCCCGGATGAGGTGCTCGTCGTCCGCGAGCAGGACCGTGATCATGCGTCTTCTTCCCAGGGGATGCGTGCGGTGAGGCGGAAGATGCCGCCGGGTTGGTGTTCGGTGGTCAGCGTGCCACCCGGGCCGGTCAGGCGTTCCCGGAGCCCCGCCAGGCCCGTGCCGCCGCCGGAGGGGGTGTCGGGCGCGCCGTCGTTCTCCATGACCAGCAGGGCCGTGGTCGGGCCCGCGGTGCGCAGCGCCATCGTGCAGCGGGTCGCGGCCTGCGCGTGGCGCAGGACGTTCGTCGTGCCCTCGCGCACCACCCAGCCGAGGGCGGACTGCACGTCGGGGGGCAGTCGGCCCGCGGGGCCGTACTCGATGCGGCAGTCGATGCCCGCGGCCTCCAGGACGGAGCGCGCTCCGACGAGTTCGGTGTGGAGGTCGGCGGTACGGTAGCCGCGTACCACCGACCGGATCTCGCGCTGGGACTCCCGCGCGATGCGCTGCACCTCCACCATGTGCTCCTCCGCCTCGGGCAGGCCGCGCCGCGCCAGTTGTGCCGCGAGTTCGCTCTTGAGCGCCACGACCGCGAGGTTGCGGCCCAGCACGTCGTGCAGGTCGCGGCCGAAGCGCAGGCGTTCCTCGGCGACGGCCAGGCGGGACTGTGTCTCGCGTGCGGCGGCCAGTTGCTCGATCAGCCGGACGCTCCAGCCGGACGCCCGGGACGCGGTGGCCATGAACGGCACCATGAACACGCTGGCGCTGACGGTGAGTACCAGGGACGGGCCGGGCAGCCCCGCCACGCCGGCCCCCGCCAGGGCCGCGACCGCGACGACCGCCACCAGGGCCGCTCCCCGGCGGAGCGACAGGGCTAGGGCGGGCGGTCCGGCCCAGAACATCAGCAGCCACACCATGTAGGACGTCAGCGCTCCGGCGCCGATGCGTCCGGACGACAGCAGTACGCACCCCACGGCCGCCATGACCAGGGTCAGGGCCGTGTACGCCACCACGAGCAGGGTGGGCCGTCGGCCGGCGGTCAGGTAGTGGCTCAGGGCGGACCGCCACAGCATGAACTGGACGACGGCGTGCACCGCGCCCAGCACGGCCACGGTCGCCAGTACGGGGGCGTCACCGTCCGACTGGAACATCCAGATCGTCCAGAGACCCACCTCGGTGAGGGCGAGAAATCCGACGCTGCCCACCGCGTACCGGCGGTACCGCTCGGGGCCGTCCTGGCCGCCGAGCCGTTCCACCCAGTCCTCCACGCTCACGCTCATGATCTCCGACTTCCCCGTCCGGCGGCCGTCGCACCAGGTGGCTCGCACCAGGTGGACCGCACCGGGTGCGGGGCCGGCCGCGCCGACCCCGGTGGTTCCGACCTGGTCAGCCGCGCGGTCCCCAGCGGAACCACCGCCGCACACCGAGCGCCGCGAGGCCCGTCCAGGCCAGGGCGAGGAGCAGCGCGCGGCCCTGGTCGGCGGCGCCGAGGTCGCCCGTCCAGCCGCCCCGCAGGAGGTCCATCACCGGTGAGAAGGGCAGCCAGGCACTGATGTCGCCCACCACGCCGGGCAGTACCTCGCGCGGTACGAACATCCCGGAGCCGGCCATGCTCAGCAGCCAGAACGGCAGGAACGTCAGCTGAGCGCTCTCCGCCGTCCGGGTGACCGCGGCGGTCAGGGCGCCCGCGGCCACGAGCATCGCGCCGCCGATGAGCAGTCCGAGGACCATCAGGTGCGGGGCGGTCGGTGCGGGTGCGTCCAGGACGACCGTCAGGCCGATGACCAGCAGCGCGCACTGTACGTACGCCAGCAGCAGGGCGGGGAGTGCTCCGCCGGCGAAGATCTCCCAGTCGCGCACCTCACCCGTGCGCAGCCGCTTGAGCACGAGGCTCTCGCGGCGGGTGACGTAGACGCCGACAAGGTTCGTGTACACGGAGAAGATCAGCGCCAGGCCGAGTGATCCGGGCAGGAGGACGGTGGCGATCGACAGGCCGGTGCCGTCCAGGTCCAGGCCGTTGACCACGCCTCGCATCGAGAAGGTCGTGATGGCCGGTACGAGCAGCGCGGTGATCAGCGCCGCCCGGCTGCGCAGCAGCAGGGTCAGTTCGGCGCGGCCGAGGGCGGCCATGCGGGACGCGGAACCGCGTCGCACGGGCGGGGCGGTGTCCAGGGGGCGGGAGGGCGCGGTCGTCGTCATCGTGTCTCCTCGTGGTCCAGGCCCTTGGCGATCTCCATGAAGGCTTCTTCCAGTGATGCGGACCGGGCGTCGAGGCCGTGCAGCGTGACGCCTGCGTGGTGGGCCCAGGTGAGCAGTTCGGTGGCCGTGCGCTGGAGGTCCCTGGTCTCCAGGCGGACCGTCCCGCCCACGGTCTCGTGCCGGGTCACGCCCATGGCCGGGAGCGGGGGGAGCTCGCCGAGGAGGCGGTCCTGGGGCAGCCGGAAGCTGATCCGGGCGGGCCGTTCGGCCACCACGTCGGCCACGCGCCCGGTGGTGGCGATCAGCCCCTGGTGCATGATCGCCAGCCGGTCGGCGAGCTGTTCGGCCTCCTCCAGGTAGTGCGTGGTGAGGAGCACGGTCGTGCCCTGGAGCTTGAGCTCCCGGATGAGTTCCCAGGTGTCGCGGCGGGACTGGGCGTCGAGGCCGGTGGTCGGCTCGTCGAGGAACAGCACCTCGGGGCGTCCGAGCAGGGCCAGCGAGAGGTCGAGGCGCCGGCGTTCGCCGCCGGAGAGCTGCTTGACCCGCACGGCCCGACGGTCGGACAGGTTGGTCATTTCGAGGGCCTCGTCGGCGGGCCGGGCACCGCTGGTGCAGCCCGCCCACATCCGCACGGTCTCCAGGACGGTCAGCTCCGGCGGGAAGCCGCCCTCCTGAAGCATCACGCCGATGCGGTGCCGCACCGCCGACCGGTCGCGGAACGGGTCGTGGCCCAGCACCCGGACGGATCCGCCGGTGGGAGTGGCCTGGCCTTCGAGGAGTTCGAGGGTGGAGGTCTTTCCGGCGCCGTTGGTGCCCAGTAGGGCGAACAGCTCACCGCGAGCGACCGTGAAGTCGATGCCCTTTACGGCGTCGAAGTCGCGATAGCTCCGTTTCAGTCCGACGGTTTCGATGACGGGGTTCATGCACTCCACACTCCCGGCGAAACGGGGCCGGGGGCAGTGCGCTCTGTCATCAGACGCGTATGACACCTGTAATGCGGGTCCATGACATATGGCACCCCACCTGCTCGGCACCCCACCGGTGCGGGAGCCGGGCGGCACGGCGGCCGGGCGGTCACGAGGAGCTGCGGTGCCGGTGGTCCAAGTGGTTCCGGTGGTCCCGGTGGTCCCGGTGCCGGCGTGGGACCGCAGCATCACGCGGACATGCCGAACGCCCTGCGGCGCCGACCGGTCGGGCCGCTGCCGGAGGGGGGTGCGCAGCGGGAGCCGCCGAATACGGCAAATCCCCGGTCCGTAATTGCGGACCGGGGATTTCCTCACGTATATTGGGTCGTTCTGTGCACCCACAGAAAAGGCCCCTCAGAGGGGGCCACTAGAAACACCATATCCGGCAGGGAGCGATTTTGTCAACTCGCGAAAACGTCGAATTGCAGAAGGAGCAGGAATTCATCGACCGGCTCTACGACCGTGTCGACACGCTGCGCGGGGACACCGCTCAGCGCGTCGAGGACGCGTTGACCCCGGTGGGGAACGGCTTGCAGGCCCGGCTCGAACGCGACGTGCTCGTCGCCGAGCGTTCCGGCCTGCTCGCCGCCCTGAACGCGGTGGACGGCTCGCTGTGCTTCGGCCGTATCGATCTTCGCGACGGCGCCGCGCACCACATCGGCCGGATCGGTATTCGTGAGGACGACACCGAACACACGCCCCTGCTCATCGACTGGCGCGCCCCGGTGGCCCGGCCCTTCTATCTCGCCACCGGGCACACGCCCATGGGGCTGCGCCGGCGCAGACACCTCACCACCGAGGGCCGCACGGTGACCGAGCTGCACGACGAGATCCTCGACCTGGGGGACCGCGAACGCACCGGCTTCGAGGACCCGAGCGGCGACGCCGTGCTGCTCGCCGCGCTGAGTTCCGCCCGCACCGGCCGCATGGGCGACATCGTGCGGACCATCCAGGCCGAGCAGGACCGCATCATCCGCGCCCCGCACCGAGGTGTCCTCGTCGTCGAGGGAGGGCCCGGCACCGGCAAGACGGCGGTCGCCCTGCACCGTGCGGCCTTCCTGCTGTACGAGCACAGGGAGCTCCTGGCCAAGCGTGCGGTCCTGGTCGTGGGCCCCAACCCGGCCTTCCTCCGCTACATCGGCGAGGTGCTGCCCGCGCTCGGCGAGACCGGCGTCATGCTCGCCACGCAGGCGGAACTCTTCCCCGGCGTCCACGCCCGTGGCACCGACACCCCCCGCGCGGCGGCGGTCAAGGGCGGTGCGGACATGGCGGAGGCGCTGGCCCTCGCCGTGCGCGACCGGCAGGCACTGCCCGAGCCCGGCGCGCCGGTGATCGTCCCGCACGACGACGGTGACCTCGTCCTGGACTGGGAGATCGCCTACGAGGCACGGCAGGCGGCCCGCGAGACCCGGCTGCCGCACAACCTGGCCCGGCCGTACTTCACGTTCCACGTCATCGACGCGCTCACGAAGCAGCTGACCGAACGCATCGGCGCGGACCCGTACGGCGGCCCCAACTTCCTGGGCCCGGACGACGTCGCCCAGCTCGGCAAGAGCGTCGCCACGAGCGAGGAGGTGCACGCCGCCGTCGGGGACCTGTGGCCGCTGCTCACCCCCGAGGGGTTCCTCGCCGACTACCTGGCCGAGCCGGTGTACGTGCCCGACGAGGACGCCGAGGCCATCCGGCGCACCCCCGGCGACGGGGAGTGGACCCCGGCCGACGTCCCCCTCCTCGACGAGGCTGCCGAGCTGCTCGGGGCCGACGACAGCGCCGAGCGGGCCGCAGCCGAGGCGGAGCGCCAGGAGCGGGTCGCCTACGCGCAGGGTGTGCTGGACCTGTCGCGGGGTTCGGAGACCTACGAGTTCGAGGACGAGGAGGACTCGGAGATCCTGGCCGCGCACGACATCATCGACGCCGAGCGGATGGCGGAGCGGCAGGAGGAGGCCGACCACCGGAGCGCCGCCGAGCGGGCCGCGGCGGACCGGACCTGGGCGTTCGGCCACATCATCGTCGACGAGGCGCAGGAGCTGTCGCCGATGGCCTGGCGGCTGCTGATGCGCAGGTCACCGACCCGCTCGCTGACCCTGGTCGGTGACCCGGCGCAGACCTCGGAGGAGGCCGGCATCGGCTCGTGGGACCGCATCCTGGAGCCGTACGTCGGTGACCGCTTCGAGCATGTGCGGCTGCGCGTCAACTACCGTACGCCCGCCGAGATCATGGACCTGGCGGCGAAGGTCGTCCGCGCCCAGGACCCGTCCTTCGAGCCGCCCGGGTCGGTGCGCTCCACCGGCGAGACGCCGTGGACGCGGGATTCCGGTGCGGATCTCGCGGGCGCCGTGGCACGGGCGGTGGAGGAGCTGACGCCCGAGGAGGGGCGTCTCGCGGTGATCGCGCCGCGTGAGCTGCACGAGGAGATCGCGGCCCCGCTCGACGGGATCACGGCCGGCGCCGAACCCGACCTCACCCGTCCCGTGGTGCTGCTGGGCCCGCGCGAGGCCAAGGGGCTCGAATTCGACCACGTCCTGGTCGTGGAGCCCGGACGCTTCGGTACGAGCGACCTGTACGTGGCGCTGACCCGGGCCACGCAGCGCCTGGGCATCGTGCACCGGGAGGACCTGCCCGAGTCGCTGCGCTGAGGGCGCACCGGGGGAAGGCGCGCCGGGAGAGAGCGTGGGTCCGGGCGGCGTGTGCCGCCCGGACCCACGCCGGTCAGGCCGTCAGCGGGCCATCAGTGCGAAGACACCCCAGCCGAGGTACTCGCGCTGGTACCGCGTGTAGCGCGCGGGTTCGGTGGTGAGCTCGGCCCGCACCTCGGCGGTCAGCTCGTCGTCGGGGTTCCGGTCGAGCCAGCGGCGGAGGTTGAGCCACTGGGCCGCCTGGTACCGGTCCCAGCTGTCCTGGTCGGCCAGGACCATCTCGACGACGTCGTACCCGAGGTCGCCGAACCGCTCGACCAGCTCCGGGAGAAGCAGGAATTCCGCCTTGCTGCCCGCGTGGCAGGCCCGGGCGGTCTCCTCGTCCGGCACCTCACGGCGCCAGTACGGCTCGCCGATCAGCATCAGGCCGCCGGGGCGCAGACTCCTGCCCAGCAGCTCGACGGTCCCGGCCGCGCCGTCCCCGATCCAGGTGGCGCCGATGCACGCGGCGAGGTCGACCGGCTCGTCCGAGACGTAGCCGACGGCGTCGTCGTGCAGGAAGGTGACCCGGTCGGCGACACCGAGTTCGGCGGCGCGGGCGCGGGCCTCCCCGGTGAACACGGTGCTGATGTCCACCCCGGTCCCGGTGACGCCGTGGTCACGGGCCCAGGTGCACAGCATCTCGCCCGATCCACTGGCGAGATCGAGCACGCGGGTCCCGGGCGCCAGGTGCAGCGCCTGACCCAACGCGGCGAGCTTGCCGGGGGTGAACGGGTTGTGGATGCGGTGGCTACTTTCGCGAACGGTGAAAATGCGTGGAAGATCCACGAGAGGTGTTCCTTCGGTTCGATGAGGTCATTGCGTCTGCGGGGAACAGCCGACCGGAGTCGACCGCCGTGGCTCGGACCGTCATCAAAAGCACCTCGTTCGAACGTATGGATCTACAACCCGGTCACCGTAGGCCTTCCGGATTCACGTCTCCACCGATTTTCCGGCTCTTCGGACGGGGGTCCGAAGATGTCCGGCGCTCGGAGCTCAAGTCCCGGGATCCGAGCTCCGTCTCCGGCAGGGTCACTCGTTCGGGGCCCGGAATCAGATCCTCCGCCCGGCACCCGAGCTTCGGGACCCGGGCGTCGGGATCCGAGGTCCGGGATTCGAGCGATGCCTTCAACCGGTGGGGAAAAGAAGGGTTTTGGGAAAACCTCCCCGCCCTCCCCACCCCGTCACGGCCAGCAAGTATGACTAATTGTGACCAACTTGCGGCGGAGCGTGGCGACTGCCTACGGTGCGGGAACCAAGCGACCCCGACGCGGTGTTGGCACACCGGGCCGGGGTCTCACCGCAAGATCGAAGAAGGCGATCCCGTGGCTACCCCGCACAGTAACTCCGCCCTGCGCGCCCCCGCATCCCCGCGCCCGTACCCGATGGCCAAGCCCGGTTACGGCAAGCGCTCCATGCCGGACCAACGCGCCCGCAGCGCCCATGACTTCGCCCTACTTCCGGCCCGCGAGCGGTATGTCGCCGGGTTCGTCGACCAGCTGCCCGACGGCGCCTCGATGGACGTCAAGAGCCTCGCCAAGCAGCTGCCGCTGTACGGCCAGCAGGCCGTCGGCTCGGCTCTGAGGGCTCTGGCCACCGCCGGGCATCTGCGCCGTGTGCGGTGCCTGGTCGGCGAGTCGGGCCAGGTGCGCTGGGTGTCACGGACGTTCTGGTCACGTACGGCCCGCGACAACGAGTGGTGGGCCGCCACCGAGGTCACCGTCACCCTGGCAGCGGCGCCCGCGATCGCACCCGCCACCGAGCTGGTGCACAGCAAGCCGATGCACACCGAGCCCGCACCCCCGCCGGTGCCGCCCGCCGCCCCCGCCGCGCCTGCCACGCCCCCGACGCCCGCCGCGCCCGCCGTGCCGCAGCAGCGGGCCCCGGGAAGCGCCACGGCCCCCGAGGCCCCCTCCCCCGCCTATCTCGCGCTGGCGCGGCTCGGGCGCGTCGACTCCCGCCTCGCCCTGTCCGCCGCCGACTGCGCCGCCCTGGAGTCCAGGGCCGCCGAGTGGCTCGCTCGCGGCGTGGACGCGGACTACCTCACGCAGGCGCTGACCGCCGGGCTCCCCGACCGGGTCGGCTCCCCCGTCGGCCTGGTCCGCCGCCGCCTCACCGACAAGATCCCGCCGCACGCCCCCACCGCACCGACGCCTCCCGCTCCCGGTGCGCCCGTCCGTCTCGTCATGCTGGAGTGCACCGAGTGCGGCACCCCGGGGCGCCCGGAGGCCCTGCCCGACGGCCTCTGCCGCCCGTGCCGCAGCCAGGGCCGGGACACCGCGCTCCCGGCAGCTGATCACCCGAGCGAGGAGGACGTCCGTGCGTTCGCCGCCGGGCTCAGGGACATGCTCAAGTCGCCCTGAGCAGGGTCGGCCTCACCGGGGTGTCAGCCCACCAGCAGGTCCCGCTTCAGGTCACGGACGTCCCCGGCGTCCAGGCCGAGCGCCTTCTTCTCGTAGCCGCCGAACGAACCGAACCGCTCCCTGACCTCGTCGAAGCCCGAGTTGAGGTATTCGGGGCGCACGTCCAGCAGCGGCTTGTACACCGCCGCCTGCGCGGCCGGCATGGAGGCGAGGGCCGCCGCGTTGGCCTCGGCGCGGTAGTCGTTGGAGGCCAGGTAGTCCGCCATGACGGTCGCGCGCGGGACGCCGAGCGCCGTCAGGAGGGCCGCGTTCGCCCAGCCGGTGCGGTCCTTGCCCGCCGTGCAGTGGAAGACGACGGCGTGCGAGGAGTCGTCCGTGATCCCGCCGAAGACCGTGCGGTAGGCCGTCTTCGCGGTGTCACCGCTGACCATGAACTTCTCGCCCTCGACCATCATCGCGACGCCCTCCTCCGGGGTCGTCGGCATCGCGGTGAAGGTGGGCGACCCCGCCAGCACGTCGGCGACGACGTGCGTGGCACCGGCCGGGACACGGTCGGGCGCGGCCGAGCGCTCGGACTCCGTGCGCAGGTCGTAGACCGTACGGACCGACAGCCGCCGCAGCTTCGCCAGATCGGCGGTGGTGAGCTTGTCCAGGGCGTCCGAGCGGTAGATCTCGCCCATCTTCACCCAGTGGCCGTCGGCCGTGCGGTAGCCGCCCGCGTCACGGAAGTTGACGGCTCCTTCGAGTGCGATGAGCCGGTCGGCGAGGTGCAGCCTGCCGCCGCGCTCGGGCACCAGGTCGAACCACTGGCGGTCGGCGGCGGGCAGCCCTCGCACCGTGACCTTGCCGGTCGACCCGCCGGAGGCGACGGTCCGTCCGTTCGCCCTGACGGCGACGTGGCGTATGCCGGGCGCCTTCCACTCCACCGTGTACGAGCCGTCGTCCGAGGCGGTGACCTCGGCCTCGGTGAAGGGGATGCGCGTGTGGGACCCCTGCGCCTGACCGGCGTGGGCGTGGTGTGCCGAGGCGGCGGGGGCGGTGATCCCGACGAGGAACGCGGCGGCCAGGGCGCAGGAGGAGACCCTTGCGCGGGTCATGTGTGTCATGGCGTGATCGTCGGAGAGCCCGACGAGTGCCGTCGGAACAGCGGGTGAACACCACCGGAAAGCCCGCCGAACACGGCGGTCCCGGCCCTCGGCGTGTGCGTCAGCCGCCGTAGGGGCGGGGCTGGACCAGCCCGCTCTGGTAGGCGACGACGACGAGCTGGGCGCGGTCGCGGGCGTGGAGCTTGTTCATGGCGCGCTGGATGTGGCTGCGGACCGTCAGCGGGCTGACCACGAGCCGGTCGGCGATGTCGGTGTTGGACATGCCGTGGGCCGCCAGGGCCATGACCTCGCGTTCGCGGTCCGTGAGGGCGGCGAGACCCTCGGGCGGGGCGAGCGGGGAGTCCTGGGGGGTGGCGAGGAAGCGGGTGATGAGCGCGCGGGTCGCCGTGGGGGAGAGCAGGGACTCGCCCGCGGCCACGGTACGGATGCCGGTCAGCAGGACGTCCGCCCCGACGTCCTTGCCGAGGAACCCGCTGGCACCGGCGCGCAGGGCCTCGGCGACGTTCTGGTCGTTCTCGAAGGTGGTGAGGATCAGGACGCGGGTGGCCGCCAGTTCCGGCCGGGAGCAGATGTCGGTGGTGGCGGCCAGCCCGTCGGTGCCCGGCATGCGGATGTCCATGAGGACCACGTCCGGACCGTGTTCGAGGGTCAGGTCGACCGCCTCCCGGCCGTCGGCGGCCTCGGCGACCACGGTCATGCCGGGGTCCGACTCGATGAGGATGCGGAAGGTGGCCCGCAGCAGGGCCTGGTCGTCGGCGAGCAGGACGCGGATGGTCATGGGGCATTGCTTCCGTCGGGGTCGGCCGGGAAGAGGGGGCCGTCCAGGGGCAGGGTGCAGGTCACGTCGAATCCGCCGTCGGGGAGCGGCCCGGCGTGGAAGGTGCCGCCCGCGGCGAGGGCGCGCTCGCGCATCCCGAGGAGCCCGAAGCCGTGCCCGGGGCCGGGCCGGTCCGCGGGGCGGGCGGAGCGAACGGTGTCGTTGGTGACCGTGACGGTCAGGCGGCGGGGGGTGTACCCGAGCCGTACCCGCGCGGTGCGGGTGGCGGCGTGCTTGGTGACGTTGGTCAGGGCCTCCTGGACGATCCGGTACGCCGTCAGGTCGAGGCCCGGTGGCAGGGGCCCCGGCTCTCCCTCCACGGCGACGGAGACCTCCAGGCCGGCCGTCGCGCAGGCGGCCACCAGGTCGGGCAGTTGCGCCAGGCCGGGTGCCGGAGCCAGGCCGTCGTCGGTGTCGGCGTCGCTGTCCTGGCGCAACAGACCGACGGTGGACTTGAGTTCACGCAGAGCCGCGGCCGTGGTCCCGGAGAGCTTGTCCAGGATCGCGTACGCCTGCTCCGGGTCGGTCCGCGCCAGGTGGGCGGCGGTACCCGCCTGCGCGTTGGCCAGGGCGAGGTGATGGGCGACGACGTCGTGGAGTTCCCGCGCGATGCGCATGCGCTCCTGGACGACGCGGTGGCGCGCCTCCTCCTCGCGTTCGCGGGCGGCGTGCTCGGTGCGTGCGGCGGCGTAGTCGCGACGGACGCGTACGTAGCTTCCGAGCGCGGCGGAGAGCAGGACCCAGGCCGCCGGGTTGACGACGCCGATGACCCAGCCGCTGTGGAGTTCGCTGTGCCCGACGACAGACACGATCGTGGCAGCCGCCGCCGCGACCGCCGTGCTCCAGGCGGTCACGCGGTTGACCCGCAGGTTGGTGGAGTACTGCGCGGTCAGCAGCGGGCTGAACAGGAGGGGCGTCATGAGGTAGCCCATGCTGCCCTCGGCGACGGCGCACAGGGTGGTCAGCGCGAGGACCGGAAGAGGGTGACGACGGCGCCGGATCAGCGCCGCGGAGCCGACGGCGGAGAGGACGACCACGGGCCACAGGGAGCGCGGGCCCGGCATCGTCCAGTGGCTGAGGAGGCCTCCGCCCACGGCGATCACGAACACCAGCACGATCTTCGCGGCCTCGGTGGTGCGGGGGCTGCTCGTCGCCCGGCGCTGCCAGGTGGTGCTCATCGTGTGCTCTCCGGGGTCATGTCCAGGTGCGGCCATCGTGGCAGACGCGGGCCGCGGAGCCGCCGAAGACGGCTCCGCGGCCCGCCGGGCGGGTCCGCTCAGGTGCGGGCGGGTTCCTGCGGGCGGGTGCCGGTGCCCGTGGAGTCCTGCGCGTGCGGGGCAGGGGCCCGGGTGATACCTGTTCCCTCGACGTCGACGCGGGGCAGGATCCGGTCGAGCCACCGGGGCAGCCACCATGCCTTGTCCCCGAGCAGGGCGAGGACTGCGGGCACGAACGCCATGCGGACGACGAACGCGTCGAACAGCACGGCGACCGCGAGGCCGAAGCCGATCGTCTTGATCATCGACTCCCCCGCGCCGATGAACCCGGAGAAGACCGCGATCATGATGACCGCCGCTGCGGTGACCACACGGGCGCTGTGCCGGAAGCCGGTCACCACCGCCTGCGGCGGCCGCTCCCCGTGGACGTACGCCTCCCGCATCCGGGCGACGAGGAACACCTCGTAGTCCATGGCCAGTCCGAACACGATGCCCACCAGGAAGATCGGCATCAGGCTCATGATCGGCCCGGCCTGCTCCACGCCCAGCAGTTCGGCGCCCCAGCCCCACTGGAAGACGGCGACGACCGCGCCGAGCGACGCGAGCACCGACAGCAGGAACCCGAAGGCGGCCTTGACGGGCACCAGCACGGAGCGGAAGACGACCATCAGCAGCACCAGCGACAGGAGCACGATCACGATCAGGTACGGGACGAGGGCGTCCTGAAGCGCCTGGGCGACGTCGATGTTCATCGCGGTCGAACCGGTGACCTCGAAGGTCGCCCCGGTCCCCTCCTCCAGCGCGGGCCGCTCGGCCCGGATGGTCTGCACGAGGTCCTTGGTGGTCTCGTCGCTCGGCCCGGTGGACGGCACGACCGAGAGGAGCGCGGCGTCGCCCGCGGGGTTGAACTGCGCCGGGGAGACGGACACGACACCGTCGGTGCCCTTGATCTGCTCGGCGATCGTCGCGGCGGCGGCCTTCGGATCGGCCGCGCCCCTGACGTCGGCGACGACCGTCAGCGGACCGTTGAATCCCGCGCCGAACCCTTCGGCGAGCGCGTCGTAGGCACGGCGTTCCGTCGAGGAGACCGGCTTGGCCTCGGCGCCCGGCATGCCCATCTGCAGATCGGCGGCGGGCAGGGCGAGCACGCCCAGGCCGACGACACTGGCCAGCAGCACCGTCACCGGGCGGCGCAGCACGAAACGGGCCCACCGGGTACCGCCGTTGCTCCCGGCTCCCGCGGACCGGCCGGCCGGTCGCCGCCGGGCCTTCCGGGACAGGACGGCGTCCGGCCACATCCCGAGCAGCGCGGGCACCAGCGTCAGCGCGACCAGGACGGCGAGGACGACCGCCCCCGCCGCGCAGAGGCCCATCTTCGTGAGCATCGGCACGCCGATCACGGAGAGCCCGGCCAGGGCGATGACGACCGTGAGACCGGCGAAGACCACGGCGGACCCCGCCGTGCCGGTCGCGATTCCCGCCGCCTCCCGGGGCTCGTGTCCGTTGGCCCGTTCCTCCCGGTAGCGGGACACCACGAGCAGGGCGTAGTCGATGCCGACGGCGAGACCGAGCATGGAGGCGAGCGTGCCGGTGGTCATCGACAGGCCGAAGGCGCTGCCGAGGGCGAGGATCGTGCACATGCTGATCCCGACGCCGATGACGGCGGTGAGCAGGGGGAGCCCGGCCGCCGCGACGGAACCGAAGGTGATCAGCAGGACCACGGCGGCGAGTCCGATGCCGATGGCCTCCCCCGCCCCGCCCGCGGCCGGCTGGGTGGCGAGCGCGGTTCCGCCCGTCTCCACGGTGAGACCCGCGTCGCGGACCTCGTCGACGGCGCTCTCCAACGCCGCCTTGTCCGCGTCGGTCAGATCGCCCGCGGCAACCTTGTAGCTGACGGTCGCGTACGCCGTCGAGCCGTCCTCGCTCACCGCGCCGGCCTCGAAGGGATCGACGGCACGGGCGACCTGCGACTGGCCGGCGGCCTCCTCGACCAGTGTGTCGATGGCGGCGCGATTACCGGCCGCGGTGACCTTCTGGCCCTCGGGCGCGATGAACACGATCCGCGCGTCGGCGCCGTCGGCGTCCGAGCCCGGGAAGCGCTCGCCTATGAGGTCGAACGCCTTCTGCGCCTCGATGCCCGGCATGAAGGAGGTGCCGTCGTCGCCGGCGGCGGGTGCCTTGGCGGCGCCCGCTCCGACGGCGCCGAGGACCACCGCCCACAGCAGGACGACGAGCCAGCGCCGCCGGAAGGCGGTGCGGCCCAAGCGATAGAGGAAGGTAGCCACGAGTCTGAGATCTCCGCATCCGATGTGGGGTACTGCTCAAGACTCGCGAAACGGGGCGTCCCCGGCGTCATGCGCCTACCGGCACTTGTGCCTGGTGCGTCCGCACGAGGCGGGGAGCACGGTCGTCCCCCGGGATGAGGAGAGCCCCGCCGCGCGGACCGGGCCGGCCCCACCGCATCGGGCACAGGATGTCGGGTCCGGCAGGGTGGGCCCTTCCTAGCGTGGGTGAGGACAGGGAAGGAGTCCGGAATGCTGGAACGGCTGAACCAGGCCATGGAGCACATCGAGTCGCATCTCGACCAGCCGCTCGACGTGGCAGGCCTGGCACGCGTCGCGATGACGTCGGAGTACCACTTCCGGCGCATGTTCTCCGCGCTGGCGGGCCTCCCGCTGTCGGAGTACGTCCGGCGCAGACGGCTGACGGTGGCGGGCGCCGAGGTGCTCGCCGGCGAGCGGACGCTGCTCGACATCGCGACGCGCTACGGCTACGGCTCGGGCGAGGCCTTCGCCCGTGCTTTCCGGGCCGTGCACGGCGTGGGTCCGGGCGAGGCCCGGCGCACGGGTGCGGCGCTGCACTCCCAGCAACGGATGTCCTTCCGCCTCATCGTCGAAGGGACCAGCAGCATGCGATACAGGATCGTGGACAAGGCCGGTTTCCGCGTGGTCGGCAGGAAGGCCCGCGTACCGCTCGTCCATGAAGGTGCGAACCCGGCGATCGCCGGCTTCATCCGGGGCATCGGCCCGGACGTGATGCGCCGCATCACGGCACTCGCCGACCAGGAGCCGGCCGGGATCGTCGGGGTCAGCGACCAGCTCGACCCGAGCCGGGCCGAGGGAACCGAACTCGACTACTACCACGGGGTGGTGACCGGCGCCGAGGTGCCCGAGGACATGGACGCCCTGGACGTCCCGGCCGGCCAGTGGGCCGTCTTCGAGCACTCGGGACCGTTCCCGCAGTCCCTCCAGTACCTGTGGCGCGACGTGTTCACGCAGTGGTTCCCGTCGAACCCGTACGAAAGCAGGCCGGGGCCCGAGATCCTGAGCGTCCGGCTCTCCCCGGACGGGGAGCGGGCGGACGCGGAGCTGTGGATCCCCGTGGAACGGTCCGCCGCCTGAGGGGCGTGCGGGTCCGGGGCTGAGGGCTGTCCCGTGATCTCCGGTGGATCAGCGCGCGGCGTCAGATGCGGTGCACCGCAAGGCGGAGGGACGCCAGGTGTGTGGCCGCCGTGTCAGGCCGGCTCGAAGCCGCTCCGGAAGACGCCGCCGTACTCCCCGGGCACCTCCCAGCACGTGTAATGGCGGCCAGGAAGATCGGGCAGGTCGACCCCCAGCGCCTTCGCCAGGTCGGCGGCACCGGTCCTGCGGGTCCGAGAGGGCTCATCGGCGGCGTGGTAGAGGGCAGTGGCGCCGCGCAGTCCGATCACCACGTACTCCACACGCCTCCCCGCACCGACGACCGATTCCTCGTGGTGCTGCTCGTGCCGGGCATCCACAACCTGCCCGCAGAGCCCGCATCCCAAGTCGTCCCGTGAGGTGTCCACGGCAGGCATCGTACGGCTCACTCGTACGCGTGGGGCCACCAGCCGTCCTCACCCCGGACAGCCAGCCGGCGGCCCTGGTCCCATCACTGATCCGAAACGCCCTGGCGGGCGCCGCCCAGCTTCTCCCTGAGCCAGGTGAGGCCGAACTCCACGACCTCACCCGCCTCCAGGAGCAGACTGTCGGCGGCGCCGACCCTGCCCCGGCGCCCGGCGCCGGTGGCCAGCATGTCCCGGACGATCGTCTCGAACGAGTCCTGGCCGACGGGCGTGACGGAGGAGTAGTCGAAGGCACCCTGCGAGGAGTCGATGTCACGGAAGCGGCGCCAGACCTGCCGCCCGCCTTCCAGGACCGGCTGCTCGTACTCCACGAAGCGCTTGCCCGGCACGTCGGACAACGCCTCCGCGTGGTGGAGCAGGGTCAGGGTCTCCAGGGGCGCGCCCAGCATCAGCACCCTGCCGCCCAGGGCGACGAGCCGGGCGAGCGGACTGCCGGGACCGTGCGGGTCGTCCCACGGGTGGTCGGCCGTCAGCTCGGCGGCCGCCGCACCCAGCGCGGCCACGCTGACGTCGGGGTGCCGGCTGCGGACGGCGCCCGGCCACCGGCGCAGGGCCTCCGGGAGACGGCCGTTGTCGTGGTCCGCCTCGCTCAGCACCGGGTCGTACACGAAGGGTTCGGACCGTACGGCGTCCTGCCAGGGGCTCGGCCAGTCGGAGAAGTCGTACGGCAGGGCGTCGTTCCAGCCGCACGTCACCATCAGGGTCCCCCGCTCCCCCACGGCCTCGCGCAGGGCACCGATGAGGGCCGGGGGGCCGCCGACGACGTATCCGAGGGCGGACATCCGCGTATGGAACATCACGGTGTCGCCCTCGGTGAGCCCGAGCGCGCACAGGTCGCCGACGAGCCGGCCCCGGGTGACGGGCCCGCCTGCACGGGCGAGCAAGGCGGCCTGGTCCGGGCGTGGTTGGTCCATGGAGGCGACGCTACCGCTCACCGGGGCGGCGGGGCGGGCGGTCGCCGGTCGGGCCGGACGGCGGCACGGCCCGACCGGAGCGCCGGTCGGCGGCGCCCTCTCGGGCCCGGCGGGCCGGGAGGACGCCGCCGTCACCGCCCGGATCCGGCCCCGTTCCGGTCTCCGTTCCGGCCACCGTTCCGGTCTGCGTGCCGTTCACAGACACTCCACAGACTCGGGGAACCGCGCCGCGCGGTCCGGCCGTCCTCACGCCCGAACCACCGTGCGGATTCAGCGGATGCCGTGCGGGACACGCCAGGTATCCAAGGAGCAGCATGACCTTCCACCGCAGCACCAGACCCCGGAACAGCCGCTCCGGCGACGCCGCCTCCCCGTCGCCGCGCGGCGCGCGTACGGCTCTTCGCAACTGCGCGAAGGGCGTCCTGGTGCTCACCCTCGCGCTCGGGGCGACCACGGCGTGCGGGCCCTTCTCGGACAGCGGCAGCGGGTCGTCGAAGGACCGCAACGGTTCGTCGAACAGCGGCAGCCAACCGTCCAAGGACTGGAAGGCCGGGGACTGCGCCGGACCGGACACGAGCCGGTCGAAGGACGGCTTCCAGGCCCTCGACTGCGACGACCCCAAGGCCACGATCAAGGCACTGGAGGTCAAGGACGGCGAGATGTTCGCCGGGGCCGTCGAGTGCCCCGCCGGGACCGACGAGATCATCTCGGTGAAGGTGTCCTTCGGCGGCGACGCGAGCGCCGGCCTCCCCAGCAAGACCATCTGCGGGCGCAACCTCTCGGACGACCACCCCGGCGACGCGGGCGCGGGCGGCGGACAGCTCGTGGTGGGCGACTGCGTGGACGACCGGGCGAAGGAAGTCGCCTGCGCGAGCGGCGGGAACAAGGTCCTCGCCCTCACCAAGACATCCGAGGAGTGCCCGGCGGAGGCGGACAACCCCATCGAGCTCTTCCCGAGCCCCGGCCGCCCCTACGACGCGATCTGCACCAGCAAGGCCTGACGGCAGGACACGCGGGCGAGGCCCGACGGACGCTGTCCGGTCCCGCACCCGACGGTGCTGGGGCCGGGCAGCGTCCGTCCGCGAGCGGCCGGGCGTCGAACTGTGCGCGATGTCTTGACGTGCCCCTGGCGAGATGGCTTTATGGGAGCGCTCCCACGTCCTCGTCCGATGTTTGCGTCCCCCGGCACCCACTTTCTGGAGTCGCAGTGAGATCAGCAACGAGCACGGCACGAACGAGCCCCCCGGCCCTTCTCCTCAGGGCGATGGCCGCCCTCATCGGCGTCGTCCTGCTGGGCGCCCTCGGCCCGGCCGCGGCCCAGGCCAGGCCCGCGCAGGCGGAGGCCGCGGCGACCGGCCTGCACATCAGCGACGGCCGTCTGCTGGAGGGCAACGGCAACGACTTCGTCATGCGCGGCGTCAACCACGCGCACACCTGGTACCCGGGCGAGACGCAGTCGCTGGCCGACATCAAGGCCTTCGGCGCGAACACCGTCCGCGTCGTCCTCTCCGACGGTCACCGCTGGACACGGAACGGTCCGGCCGAGGTCGCGGGCATCGTCGCCGACTGCAGGACCAACCGGCTGATCTGCGTACTGGAGGTGCACGACACCACCGGATACGGGGAGGACGCCGCCGCCGGCACCCTCGACCACGCGGCCGACTACTGGATCAGCCTCAAGGACGTCCTCGCGGGCCAGGAGGACTACGTCATCGTCAACATCGGCAACGAGCCCTGGGGCAACACCGACCCCGCCGGCTGGACCGCGCCGACGACCGCCGCCGTGCAGAAGCTGCGTGGCGCGGGATTCGCCCACACGATCATGGTGGACGCGCCCAACTGGGGCCAGGACTGGCAGGGCGTCATGCGCGCCAACGCCCAGGCCGTGTACGACGCCGACACCACAGGCAACCTGATCTTCTCGATCCACATGTACAGCGTCTACAACACGGCCCAGGCGGTCACCGACTACCTGAACGCCTTCGTGAACGCCGGACTGCCCATCCTCATCGGTGAGTTCGGCGGCCCTGCCGACCAGTGGGGCGACCCGGACGAGGACACCATGATGGCCACCGCCGAGCAGCTCGACCTCGGCTACCTGGCGTGGTCCTGGAGCGGCAACACCGACCCGATCCTCGACCTGGCCATCGACTTCGACCCGAGCCGGCTGAGCTCCTGGGGCGAGCGCATCTTCCACGGCGCGAACGGCATCGCGCAGACCTCCAAGGAGGCGACCGTCTTCGGCGGCGTCACCCCGGGCGACACGCAGGCCCCGACCGCCCCCGGCACCCCGACCGCCTCCGCGGTGACGGCCACCTCAGCCACCCTCTCCTGGACCGCTGCCACCGACAACGTTGCCATCGCCGGGTACGACGTCGTCCGCGTCAACGGCGCCACCGAGACCCCCGTCGCCTCCTCCACCACCAACAGCGTCACGGTGACCGGCCTCACCGCGGAGACGGCGTACTCGTTCGCCGTCTACGCCCGCGACGCCGCAGGCAACCGCTCGACACGGTCAGCCACTGTGAGCGTCACCACCGACCGGACCACGCCCACGCCGGGCGTGGGCTGCTCCGTCGGATACCGCGTGGTCGGCGAGTGGCCCGGCGGGTTCCAGGGCGAGATCACCATCCGCAACACCGGTACCGCCGCCGTCAACGGCTGGAACCTCGGCTTCAGCTTCGCCGACGGGCAGACGGTGTCGAACATGTGGGGCGGGACCCCCACGCAGAGCGGAGCCACGGTCAGCGTCGCCCCCGCCGCGTACACGGCGCAGATCGCCGTGAACGGCTCGGTCACGGTCGGCTTCACCGGCAACAAGGGAGCCAAGAACACGGCACCGGCCGCGTTCACGCTCAGCGGCACCGCCTGCACGACCGCCTGACCCACGCGCCGCACCGGCCGGGGCCACCCGTCCGACCCGAGCGCCGCACCGGCCGGCAGGGACCATCACCCTGCCGGCCGGTCCTCTTCCCGTATCTGGTGCCCCTGGAGTGGGCCAGCAGCCGTCCGGCCGCCCGCGCTCATGCCGGTCCCGCGGATCATCTTTCCCAATCGAGCCTAATAACAGGGCCGTTGGGAGAGGATTGCTCCGTGTCAGACTTCATGGAATTCGAATTCGACGACGGTTCGGCCCTGGCGCTCCAGGTGTTCCCGGCAACCTCTCCGGACGAGACCTCGGCACCGGGCTTCGGCACCTCCGTGCCGGTGGCCCGGGGCGCGCGGCTGGGAGCCGTGGCCGGAACCGCGTTGCGGGGGGTGCTGGCCCCGCTGGTCCCCCTCCTCCAACAGATCCGTGACACGGCGGCCTCGGTGCCCGATTCGCCCGACGAGATCTCGGTCAGTTTCGGCGTCAGGATCGGGCACGATCTCAAGCTGGGTGTCGTGGGTGTGGCGGGCGAGGCGACGCTGACCGTCACCGCGAACTGGCACCTGGGACAGCAGTCCGCCACGGACAGCTGAGATGCGCGGACGGGACGATCGTGGCGCGTCCGACAGGGACGCCGCACGGCTGTCCCTGGTGTCGGTCCTGAGCCCGGGCACGGCCCGGATCGTCGGCAGCGGCGTCTACGTGGGTGAGCGGCGGCTGCTCACCTGCGCCCATGTGGTCAACGAAGCCCTGGGCCGTGCCATGTTCGCCCGGCCGGCTCCGGAGAACGCCTCCCTGCCGGTGCGATTCCCGTGCGCGCCCGAGCGGCCCGCCCTCGCCGCACGGCTCGTGGCGTGGAAGCCCGCGCACCGCGCGGGGGCCCCCGACATCCCCGTCATCCTCGGTGAGCCGTTGTGGGGCGGTGATCTGGCCGTACTGGAACTCATGGAGGAGCCCTCGGCACCCGCGGCGCCCGCGCCCTGGCGGTACATGGACCGCGGCCAGGAGGTCCGTGCGTGGTACGGCGACGGCGCGTCGTTCACCTACGCGGACAGCAGCGTCGGCTCGGTGCAGCACGACCACGGATTCGTCGACGGCGCGCCGCGTGGGGCCGCGATCGGCCCCGGCTACAGCGGAGGGCCCCTGTGGTGCGACAAGGAACAGGCTTCGGTCGGGCTCGTGCTGGGTGTGATGTCACCACCGGACGGCCCCTTCCGCGGCGAGAACGTGCTGCGCCGGGCCATCGTCGCGCCGTGGCAGACCGTCGAGCGCTTCCTGGCCGCACTGGAGATCCGCGTCGGCCCGGCGCGGAGCGACACCGGCAGTCTCCCGCCCGGTTCGGTCGCCCCGGTCCTGCGGCACAAGCTCCACACAGTGATCCTGAACCTCCTGCCGGACGAGGAGCAGCGTCTGCGCCACACCCACCGGGTGCTCTCGGCGCTCGGGCTGCCGGGCGGTTCCGCGGCCGACTCGTCGGTGGCCGCACTCGTGGATCTCGTACTCACCCGGCCCCGAGCCGCCGCCGTCCTCACGGACGAACTGCCCCGCGCGCTGCGTGAGACGGCGCTGAAGCTGCTTTCGCTGTGCCGGGGTGCGCTGGTCCCTGGCATCCTCACGCCGCTGGAGCTCGCCTCCCTGCTGGCCCTGCTCGACGGGGAGCCCGGGCGGCTCCTCGAAGAGGCGGCGCGCGACGCACTGGTCAACACCACCTTCTGGGACGAGCCGCTCGAAACACTCCGTGGCGAGCCGGACGACGCCGTGCGGCATCTCGTGCTCGCGCTGGAGAACTACTGGGGCGACAGCGGGTCCACCGACACCCCGCACCGCGTGCCCGCCCTGCTCACCGCGGTGGAGTACGTCGCCGCGCTCACCGCGCCCGGGCAACGGAGCGAGCTGCGCGAATGGGTCGCGGCCGTGGCGGAGAGGACCGGCGTGCACGAGTCGGTCCTGTTGTCGCGACGCACCGACGCGGAGGACTGGGCCCGCGCCAGGCGGGCCCGCACGACACCCGCCGAGCCGCGTCTGACCGTGCGACTCGACAGGGACCCGTCGGGCGGGCACCGCTGCATCATCTGGTACGACCCCGGCACCGGACAGGACGGCGCCCTGCGGCAGGTGCTGGCGGACGACGAACCGCGCGGGCCGCAGGACGTGGCCCGGCTGGTCCAGGACGTCCTCCTGCGCGAGGTCCCCGCCACCGTGCGGGTGCGCAGTTCCCCGCTGGTCGAGTTCCTCGTCGAGCCGGAGGACCTCGACCTCCCTGTGGACCGCTGGGACGACGGCGACTCGGAAAGCGGCTTCCCGTCCGTCCTGGGCGTGGAGTACGCCGTCGTCGTGCGGTGTCCGGAACTGCGCACACAGTCGTTGAAAAGGCTCAGGGCCTGGGAGACGCGGTCGGTGGGCTTCCCCTCCGGAGGGTTCGCCCGGCTCATGCCGGAGCACAGCGAGCCGGAGCACGTGTACAAGCTCCTTCACCAGGACCAGCAGACGGGCCGGCTGGCCATAGGCTGCGCCCCGGAGCACCGGCCCAGGCTCCAGGTCGTCTGTCTGGCCCACGGCATCCCCGTCGTGCTGTGGGACCGCAACGACTCACCGCGCCGGATCGACCAGCTCACCGCACTCATGCTCAACGGCCACCCCCGCAGCCTGCCCGAACGCGTCCGGGCACACCGTGCGCGGACGCTGGGCAACTCCGGGGAGGAGGCGGTGGCCCCCGTACTCGTGTGGGACGACGCTTCCCGCACTCCGCCCGACCCCTACTGGAGCGACCCGTCCTGGGAGGACGCGACCTCATGACGGCAGCAGAGCACCCCACTTCGCAGGACCCCGGCAGCTGGCGGCTCTTCCGCGGCGAAGGACCGCCGCGCCAGGTGACGATGCCCCCCGCGCCGCCATGGCGGCGCTTCGGAGAGCGGGACACGGCCGGGTCCGGCGGGACGACCGCCCCGGGCGACCCGCGCCCCTATCTGATCGGTCCGACCCAGCGGGACATCGTCAACGCCGCTCTGCATCTGCGCAGACCGCTGCTGGTCACCGGCCATCCGGGAACAGGAAAATCGTCACTGGCCCACGCGGTGGCCCATGAGCTCGCCCTGGGCCCCGTGCTGCGGTGGCCCGTCAACAGCCGGTCCACACTCGCCGAGGCCCTGTACCACTACGACGCGGTGGGCAGGCTGCGCGAGACCAACCTTCGGCAGCACGCGGACGACACAGCCCCCGGCATCGGCTACTTCATCAGGCTCGGACCGCTGGGCACGGCCCTGGTGACGGCCGGACGTCCTCGCGTGCTGCTCGTGGACGAGCTCGACAAGGGGGACGTCGACCTGCCCAACGACCTCCTGACGGTCTTCGAGGAGGGGGAGTTCGAGATCCCCGAACTCTCACGGCTGCCACCTGGCGAGGACGACGTCGAGGTCCACAGCGCGCGGGGCGGCGACACCGTGACCGTGCACAGGGGTGTGGTGCGCTGCCAGGAGTTCCCGGTCGTGGTGATCACGAGCAACGGAGAGAGGGAGTTCCCGCCCGCCTTCCTTCGTCGCTGTCTGCGGCTGGACCTGCCGGACCCGGACGAGCAACGGCTGCGCGCCATCGTCGCGGCTCATCTGGGCGCGGAGGCCCTGCCCCGGGTCGACGATCTGGTCCGGGCGTTCCTCGCCAGACGGGCCCCTGGCGAGCTGGCGACGGACCAGCTGCTGAACGCGGCGTTCCTCCGGCTGGGCGGAGTCGATCTGGACGCCGACGGACTGCTGGAAGCGGTGCTGCACAGGCTGGGGGGTGCTCTGTAGCCGTGCCCGACCGTCTGCTCTCCCTGCTGCGGGACGTCGGGTTCGACGTCACGGCCGAGGAACTGGTCGACTGCCTGTGGCTGGCCGAGCGGATACCGGCCGACGCGCCGCTGGCGGTGGCCGCGGGTCTCCTGGGCACGGACACCGACGCTCTCGGCGCCGCCCAGGAACCCGGCGCTCCGTCGGTGACCGCGTGGCCGGAGGCGAAGAGGGGGGCAGGCCTGCCGGAGGCGACGGACGCGGAGCAGCCGCGGGCCGAACTGCACTCCGCCGCGGCCGTGCCCGAGGAGACACCCCGAGCCGGCGGGAGTGACGACACCGGCCCCGACGACGGCGTCGCGCAGGACCGGGACCCCGACGACGGATCCGGTATCCCCGATCCAGGGACCCCGGCGGAGAACCGGCAGCCCGAGGAGAACCGGAATCCCGCGCTGCCCGTACGGATCCCCCATCCGCACGCGCTCGCCCTCCCCTTGCGGACGGCACGCGCGTTGCGGCCTCTGAAGCAGTACCGCCCGCATCCGTCGGCGGAGGAGCTGGACGAAGCGGAGACCGCCTCGCAGATCGCGCATTCGGGTCTCCTCGACGTGGTGACGCGTCCCGCCCGTGACCGGTGGCTGAACCTCGCGGTGGTCGTCGACGACGGCGTCTCGATGCTCCTGTGGCAGCAACTCTGCTCGGAGCTCAACTCGCTGCTCGCACACCTCGGCGCCTTCCGCCAGATCCGCACCTACGGACTGCGGCTGAGGCCCGGCCGGGTGCCGAGGCTGAGCTCGCGGCCCTTCGTCCCGGACACGCCGACCGTGTCCGCCGAGGTACTCACCGACCCGTCGGGCCGGACCATGACCCTGGTGATCTCCGACGGGGCCGGGCCCGGGTGGCGTACCGGTGCCATGCGGGACGTGCTGTCGCGCTGGGCGGCACACGGCCCCACCGCGGTGATCCACACCCTGCCGCCCCGCATGTGGCGGGGTTCCGGGCTGCCCACCCGGCGCTGGGCGGTACAGGCGCCGGGCCCCGGGGCAGCCAACGCGACGTGGCGGGTGCGGGACACCGTGCTGTCCGAGGTGCTCTCCCCGCTCGCCATGACGCCCGTCCCCGTCCTGACCCCGTCCCCCCAGGCGTTCGCCGAATGGGCCAGGGTCACCGCGTCCGGAGGGTCCGGCGGTGTGCTGGCCCTGTGGGACGCAGAAGCAGCGGAGCGGCAGCGTCCGCCCGGTGCCGCGACCTCCTCACGCAGGAAGAGGCCCGCTCCCCGCGTCCGGCCCGACGCTCAGGTGCAGCGATTCCGCCGGGCCGTCTCACCCGAGGCCTACCGCCTGGCCGCACACCTGGCGGCGGTGTCGCCGCTGACGATCCCGGTGATGCGCCTGGTGGTCCGCTCCCTTCCGCGCCCGGTCACCACGGCCCATCTGGCCGAGGTGTTCCTGAGCGGCATGCTCCGGCCGGCGGAGGCCGAGCACGGGCCCGCCGCCGCCACGGTCCTGCCCCAGCAGCGCGTGTTCGCATTCACCAGCCGGTCCCGGGACATCCTTCTGGATGCGGTCCCCACCACCGAGGTGCTCGCCTCCACCCGCCGGGTGTCCGAGCACATCGCCGAACTCGTGGGCCGTTCACCGGACTTCCCCGCCTGGCTGAACCGCCCCGACGGGACGAGCCGCCTGCCCGACGACAGCAGCGCCTTCGCCTGGCTGAGCCCCGCGCTCCAGGACCGCCTCGGGCTGACCGGGCTGTCGGCGCAGGAGTGGGCGGAACAGCCGACGCTGCCGCAGGAGATCCGGCTCAGCCCTCCGGGGAGCATCTACCCCCAGTTCCCGATGGTGGGCTACTCGCAGACGAGCACCACCTGGTCGGCCCTGGACGGCGGATCCCTGGAGACCATCGGCGGATACCGGCTCACCTGGCAGGCCAAGCAGCCTGGCGGGCCCTCCCTGTACGCCGGAGCCAAGGGTGAGGACACCGCGGTGATCCGGGCGGGCTCGACGCGGGGGACGTCCGTGCTCCGTCGGGAGGCTCTCGCCCTCGCCCGGTTCGATCACCCCTGCCTCCCCTCGCTCCTCGACGCCGACTTCGCCGCCACCAACCCCTGGGCCGCCGCCACGGGCGCCCTCACCCGGCTGGGACAGGGAGCACCGACGCTGCGCGCCCTGGCCCAGGGGCTGCGGGTGTACGAGAGCTTCGGCACCGACCTGATCCTGGTGCTCGGCCAGAGGCTCGCCTCGGCCCTGGACCACAGTCACCACGCGGGGGTCGTGCACGGCCATCTGACGGCGGACCGTGTGCTGCTCACACTCGACGGACCACTGCTCGTCGGCTGGCACCACTCCAGGATCTCCGGGCCGGGTGTCGGCCCCGAACCCGGCCGGACGGGTGCGGACGTGCGCGCGCTCGCCGCTCTGCTCGCACTCCTCGGGGCTCGTACGGACTGGCACCCGATGAGCGGGAGAAGGTTCGCACCCCTGCTGTCCGGTGACGGCGATGCGCAAGCGGCGGGTCACGAGCTCGCCGACGAGATCTCGGATCCGTCCCTCGCCGCGGTACTCCGCCCTTTCCTGACGCTACCGACGCACGACGTAGCGATGTCGGCGGAGTCCATGCTGGCCGCCTTCCGCGACCGCGTCCCCCGGGACGCGTTCCTGCAGCCGTTCTCCTGGTGGCTCCCCCGGAGCACGACGGCCCTCGTCGACCACGCCCGGCTCGACCTGTCCTCGAAAGCCGCGCCGGATCCGCGCCTCCTGCTCCCGGCACCGCTGCCGCCCGGGGCCGAGGTGCCCGCCGTTCCAGGTTGGGAGCTCCTGAGGGAAGGCGAGGGGGAGGACGCCCACGAGCCGGGCCGGCGAGGACGGCAGCTCACGAAGTGGTTCCGGCTGCCGGGCCGTCCCGAGCGCGTCTCGCGCCGCAACCTGCGACGCCTCAGGAAGGCGGGCGAGGAGACAGTCATCCGTCCTTTCGACAGCAGGACGGACCGCCAGGGTCGTATCGCCCTGGTGTTCGGTGCGGGGACCGGCTGCGGACGATCGACCGTGTCCGTGCAGCTCGCCTCCGCTCTCGCCGACGCCACGCCCGCCTCCGGGCGCCCCCCTGTGCTGATGCTGCCCTTCCATCCTGCGGCGCACGTACTCGGATACCGCATGGTGGCCGACGAGGGGGCCGCGTACCGGCACGGGGGCTCCGGCTACCGGGTGTCGGCGACGATCTCCCCCGACGACGTACGGCTCTCCCCCACCGGGGTCTGGGTCACCCTGAAGGACTCCAGCCGTGCGGACTTCGTCCACCAGCACGCTCCGGCCGGACAGCCACCGCCCCCGCCTCGGGAACACCGGGACATCCTGGCCCGTATGCGCAGGATGGGCACCCTCGTGGTCGACTTCACCGGCGGTTTCGCACCGCCCGGTCCGTCCCTGCGCGGAACCTTCGGCGACGTCGACCGGCTCGTGGTCGCCTGCTCCGGAGACCCCGGTGAGGTGACCGGCACCCTGGCCGAACTGAGCTGGCTCGCCCAGCACGGCCACGCACCGCTCGTGTCCGGGGCCCTTCTCGTCCTGTCCGACGTGGCGGGCACGCCTGAAGCACTGTCCGGTCACGACGAGGCGGAGAGCCGGCTCGGCCCCCTCGTGAGGACCGTGGTGCGTGTCCCCTACGACCAGGCGCTGGGCGACGACGGGCTGGTCGACTTCTCCGCTCTCGACCCCCTGACGAGAGGCGCGTTCAGGACGGCCGCCCACACTCTCTTCGACTGAAGCCGCTTGCCTCCGGGCCCGCATTCGGACGGACCACGCTCTGGACGCCCGGATCCCCGCCTCCCCGGGCCATGATGGCGGCATGACCTCCCGAGCGGCCCACCCGCATCCAACTCACCTCGAAGCTCTCATCGTTGTCGACGTCCAGCGGGCCTTCGTCCGTGGTGACGGGGCGCTGCCCGAGGCGGCGCGTCTCGTGGACCGGACGGCGGAACTGATCGCGCGGGCACGGGAGGCGGGGGCTCTCGTCGTGCACGTCCAGAACGACGGCCCCGCCGGAGCGGACGACGAGCCCCACACCGCCGGGTGGGAGCTCCACCATCCCGTCGAGGCGGGACGCGGGGACGTGGTGATCCGCAAGACGCACGACGACGCGTTCCAGGAGACTTCCCTGGAGGGACTGTTGACGTCTTCCGGGGTGCGGTCACTGGCCGTCTGCGGCCTGATGTCCGAGATGTGCGTCCAGGCGACGGCGCGTACGGCCGTGGCACTGGGACACCGCGTCGTCCTGCCGTACGACGCCCACGCGACGTACGACATACCGGCCGAGCCCGGAATCAGCGCGGTGGTCCCCGCGGCCATGGTCTCGCGGGTCGCCGCATGGCCCCTCAGCAGGGACGCCGATGTCACCGCCCGCACCGCCGACGTCAGGTTCACGGCCCCTGCGGCCACGGGTTCCTGAGCTGTCGCACACCGTCGCGCCGTGGCGGGTCACCGCTCTCGGTCGAGCCCTTCGATCCGGTCGAACCCCTCGTCCCGGCCGAGCCCTTCGACCACCCGCCGGAGTTCGCGGGGCCCGCTTCTCGGCATCGCCCCCATCGCGGGCGCGACAGCCCTCGCCGGCATCCGGGAGCTGCGCGCGGCCGAGGGCCATGACCTGTCGGTCATGGCGGGGTGACGGCGTACCCGTGGTGTCACCAGGCCCGGCGGGGTGGCTGCTGAGAGGCTGCGGCCATGACCTCCCTGCCCCTGATCGCCCCCATGCTCGCCACCCCGGGCCGTCTGCCGCCCGCCGCCGTCGACGAGCAGTGGGCCTACGAGGTGAAGCAGGACGGCCAGCGCGCCATGGCCTATCTGCCGGGAGACGGCTCGATCCGGCTGCTGGCCAGGTCGGGGGCCGTCATCACTCCGGCGTATCCGGATCTGGTGGCTCTCGGTCCCGCGCTCGGGGGCGTGCCGGCGGTTCTGGACGGTGAGATCGTCGCGCTGGACGACCAGGGACGCAGCGACTTCGAGCGGCTCCAGTCACGGATGGGGCTCTCCGGGTCGCCCGCGAAGGCCGCCCGCATGGCGCAGCGCGTACCGGCGCACCTGGTGCTGTTCGACGCCGTGTTCCTGGGCGACCGGAGCCTCGTACGGCTGCCCTGGGCGGAGCGCCGTGCGGCGCTCGAAGGGCTCGGGCTGGACGGGCCGCACTGGTCGACGCCCGCCGTGGTCGTGGGGCACGGCGAGCAGGCCCTGACCATGACGCGGGAGGCCGGGCTGGAGGGACTGGTCGCGAAGCGGCTGAGCTCGGTGTACGAGCCTGGGGTCCGCGCCCGTACGTGGATCAAGATCCGGCACGCCCACACGGCGGACGTGGTCGTCGGCGGCTGGGTGCCCGGGCGGGGCCGGCTGGGCGGCCTGCCGGGGGCGCTGCTGGTCGGCGAACGGCACCCGGGCGGCCTGCGCTACGCGGGGAGCGTCGGCACCGGCTGGAGCGACGCCGAAAGAACCAGGCTCGCCGAGCTGCTGCGGGTCGCGGCCGTCGACACCTGCCCCTTCGACGAGACGCCACCGGTGGCCGGTGCCCGGTGGGTGCTGCCCCGGCTGGTCGGCGAGGTGCGGTACTCGACCCGGACGAGGGCGGGGCGGCTGCGCCAGCCCTCCTGGCACCGGCTGCGGCCGGATCTCGCGCCGGACGACCTCGCACCGGGCGACCCCGGGTGACGCCTGTGCCCCGCCGCCCGCCGCCCGCTGCCCGGGGCACCCACCGGCCGCCGTGCTGCTCAGGAAGCGGTGCGCTTCTTCGCGGCCGTCTTCCTGGCCGGCTGTTTCCTGGCCGCCGCCGTCTTCCCGGAGGCGGCCTTCTTCGCCGACGTCCTCTTCCCCGCCGTCTTCTTCCCCGCCGGTGCGGCCTTCTTCCGGGCGCGGGGCCTGCCGGGTGTCATCTCGTGCACGGTCGCGTCCTCGCCCCGCGTCTGTCTGGCCTCCTTCACCGAGGCGTTCAGCGCGGCCATCAGGTCCATGACCTTGCCCGGCTCCTCCTCCTCGGCGCCCGCCGCCGCCGGAAGGGCCTTGCCCTCGGACCTGGCCGCGAGCAGCTCCTCCAGTGCCTCCCGGTAGCGGTCGCGGAAGCCGGAGATGTCGTCCAGGGCCATGCTGTCGGTGAGCTGCACGGCACGTTCGATCTCGTCCTCGTCCAGCTCGGTCTCCCGGGGTGCGAGGGACTCCGGGCTGCGGATCTCGTCGGGCCAGCGCATCGAGTGCAGCACGATCGCGTCCTCCCGCACCCGCAGCAGACCGAGGCGCTCGCGGTTGTGCCAGGCGAACTTGGCGACGGCGACCTTGTCGCTGCGCTCCAGCGCCTTCCGCAGCAGCGCGTACGGCTTCGCCGCGACCTGGCCGTCGACCGCGAGGTAGTAGCTGTCACTGATCCGCACGGGGTCGATGCTGTCGGCCTCGACGAACGCGACGATCTCGATGGCCTTCGCCGTGGGCAGCGGCATCCGGTCGAGCTCCTCGTCCGTGACGGGCACCGTCCGGTCCTTGGCGACCTCGTAGCCCTTGCCGATCTCCTCCTGCGACAGGACCTCGCCGTCGAGCTCGCACACCTTGCGGGTGCGGATCCGGCCCATGTCCTCACGGTGGTACTGGTGGAAGGAGATCGAGTGGTTCTCGGTGGCGGACACCACCTTGATCGGGATCGTGACCAGCCCGAAGCTGATCGCGCCCGTCCACAGGGGCCGTGGCATCCGGTACCTCCAGACCCCCCTGGCGGCTTGGCCGGGAGGCGGACCGGTGCGCCTGGAAGGGAGAACCGGCCCGAGAGGGCCTTGGCGCGAACCGGGCCACCGCCCGTATCCCCGATCCTCGCGCCCCCGGCCCGGGACCGCATGTGGATCACCGGGCACGGGTCACCCGCGGGGCAGGCTCAGCTCGCCGACGACCTGGTCCCCGCTCGTCTCGCCGGTCTTCCGGAACCCGAGCCGCAGATAGAACCCCTCCGGCCCGTGCTCCCCCTCCCCCCAGGTCACCGCCACCCCGCTCCCGCCGCGCCGCCGGATCTCCTCGCACACCTGGTCCACCGCGAAGCGGCCGTACCCGCGGCCCTGTTCCCCGGCTGCGATCGCCAGCCGCCAGAGCCCGGAACGGGGCCGGTCCTCCGGCTTCTCGGGGTAGAACCGGACGTCGAAAAAGGCCATCACGAAGCCGACCAGCCGCTCACCGTCGAAGATCAGCCGGGGCCAGGCCGTGCCGGGGTCGGCGTAGGCCTCGGCGAGGGACCTGGCGACCGGGGAGACGAAACGTTCCTGTTCGGGTGCGACCTTCAGCCGGCACGCGTCGAGGACGTTGGCCGGGGTCACCTTCTCCAGGCGGAGCTGCGTAGTCATGCGCGCACCGTACGGGCGCATCCGCGCTCCGGGCCATCGAAATAGCGCCCGGCCCGGCGCAGGAGGTCACCAGGCGGCGGGGCCGGCCGCGTCGAAGAATCCGCCGGTGGGGGCGGCCTAGTACGGCCTGACCGTGGAGGGCCCGGCCGCGCACGGCACCGTCACGGTCGAGGGCGGGGCCTTCGTCTACACCCCCACCGACGAGTACGCGGGCGAGGACGAGTTCACCTACGAGGTGGCCCTGAAGGGCAGGAGCAAGGGTCCGGCGGACGACAGTGCCGTCGTGCGGATCACCGTCTCCGAGCCGACTCCCACACCCACCCCGACGCCCACGCCGACCCCCACGGTCGCGCCGGCTCCCGAGGTGAAGGCCACGAAGCCCGCCGAGCCGTCCGTGTACTACGAGAACTGCCACGCGACACGGGCCGCCGGTGCTGCGCCCGTCCGGCGCGGTGAGCCTGGTTACGCCGCCCACCTGGACCGGGACGGCGACGGGGTCGCCTGCGAACAGGCCACCGCTCCCGCCGATATCTGCGCAGCCGCCTCCGGAATCACCGGAGGCGGCTGCTTCCGCCCTGGACCTGCGCTCCGTCAGCCCTTGAGGGCGTAGGCCGAGTTCGGACCCGCCTCGATGGAGGTGACACCCGACTGCACGGAGCTCGGAGCCGTCCGCCCGCTGCCCCAGGCGATGACCTTGCCGTTCTTCAGCGCCAGGCTGTACCACTCGCCGGCGGAGATCGCCGAGACTCCGGACCGGGCCTCGGTGGGCACGGTGGTCTGGTTGTAACGGTTGTCGCCCCAGGCGATGACCTTGCCGTCCTTGAGCGCCAGGCTGTGGAAGATGCCGGCGGCGACGTCGTCCACACCGGACTGCGCCTCGGCGGGCACCGTGGTCTGGCCGAAGTAGTTGTCGCCCCAGGCGATCACCCCGCCGTTCTTCACGGCGAGCGCGGTGTAGACGCCTCCGTCCAGCGCGGTGACGCCCGACTGGGCCTCGGCGGGCACGGTCGACTGTTCCGCACTGTGCTGCCCGAACACGATCACCTTCCCGTCCTTCAGCGCCAGACTCACCCAGGCTCCGGCCGCTATCGCGTCGACACCGGACCGGGCCTCGGCGGGCACGGTCGTCTGGCCGTACTCGTTGCTGCCCCAGGCGATGACCTCGCCGTCCTTGAGCGCCAGGCTGTGATCGTTGCCTGCCGCGATCGCGTCCACGCCGGACTGCGTCTCGGCGGGCATCGTCAGCTGACCGTCGAAGTTCGTTCCCCAGCCCAGAACCCGGCCGTCCTTCAGGGCCAGCCCATGGAAGTAACCGCCGGCGATCGCGTCGACCCCCGACTGCGCCTCGGCGGGGACCGTGCCCTCGCTCCAGTCGTTGTTCCCGCCCCAGGAGACGACCGAGGTCGAGGCCGACGGAGCGGCGGACGGTTCGGCCGCCGTCGCGGGGACTGCGGACAGGGCGGACAGGAGACCGCTCATCACCAACGCCGCTCCGAGGCGGTGGAGTCGGACGATTCCGTTCGGCATGGATCAACCCTCGCAAGGTCGTCGTGGAACGCGTGTGTGATCGCCATCCAAGTACAACCTCCGACCTGTCAGGGGGAGTTAATCAGCCAACCCCCGGCGCGAGAGAGGACCGAGAGCGCGCGGACCGCACCTTCACGACCGCACGGACAGCAAGAACGCTCTTTTCCAATCTGCTTCAAACAAGCTATAAATGAGCAACTTCGAGCACCATTCGCCTGGGTTCACGCAACCCGCACCCGCGAAGGACGCCCATGCCGCTCATATCCACCGGCGAGATCACCGACGGAGCACGGTCCGGCGCGACCGGCGTCGGGGCCTTCAACGTCGTGCAGATCGAACACGCGCAGGCCATCGCGAACGGGGCGCAGTCCGCCGGACTGCCGGTGATCCTGCAGGTCAGTGAGAACACCGCCCGCTACCACGGCGGCCTCGAACCCATCGGGCTCGCCTCGCTGGCCGTCGCGCGGGCCGCGGGCGTACCGGTGGCCGTGCACCTCGACCACGCGGAGTCCGCCGACCTGGTGCGCGAGGCCGTGCAGCTCGGCTTCACCTCCGTCATGTTCGACGCGTCGGCGCTCCCCTACGCCGACAACGTCGCCGCGACCCGCGATATCACCGCCTACTGCCACAGCCACGGCGTGTGGGTGGAGGCGGAGCTCGGGGAGATCGGCGGCAAGGACGGCGCCCACGCCCCGGGGGTGCGCACCGACCCGGACGAGGCCAGGGCGTTCGTCGAGGCCACCGCGGTCGACGCCCTCGCCGTGGCCGTCGGCAGTTCGCACGCGATGCTCACCCGCGACGCCGTCCTGGACCTCGCGCTCATCTCCCGGCTGCGCGACGCGGTGGGGGTCCCGCTGGTGCTGCACGGCTCCTCGGGCGTCGGCGACAAGGGTCTCGCCGCGGCGGTCCACGCCGGCATGACGAAGGTCAACATCTCCACGCACCTGAACAAGCTGTTCACCCGGGCCGTCCGCACCTATCTGGACGCACACACCGAGGCGGCCGACCCCCGCAGATACCTCGGGCCGGCCCGCGACGCGGTCGCCGCGGAGGTGGCACGCCTGCTGGACGTCCTGGCCCGGCCCGGGCGATAGGGTTCACTGCGAGCGAGGAGGACCAGGTGGCGGCACACACACGATGGACCCGGCTGCTGGAGATCCTCGGCAACCAGGGTCAGATCGACGTACTCGACGCCGCCGAGCAGCTCGGCTGTTCCGCGGCCACCGTCCGCCGCGACCTGGACGAGCTGGCCCGGCAGAACCTGCTGACCCGCACCCGGGGCGGGGCCGTCGTGAGCACCGTCGCCTACGACCTGCCGCTGCGCTACAAGGCGGCCCGCAGGGCCGACGAGAAGCAGCGCATCGCGAAGGCCGCGGCCGAGCTGATCCCGACCGGCTCCACGGTGGGGCTCAACGGCGGCACGACGACCTCCGAGGTCGCCAGGGAGCTGGCGCTGCGGCCGGAGCCCTCGGGCGGCGGCGTGGCGCTGACAGTGGTGACCAACGCGATCAACATCGCCAACGAGCTGGCGGTCCGCCCCCAGGTGAAGATCGTCGTCACCGGCGGGGTCGCCCGGCCGAACTCGTACGAACTCGTGGGCCCGCTGGTCGACTCCGTACTGCGCACCCTCGCCCTGGACTACACGATCCTCGGCGTGGACGCCGTGCACGCCCGGTTCGGCGCGGCCACGCACGACGAGTCCGAGGCCGGCGCCAACCGTGCCCTCGCCGAGTGCGCGGGCACGGTCGTGGTGGTGGCCGACTCCTCCAAGCTCGGCCGCCGCGCCTTCGCCCAGGTCTGCGAGACGAGCGCGGTGTCGGTGCTGGTCACGGACCGGGACGCCCCCGAGGACGTCGTCGAGGAGTTCACCGGCCTGGGGATCGACGTCCTTCGGGTGTGATCCTTCGCAGGTGTCAGCGGGGTGTGATCCTCCGCAGGTGTCAGCGGTAGTCCTCCGGGTGCCCCTGCATCCAGGTGTTGATGCGGTCCCGGGTGCCGGTCAGCTCGGTGCGGTGCTTCTCCAGGTTGGGTGTGGACACGTCGCCGTCCAGTGTCGTGCGCAGCGTGCCGATCCAGGCGACGGGCTCCGCGAAGTGACCCGGACCCTTCTTGTCGGCCTTCATCGCCTTGTCGAGACGGTTCAGCTCGTCGTTGACCCGGCCCAGGAAGTAGGCGCAGTTCCCGTCCCCGGGGGTGCAGCCGTCCTGGTAGGTGGCCTGGAGCCCGGCGAAGGCGTCGCGGACGAGTTCCGGCGCGCTCGGATCCTCCTGGATGACGAGCGTGGGCGTCGGTGAGGGCGTGGCCATCGGGGACGCCCCGTCGGCCTCCGCCGCCGCCGCGACCGCCGCGGAGGGGTCCACGTACGGGACGTCGCCCCCCGGGCCGTCGGTGGTGGTAGCCGCACTGCAGCCCACCAGGAACGCCGCCAGTACCGCGGCCGGAATCACGGCACGCAGGCCGGTACGGATCAACATGAGGCCCCCCTCGTCGCTTCAGGACCGGACCCTACCGCTACCGGTGGATCAGCCCGCCACCAGAGCCTGCATCGCGGGGGCGTAGAGGTCCGCGAGGTGCTCCGGCGTCGCGAGGGAGCCCGCCCCCTCGCGGTGGAGGCTCAGGGTGGCGCCCAGGCCGATGAGCTGGCCGGCGATCAGCTCGGCACGCAGGGCGGGTTCACGGCCGGGGAGGCGGGCCGTCAGCCGTGCGGTCACCTGCTCGTGGAAGCGGTCGCGGAGCAGGGAGCGTTCGTCGTGGTTGCCGAGGGAGAAGACGACCCGCAGCAGGGGGTCGCCCTTCTGTTCCCTGCGCCGGCGTACGAGCGTCAGCACCATGTGACGGCCGAGACCGTCGAGCGGGGCGTCGAAGAGCTCCTCGGCGGCCGGACCGAAGTCGGCGACGGTGTTGAAGAGTTGCTCCTTGCGGC
Source organism: Streptomyces sp. Alt3 (assembly GCF_030719215.1). NCBI lineage: Bacteria > Bacillati > Actinomycetota > Actinomycetes > Kitasatosporales > Streptomycetaceae > Streptomyces > Streptomyces glycanivorans. The sequence goes on along the minus strand of NZ_CP120983.1, from coordinate 5,096,275 downwards.
CGAAGTGCTTCACCACGAGGGAAGCGCTGACCCCGGCGTCGGCGGCGATGCCCCGGATCGTCACCTCCGCGTACGGACGCTGCGTGAAGGCCCGGCGCGCGGCGAGGAGGATCGCGTCCCGGCCCGTCGCGGACGCGCCGGGAGCCGCGGCCGGTGCCGTCGCTGCGGTGGCTCTGGCGGTCAAGCGCCCTCCTGGATCGGCATCGTCCGCGTACGGCCGCTGCTCCTGCGTCTCCCCCGACCGTACCCGTGCCGGCGCGTTCGGAGGGGAGGCACAGCGTCACCGCGAGGGCGAGCAGGGCCGCGCCCGCGGCGATGAGGAAGACCAGCCGGTAGGCGCCCAGCGTCGGAGCCGGGCGCCCGGCGGCCAGGAAGGTCATGTTGGCCAGCACGGCGGCCACCGTGGCGCTGCAGAACGCCTGGCCGATCGAACGCATCAGCGTGTTCAGACCGTTGGCCGCTCCCGTCTCACCGACGGGGACGCCGCGCATCACCAGCGCCGGGAGCGCGGAGTACGCGATCGCCGTGCCCGCCGCCACGACGGTCGCGCCCGCGATGATCGTCCAGAGGCTGTGGCTGGTGAAGTACCGCACCACGTAGCCGACGGCGATGATCCCGGAGGCCAGCGCCAGGCTGGTCCTGGGTCCGTGTCTGCCGGAGATGCGGGCCGAGACGGGCGAGAGCAGCACCATCGTGACGCCGCCCGGCAGCAGGCACAGCCCGCTGACGACGATGGAGGCGCCGAGGCCGTAGCCGGTGGCCTTCGGCTCCTGCACCATCTGGCCGGTGACCAGGGAGTTGGCGTAGAACGCGAAGCCGATCAGCAGGGCCGCGATGTTGGTGAGCAGCACGGCGGGGCGGGCCGACACCCGCAGATCGACCATGGGGGTCCGCACCCGGAGTTCGTACGCCCCCCAGACCAGCGCGATCACGGCCGAGGCGGCGAGCAGGCCGAGGGTACGCGCCGAGGTCCAGCCCCAGCCGCCGCCCTGGGTGACGGCGAGCAGCAGGCAGACCAGCGTCGCCGTGAGGCCGAGCGCGCCGAGCGCGTCGAAGCGGCCGCGGGAGCGGATCGGGGACTCCGGTACGCAGCGGAGCACCAGGACGATGTCGAGGAGCCCGATCGCCGCGGAGACCCAGAACATGGTGTGCCACTCGAAGTTCTGGATGACCACGGCCGCGATCGGCAGGCCCACCGCCGCGCCGATGCCCATCGAGGAGCTCATCAGCGCGACGGCGGACAGCACCCGCTCGGGCGGCAGCTCGTCGCGCAGGATGCTGATGCCGAGCGGCACGACGGCGATGGCCGCGCCCTGGAGGGCCCGGCCGGCGATCAGCACGCCGATCTGGGAACTGACGGCGCACAGGACGGAGCCCACGACGAGGACGCCCAGGGAGGCGATGAGGACCCGGCGCTTGCCGTACATGTCGCCGACCCGGCCCAGGACGGGGGTGAACACCGCACCGGTGAGGAGGGTGACGGTGACCAGCCAGCTGGCGGCCTCGGGGGTGGCGCCGGTGAGGTCCGGTATGTGCGGGAGCAGCGGGACGACGATCGTCTGCATGATCGCGACCACGACTCCGCAGAAGGCGAGGACGCCGGTGGCGAGGCGTGGGTGGTGCGGGGCGGCGGCCGGTGCGGGTGCGGTCATCGGGGCTCCGTACACGGGAAGAGGTGGGGTGCACAAGCGTTCACCCCACAGGGTAAACGCTTGTGCACCCCGGCGCTCCGGGGTGCCCGATCCGGCGGGCACACCTCCCCATGACGGCATTTGCATATACATGCGAGCGAGTGCATACTCTTCCTATGTCTAAGGTCCTCACCTCCCTGCCCACCGGCGAGCGCGTCGGCATCGCCTTCTCCGGCGGCCTCGACACCTCGGTCGCGGTCGCGTGGATGCGCGACAAGGGTGCCGTCCCGTGCACCTACACCGCCGACATCGGCCAGTACGACGAGCCCGACATCGCCTCGGTGCCCGGCCGCGCGAAGGCCTACGGCGCCGAGATCGCGCGCCTGGTCGACTGCCGAGCGGCACTGGTCGAGGAGGGCCTGGCAGCGCTCGCCTGCGGCGCGTTCCACATCCGCTCGGGCGGCCGTGCCTACTTCAACACCACGCCGCTGGGCCGCGCCGTGACCGGCACCCTGCTGGTGCGGGCGATGCTCGAGGACGACGTACAGATCTGGGGCGACGGCTCCACCTTCAAGGGCAACGACATCGAGCGGTTCTACCGCTACGGCCTCCTTGCCAACCCGCACCTGCGCATCTACAAGCCGTGGCTCGACGCCGACTTCGTCACCGAGCTGGGCGGCCGCAAGGAGATGTCGGAGTGGCTGGTGGCCCACGGGCTGCCCTACCGCGACAGCACCGAGAAGGCGTACTCGACCGACGCCAACATCTGGGGCGCCACCCACGAGGCGAAGACGCTGGAGCACCTCGACACCGGTGTGGAGACCGTCGACCCGATCATGGGCGTCCGGTTCTGGGACCCCTCGGTCGAGATCGCCACCGAGGACGTCACGATCGGCTTCGACCAGGGCCGCCCGGTCACGATCAACGGCAAGCCGTTCGCCTCCGCCGTCGACCTGGTGATGGAGGCCAACGCGATCGGCGGCCGGCACGGCCTGGGCATGTCGGACCAGATCGAGAACCGCATCATCGAGGCGAAGAGCCGCGGCATCTACGAGGCGCCCGGCCTGGCCCTCCTGCACGCCGCCTACGAGCGCCTCGTCAACGCGATCCACAACGAGGACACCCTCGCCCACTACCACAGCGAGGGCCGCCGCCTCGGGCGGCTGATGTACGAGGGCCGCTGGCTGGACCCGCAGGCGCTGATGGTCCGCGAGTCGCTTCAGCGCTGGGTCGGCTCGGCCGTCACCGGCGAGGTCACGCTGCGGCTGCGTCGCGGCGAGGACTACTCGATCCTGAACACCACCGGCCCCGCGTTCAGCTACCACCCCGACAAGCTGTCGATGGAGCGCACCGAGGACTCGGCGTTCGGCCCCGTGGACCGCATCGGCCAGCTCACCATGCGCAACCTCGACATCGCCGACTCGCGCGCCCGCCTGGAGCAGTTCGCCGGCCTGGGCCTCGTCGGCGCTGCCCAGCCCTCACTGATCGGCGCGGCCCAGGCGGCGGCGACCGGTCTGATCGGTGCCATGCCGGAAGGCGGCGCCCAGGCCATCGCCTCGCGCGGCGAGGTCTCCGGCGACGACGAGCTGCTGGACCGCGCCGCGATGGAGTTCGGCACCGACTGACGGGTGCCCCGGCCGGTACGCCGACACGGATCCGTATCCTCGGAATCCGAGGACGCACGACGGACACGTCGGCGCACCGGCAGGCACGGCGGACACGCCGGCGCACAGGCAGGAAAGCGAAGGTGGCGGCAATGGCGAAGGTCCCGGCAGCGGCAGTGGCGGCGGGCGGTCTCCTCGGCGGTTACGGAATCGCCCGCTGGACCGGGAAGCGCCCGCTGGGCGGTGTCGCCCTGGCCGCCGCCGGGTCGGTGGCGGCGTACGAGTGGAACCGGCAGGCCGGGGCCCGCGCCGCCACCGGGCTCACCGTCGCCTACGTCGCCGCGTTCGCCGGCTCGCACCCCCTGGCCAAGAAGCTCGGTGCCTGGCCCGCCGTGTTCACCGTGGCCGGCGGGGTCGCCGCCGCGTCCTGGGCGGTCACCCGCCGCAGCGCGCGATAGCCCCGGCACGGCGTCCCGGCCGGCCTGCCGGACGGGGCCCCGCGGGAAAAAGTCCGGCCCCGGGGATTGAACACGGGCGCCGCGGGGTGCGTACTGAAGAGCAACTCCCCGCGTGACCCGGGGGCGTGCCCGTACGACAGGACGGGCACGCCTCCGGTCAGCCCCCCAGCGCGTGCGACACCGAATAGATCGCCAGCCCGGCCAGCGCACCCACCACGGTCCCGTTGATCCGGATGAACTGCAGGTCACGGCCGATGTGCGCCTCGATCTTCTTCGACGTCTGGTCCGCGTCCCAGCCGGCCACCGTGTCGCTGATCAGCGAGGTGATCTCCGTGCGGTACGTCGTGACGACATACGCCGCCGCATCCTCCAGCCAGCCCTCCAGCTTGGCCTGCAGCCGCTCGTCCGAGGCCAGCCTGGCGCCCAGGGACATCAGCGACGCCCGCGCCCGCATCCTCAGCTCGCTCCGCTCGTCCTCGGCCGCCGCGATGATCATCGAGCGGACGGAGGACCAGGCGGACGCGATGACGTCCTGGACCTCACCACGCCCCAGGATCTCCGACTTCAGCCGCTCCACCCGGGCCCGGGTGTCCGTGTCCGTCTGGAGGTCGGCGGCGAAGTCCGTCAGGAACGTGTCGATCGATCCACGTGCCGGATGGCCCGGCATGTCACGCATCTCCGTGACGAAGCGCAGCAACTCCTTGTAGACCCGCTCACCCACCCGCTTGTCCACGAACCGCGGCGTCCAGCCCGGCGCCCCGCCCTGCACCGCGTCCATCACGGAGTCCCCGTGCAGGACCAGCCAGTCGTGGGCCCGTACGCAGACGAGGTCGACGACCCTGCGGTGACCGCCGTCCGAGACGATCTTCTCCAGCATCTTCCCCATCCCCGGACCGACTTCCGCCGCGTCCGCCCGCCGGGTGATCGCCTCCCCGACCACCGCCTGCACGTCGGAGTCCCGCAGGACGGTCAGCGCCCCGCGCAGCGCGGTGGCCAGCTCGGCGGTGACGCGGTCCGCGTGTTCCGGGTCCGCCAGCCAGGTCCCGAGCCGCGAACCGACGCCCAAGGCGTGAATTCGGTCACGAACGACGTCTCCGGAGAGAAAATTCTCGCCCACGAAGGAACCGAGTGACTCCCCCAACTGGTCCTTCTTGGTAGGAATGATGGCGGTGTGCGGGATGGGCAGGCCGAGCGGACGCCGAAAGAGCGCCGTGACGGCGAACCAGTCCGCCAGCGCACCCACCATTCCGGCCTCGGCGGCCGCTGCGACGTAGCCCGGCCAGCCGCCCACACCCTCGTTCTTCGCCCAGGTGGCGAGGACGTACACGAGCGCGACGAGCAGGAGCAGCCCCGTGGCGGTGGTCTTCATACGGCGCACACCGCGCCGCTTCTCCTCATCGGCGGCGGTGTACGCGAACCCGCCGAGCGTCGGCCTCGGCCGGACGGCCCCGGGGCCGTCCGTCCCGGGCGCCGTTCCCTGTCCCGCGTCCTGTTCCATCCGCTCCACCCGTCCGCGTACGCGTCACGCCGTGCCGTACGCATTGTCCCTACCTCACCTACTCCCGGGCCGCACGTCGAGTTCCCCGCGGCCTGTCGCATCATGAGAGAAACCCGAACACCCGGCCGAACCCCGCAAGGAGAATCACCGCAGATGCCCAGGCGCCAGCGCTACGCCCTGCTCATCGCCCTCGCAGCAGGCACCGCGACGCTCGCCACCGCCGTCGCCTTCGGCACGACGCTGATCACCGACGAGCGGCAGACACCGCCGAGCGGGTCCCCGAGCCGCACCGCGGCCCACAACCCCGCCGCGCCGGCCAACTCCCTCGGCACCTGGGTGGCCACCTGGACCGGAGCACCCGTCAGCGCGGAACCCGCCGCCGGACAGGGCTACCCCGGCCGCACCATCCGCAACGTCGTGCACACCAGCGTCGGCGGTGACGCCGCCCGCATCACCCTGTCCAACCTCTTCGGCACCGCCCCGCTCGTCATCGACCAGGCCGCCGTCAACACCCGCCCGGTGACCTTCCAGGGGCGTCCCACCGTCACCGTCGCCGCGGGCCGGCAGGTCGTCAGCGACCCCGTCGTCGTCCCCGTCGCCCCCGACGCCGACCTGGAGGTCACCCTCCGCACCCCGTACGCCTCCGGACCCGTCACCCAGCACCCCAACACCCACCAGACGTCCTTCCTGGCCGACGACCACGGCACCTGGAGCACCACCCGGTGGCGCTACCTGACCGCCGTCGACGTCCGCAACACGACCTCTCCCGGGGCGATCGTCGTGATCGGCGACTCCCTCACCGCGGGCAGCGGCTCCACGACCGACGCCAACGCCCGCTGGCCGGACGTCCTCTCCGACCGCCTCCGGCACACCTACGGCATCGCCAACCAGGGCATAGCCGGCAACCGCCTCCTGCGTGACAGCCCGCTCGCCGTGGGCGGCGTGAAGAGCATCGGCGGCCTGAGCGGCACCCACCGCTTCGACCGCGACGTCCTGTCCGTCACCGGAGCGAAGACCGTGATCATCGCGCTCGGCATCAACGACGTACAGCAGTTCCCCCAGGAACCGGACCCCGAGCGCATCATCGCCGGGCTCCGCGCCCTCACCGAGCGGGCGCACGCCCAGGGGCTCCGGGTCGTCGGCGCGACACTGACACCCTTCGAGGGCTACTCGAACTGGACGCCCGAACGCAACGACGTGCGCCTCACGGTCAACAAGGAGATCCGCTCCGGCAGGATCTTCGACGCGTTCGCCGACTTCGACGAGGCCGTACGCGACCCGTACGCGCCCGACCGGATCCTGCCCGAGTACGACTCCGGTGACCGGCTGCACTTCAACGACGCCGGCTACCGCGCCCTGGGCCGCGCCATCGACCTCGGCACGGTCGACGGGACACCGAAGGCCGACGCCTTCTGACCCGCGCACCACGCGAAGGCCGGACGGACGACCGGCCTTCGCACCCCGGCAGGATCGGGCCTACGCACCACGGCGATATCCGGCCTTCGCACCCCGGCAGGATCAGCCGAGCTCCTTGCGCCCGTCCCCCGTGTCCGGCTTCTGCAGCCGCAGCCGCTCCTGCTCCTGGAGCCGCCGCTTCTCCGCCTTGCTCCGCTTGCGCTCCACACCGACCCCGCCCATCAGCGCGAACCCCGTGATCCTCACCCGGGGCGCGTCCGGAGCCGGCTCCGGCTCCTCGTCGAGCTTGGAGTGCTCCCCGAAACCGCCCATGATGCCGAGGCCGTTGACCTGGACGTTCAGGTCCGGCGGCACCGTCACCTGCATCCCGCCCATGATCGTGAAGCAGCGGATCACGACATCCCGCTCGGCGAAGTGCGCCTCCCGCAGGTCGATCTCGCCGCCGCCCCACATCGCGAACGCGGTGAACTTCGGTCCCACCGTCCAACGGCCCTTACGGCTGAATCCGCCCCAGAAGGCGAACGCCCCCGACGACGTGGGAGCACCACCGATCCGCGCGGGCCAGTTCGCCGACGACCCCTTCCGCCCGGCCACCGCAGCGGCCTCCGGCCCGCCCGGCGCCGGGAGGTCGCGCACGAGCGGCACCAGCTCCCCGTGCGTACGCGCCTTGAACGTCGCGTCGAGCCGCTGCTCGAACTCGTCCATCTCCAGCCGGCCCTCGGCCACGGCCTCCCGCAAGGTCTCGGCGACCCTCTCGCGTTCCGCGTCGGAGGCACGCATGTCCGGGTTCTCACTTGTCATACCGCGCACCCTATAGAGCAACCACGGCACGGCCTAAGGGCTGTCCCGTAATCCCTGGCGGGCGCACGACGACAGCTACGGCACCTCGCCGCGTTGTCGGAACGCCCGAATACATCCAGTATGCGGGTGTCCCTCCGCCTTGCGATGCACCGCATCCGACGCCGCGCGCTGATCCACCACGGATTGCGGGACAGCCCTCAGGCGGCGGAATCCGACGCGTACATCTTCGCGATGACGGACTCGATGTCCGGCTCCCGCACCGACAGATCGACCAGCGGATAGTCCGCCGCGATACGCGCCACCAGCGGCGCGGCCGACGTCGCCGCCGGGAACGCCAGCCACTGCCGGGGCCCCTCCACCTTCACCACCCGCGCCGAGGGCTCCGACCCCAGCTCGATCGGCGGCAGTTCCCGCTCCAGGTCCACCACCAGCGTGCGCTCGCTCTCCCCCACCTCGTGCAGCCCGGCCAGCGCACCGTCGTACATCAGACGGCCGTGGTCGATCACCATCACCCGCTTGCACAACTGCTCGATGTCGGTCAGGTCGTGCGTCGTCAGCAGCACCGTCGTCGACCGCTCCGCGTTCAGGTCCCGCAGGAACCCACGCACCTTGGCCTTCGACACCACGTCGAGCCCGATCGTCGGCTCGTCCAGGTACAGCACCTCCGGGTCGTGCAGCAGCGCCGCCGCGATATCGCCCCGCATCCGCTGCCCCAGCGACAGCTGACGCACCGGCACCTCCAGCAGCGCACCCAGATCCAGCAGTTCGACACACCGGTCCATGTTCTCCCGGAACCGGCTGTCCGGGATCCGGTACATCCGGTGCATCAGCCGGTACGAATCACGCAACGGAAGGTCCCACCACAGCGTCGTACGCTGCCCGAACACCACACCGATCCGGTGCGCCAGCTTCGTACGCTCCCGCGACGGGTCGATGCCCGCGACCCTCAGCCGGCCGCCGCTCGGTGTGAGGATCCCCGTCAGCATCTTGATCGTCGTCGACTTCCCGGCGCCGTTCGGCCCGATGTAACCGACCATCTCACCGCGCGGCACCCGGAAGCTGATCCCGTCCACCGCCCGCACCTCCCGCCGCTCACGGCGCATGAAGCCCGTCCTGCGGCGCACGTCGAAGACCTTCTCGACGCCGTCGAGCTCGATGAAGTCCATGTCGTCCACGCCCACTCCTCAGCTTCCCGTACTGCGGTACGCCCGCAGCCCCACCCGCCACGCCAGCCCCGCGACCACCCAGCACCCCACCGCCACCAGCGGCGGCAGGAACGCCACCCAGCGCGGCAGGTCCAGCGGATAGTCCCGGCCCAGCACGTACAGGGCCGGCAGCCAGCTCACGAACGCCAGCGGCACCACGAACGTCACCCCGCGCACCAGGTCCTTCGCGAACACCGACGGCGGATACTGCAGCAGCGTCGTCCCTCCGTACGTGAACGCGTTCTGCACCTCGGAGGCGTCCTGGGCGTAGAACTGGAACGCCGCCCCCACCACGAACACCGCTCCGAAGACGGCCGCCCCGCTCAGCACCATCATCGGCAGCATCGCGACCTTCAGCGGCGTCCACTCGATGTCCAGCACCACCAGCGCGTAGCCCAGCACCAGCAGCCCCTGCGTGATCCGCCCCAGCCTGCGCAGCGCGAACCGGTCGGCGGCCACCTGCGCCAGCACCGGCACGGGGCGCACCAGCAGCGTGTCCAGCGTCCCGTCCCGCACCCGCCGCCCCACCCGGTCCATCGACCCCAGCACCAGGTCGGCCAGCCCGAACGCGGTCGCCGACGCGCCGTACAGCAGGGCGATCTCCGGCAGCGTGTAGCCGCCCAGCACGTCGACGTGCGTGAACATCAGCATGATCGTGACGAAGTCGAAGCCCGTCGCCACGAAATTCCCCACGGCCGTCATCACGAACGACGCGCGGTACGCCATGGTCGAACGCAGCCACATCGCCACGATCAGCCCGTACGCCCGCACCCCCTCGACCAGCCGCGACCTCTCGGCGAACGCGATCCCCGGCTCCGCCCCGACGACGCCCTCCACCCCGACCTCAGCCACCCTGGACCACCACCCTCCTGGTCGCCACCGACTGCAGGAGCCGTCCCGCGAGCAGCAGCACCACCGCCCAGCCGGCCTGGAAGGCGTACGCCCCCGCCAGGTCCCAGCCCGCGTAAGTACCGAGGAACACATCGGCCGGCACCTGCAACAGGGACGACCACGGCAGTGCGCGGGCCACGTCACCGAGCACACCGGGGAACAGGTTCAGCGGCAGCAGCATCCCGGAGAAGAACAGCCCCGCCAGCCACGCGATCTGCATCGCCCCCGCCCCGTCCATCAGCCAGAAGGCCGAGAGCGCCACCAGGAAACGCACCGCGAAGCTCACCACCACCCCCAGCGCCACCGACACCAGGAACGCGAGCCAGGTCCACGGGGAGCCCGGCAGCGCCAGATCGAAGGCCAGTGCGCCCAGCACCATCGGCACGATCCCACGCCCCAGCAGATGGAAGGCGGCCCGGCCCAGGTCCCCCGCCATCCACCACAGCTGCAGATCGGCGGGCCGGTACAGATCGACCGCGATGTCGCCCGTCCGGATCCGCTCCATCAGCTCGTCCTCGAAGCCGCCGCCCATCATCGCGCAGGTCATCAGCAGGGCCTGACCCAGCCACACATAGGTCAGCGCCTGCGACATGTCGTACCCGCCGAGGTGCGGGCGCTCGTCCCACAGGGCGATGTAGGTGTACGCCATGATGAAACCGAAGACGGTGTTGGTGAACACCCCCGCGAGCGTGGCCACCCGGTAAGTGGCGTACCGCCGGAATCCCCCGGCCGCCACCACGGCATAGAGCCGCACCTCGCTCCCCCCTCTTCCGCCAAAGCGCACGACCTTAGTCGAGGCCCGCCGGCCGCCGCGACCCTATTTCAGCCCGAAGAATCCGAGGGTTATCCGCCCGAAAAGTGCACTATAGGAAAATCATCCGCAGTCGAGGAGCCTCACAGTCATGAGCCAAGAGCCACCGCAGGACGGCGGAGACCCTGGTCAGCAGGGCTCCCAGGGCTGGACCCCCCGAGACCCCTCGGCCGCGGCCCCCGACCCCGACCCCCAGCACCCGAACGGCGCAAAGGACGCCGAAGGGCGCACAAAACGCCCCAAGCGGCCCAAGCGCACCGGCTGGCGACGCGCCGTCCCCACCTGGCGCATGGTCCTCGGCGGCGTACTCCTCCTGGCCCTGCTCCTCGTCGGCGGATTCATCGCCGGCTACCAGATCGTCGACATCCCCGCCGCCAACGCCAGCGCGACCGCCCAGTCCAACGTCTACCTGTACGCGGACGGAAAGACCGTCATCGCCCGCGACGGCGAGATCAACCGCGAGAACATCCCCCTCCGCCGCATCCCCCGCACCATCCAGCACGCCGTACTAGCCGCGGAGGACCGGGACTTCTACTCGGAGGACGCCATCGACATCAAGGCCACCCTCCGCGCCGGCTGGAACACCGTCACCGGCAAGGGCAGGCAGGGCGGTTCCACCATCACCCAGCAGTACGTCAAGAACTACTACCTCGGCCAGGAACAGACCGTCGTCCGCAAGGCCAAGGAATTCTTCATCTCCATCAAGCTCGACCGCGAACAGAGCAAGGACGAGATCCTCGAGGGCTACCTCAACACCAGCTACTTCGGCCGCAACGCCTACGGCATCCAGGCCGCCTCCCACGCCTACTACGGCAAGGACGTCGAAGACCTCGACGCAGGCGAGGGCGCCTACCTCGCCTCCCTGCTCAACGCCCCCAGCTCCAACGACGTCGTCGCCCACCCCGAGAACAGGAAGGCCATCCTCGCCCGCTGGGACTACGTCCTCGACGGCATGGTCGAACACCACTGGCTCACCCCCGACGACCGCGACGCCATGACCTTCCCAGTCCCCGGCAAGGCCAAGCCCGCCACCGCGCTCTCCGGCCAGCGCGGCTACATCGTCCAGGCGGTCGACCACTACCTCGCCGCCAACAGGATCCTCGACGAGAAGACCCTCGCCACCGGCGGCTACCGCATCACCACCACCCTCCAGAAGAAGAAGCAGGACGCCCTCGTCGAAGCCGTCAAGGACAACGTCCTGTCCAGGACCAGCGACGAACGCGACGCCGACCGCAACGTCCGCGCCGGCGGCGCCTCCGTCGACCCCGGCACCGGCCACGTCGTCGCCCTCTACGGCGGCGTCGACTACACCAGACAGTTCGTCAACAACGCCACCCGCCGCGACTACCAGGTCGGATCCACCTTCAAGCCGTTCGTCCTCGCCGCCGCTCTCGCCAACGGGTCCACCACCCAGAAGGACCGCCCCATCACCCCCAACACGCACTACGACGGCGACAACGAACGCACCGTCCAGGCCGCCACCGGCCCCACCGACTACTCCCCCGCGAACGAGGACGACGTCGACTACGGCTCCATCACCGTCCGCGAGGCCACCGACAAATCCGTCAACGCCGTCTACGCCCAGATGGCCCAGGACGTCGGCCCCCAGGAGGTCAAGGACACCGCCGTCGCCCTCGGCATCCCCCAGGACACCCCCGACCTCACCGCCTCCCCCTCCATCGCACTCGGCCCCGCCACCGCCAGCGTCGTCGACATGGCCTCCGCCTACGCCACCCTCGCCGACCACGGCGAACAGCGCCCCCACACCCTCGTCTCCAGGATCAGCAAGAACGCCGACGAGCTCGACCTCCCCAAGAGGACCACCCGGCGCGCCATCAGCCGGGAAGCCGCCGACACCACCACCTCAGTCCTGCGCAGCGTCGTAGACGGCGGCACCGGCACCGCGGCCCAGAGCTCCGGCCGCCCCGCCGCCGGCAAGACGGGCACCGCCGAGGAGGACAAGGCCGCCTGGTTCGCCGGCTACACCCCCGACCTCGCCACCGTCATCGCCGTCATGGGCCAGGACCCCGAGACCGGCGTCCAGAAACCCCTCTACGGCGCACTCGGCCTCGCCCGCATGAACGGCGGCGGCGCACCCGCCGAGACCTGGGCCGCCTACACCAAGGCCGCCCTCGAAGGCAGCCCCGTAAAGAACTTCGACCTACAGGCCGACGAAGGCCCCGAGGAACCGGACCCGGACGAGAGCGGGGACCCGGACGAGAGCGGGGACCCCGACGACACCGAGGAAGCCGGAGGCACCCGGAAACCGAGGGGCCGCGAGGACACCGACGAACCCGGCACCGCGGACTCCCGCGAGGAACGACGCGGAACACGCACCCGCACGCCCGACTCCCCCTCGGAAGCCACCCGCGCCCCCCAGGAACCCCGCACCGCCGACCCCGCCGCCGCACCCCCACGCACCGACGGCCGGGACCGCGGAACCGACGCCCGCTCCCCCCACCGGCCCGGAACGGAACCCGCCCACCGGGAACCCGCCCACCCGGAACCCGACCGCCCCGGCGCGGGCCCCCCGGCCGACCCGCACGACAGGGACGGGCAGGACCCCCACGGCCCCACCCGCCCCTGAACACACGATGGCGGCGCCCCCGGACCCGGGAGCGCCGCCATCGCCGTTCAGCTCAGTGACCGGACGTCGCCTTCAGCCCCACCACCGCCACCAGCAGCAGACAGACGAAGAAGATACGGGCGGCGGTCACCGGCTCGTTCAGCACGACCATGCCCAGCACCGCCGCACCGGCCGCACCGATCCCCACCCACACGCCGTACGCCGTACCGATCGGCAGCGTCTTCGCCGCCTGCGACAGCAGCATCATGCTGGCCACGATCCCAAGGCCCGTGAACACACTCGGCCACAGCCGCGTGAACCCCTCGGTGTACTTCATCCCGATCGACCAGCCCACTTCCAGCAGACCGGCAACGACCAACAGAACCCACGCCACGACGGCACCTCCACGACGAAACACGCGAAACACGTGACCAACACGGGCGCGTCGTCTTTGCGGAAACCCGGTACGGCGCATCTCGTCGGGGTCCCACCACCGTAGCAAGCCCACAGAACAGCCAAAAGGCCTGGTGACCACAGTCACCAGGCCCACCCGACACACAACTACCTACAGATACAGCCCGGTCGAATCCACCGAACCCTCGAACCGGTCCGCCGCCACCGCATGCAGATCCCGCTCACGCATCAGCACGTACGCCACACCCCGCACCTCGACCTCGGCACGGTCCTCGGGGTCGTACAGCACCCGGTCACCCGGCTCCACGGTCCGCACGTTCTGACCGACCGCGACCACCGCGGCCCACGCCAGACGCCGGCCGACCGCCGCCGTCGCCGGAATCAGGATCCCGCCACCCGACCGCCGCTCACCCTCGGGCGAGTCCGACCGGACCAGCACACGGTCGTGCAGCATCCGGATCGGCAGCTTGTCATCGGTGTTGCTCATGCCGTTGTCGCTCACGCGCAGAAACCTACCTGCCCCGAACCGCTCCGAACGCCCCAGGGCCGCACGGAAACCGCCCTCAGCGCCTCTTGCGCCGCACCGACCGCGCAGGCCCGGAGGACCGCGACGACGACACCGTCAGCAACGCCACCGCGGCGACCACCACCACCGCCGCCGGAATCACCCGCTCCAGCCGCGGCGAACCGTCCTCCGCCACGAACTGCGCCTTCACATCCGAAACCGAACGGTTCACCGCGACGTACGCACGCCCCGCCGTCCGGTCCACCGTCGACGCGACCTTGGCCTTCGCGTCACCGATCATCGTCTTCGGGTGCACCCGCACCCCGATCTCGTCCAGCACCACCGCAAGCTGCGCACGCCTGCTGATGATGTCCGCCTCGATCTGCGCAGGGGTCCTGGTATCCGACACTGCGCCGCCTCCGTGGTCGTCTCGGGTAAACCTTCATCGACAGTCTGTCAGCTCGGCCGCCCCCACACCCGGCGGCACCCCCTATTACGCTCGGTGCCACACAGCACACGTGCCACTCGAGGAGAGACATGAGCGAGCGACTCCAGACCGGCGACACCGCCCCCGCCTTCACCCTTCCGGACGCCGACGGCAACGATGTCTCGCTCGCAGACCACAAGGGCCGCAAGGTCATCGTCTACTTCTACCCCGCCGCACTTACCCCCGGCTGCACCAAGCAGGCCTGCGACTTCACCGACAACCTGGAGCTGCTGACCGGCGCCGGCTACGACGTCATCGGCGTGTCGCCCGACAGGCCGGAGAAGCTCGCGAAGTTCCGCGAGAAGGAGAACCTCAAGGTCACACTGGTCGGCGACCCCTCCAAGGAGACCCTGGAGGCGTACGGCGCGTTCGGCGAGAAGAAGCTCTACGGCAAAGTGGTGACAGGAGTGATCCGCTCCACGATCGTGGTCGACGAAGAGGGCAAGGTGGAGAAGGCCCTCTACAACGTCAAGGCGACCGGACACGTCGCCAAGATCATCAAGGACCTCGGGATCTGACCCGATCCAGGGGGGTCCTGGCCGAAAAAGGTGTGACCGAGGTCGCAATCTCCCGTTGATTCGGTTTGCAACCGCCATGACTGCGCAGAAGCCTTTCCTGGAACACCGTTCGACGAAAGGAACCGGCCATGGCGGCCTCCGACCCCCACCAGGCGGCCGACCCTGATGCGGTCAAACGCCACCCGGCACTCTTCCGGGCCATCCGGAAGCGCCAGAACCCCCGGCTCCGTCGGACGGACATCACCATCACCGACGACCAGGCGGTCAAGCGTGCCGTGAAGGCGGCATCGCTCGGTAACGCCATGGAGTGGTTCGACTTCGGCATCTACTCCTACCTGGCCGTCACCATCGGGCACGTCTTCTTCCCCTCCGGGAACGACACCACCCAGCTCCTCTCGTCGTTCGCGACCTTCGCCGTGGCATTCCTCGTCCGGCCCCTGGGCGGCATGTTCTTCGGCCCCATGGGCGACAAGATCGGCCGCAAGAAGGTCCTCGCCCTCACCATGATCCTCATGGCGGTCGGCACCTTCGCGATCGGCCTCATCCCCTCCCACGACACCATCGGCGTCTGGGCCGCCGTCCTGCTGATCTTCTTCCGGATGCTCCAGGGCTTCTCCACCGGCGGCGAGTACGGCGGCGCGTCCACCTTCATCGCCGAGTACGCCCCCGACAAGCGCCGCGGCTTCTTCGGCAGCTTCCTCGAATTCGGCACCCTGGCCGGCTACGTCGGCGCAGCCGGACTCGTCACCCTGCTGTACGCCCTCCTGGACACCGGCCAGATGGAGTCCTGGGGCTGGCGCATCCCGTTCCTCGTCGCCGGTCCCCTCGGCCTCGTGGGCCTCTACCTGCGGCTCCGCCTGGACGAGACCCCCGCCTTCCAGAAGCTGGAGGGCGGCACCGCGCACGCCACGGAGGCCGCCGACCACGTCGAGTCCACCGCCAAGGGCGACCTCGCGAAGATCTTCCGCCAGTACTGGCCGACGCTGATCCTCTGCATCGCCCTGGTCGGCGCGTACAACATCACCGACTACATGCTGCTGTCGTACATGCCGACGTACCTCTCCGACGAGCTCGGCTACAGCGAGACCCACGGCCTGCTGATCCTGCTCGGCGTCATGGTGTTCCTGATGCTGATCATCAGCCAGTTCGGCAAGCTCTCGGACCGCTTCGGCCGCAAACCGCTCCTGATGACCGGCATGCTCGGCTTCCTGTTCCTGTCGCTGCCGGCCTTCCTCCTGATCCGGCAGGGCAGCATCCCGGCGATCATCATCGGCATGCTGATGCTGGGCCTCTCCCTGGTCTGCCTGCTGGGCACGATGTCCGCCGCCCTCCCGGCCCTGTTCCCGACCAACGTCCGCTACGGCTCCCTGTCGGTCGGCTACAACCTCTCGGCGTCGATCTTCGGTGGCACGACCCCGCTGGTGATCACCGCCCTGATCAGCTGGACCGGCTCGAACCTCATGCCGGCGTACTACGCCATGGCCGCGGCCCTGGTCGGCGTGATCGCGGTGGCCTGCATGAAGGAGACCGCCAACCAGCCTCTGGCCGGCTCCCCGCCCTCGGTGGAGACGGAAGAGGAAGCGGCGGACCTGGTCCACTCCCAGAGCCCGGACCCGAAGTTCTGACGCACGCTCCTCGCGGGAGGGCCTGCCATCGGGGAGTACCCGGATGGCAGGGCTTCCCTCCGGCGCCTGCGGCCTTCAGCCGCGCATGAGGTCCTGGTTGACACGTTCGACGTGTGCGTGCAGCGGCCCCTCGGTGACCACACCCTCGCCCTGGCCGCGCCTCCAAGGATCCACCTCGATCACAGTGACCAGTGCGTTGCCCAGCCCGATCACCACCCACCAGTCCCGGCCATCAGCATGGACCCGCCAGGTCGACTTGACCCACTTGCCGGTATCTGTGCGTACGTCGGCCGAGACCAGGGCCCAATGATCCGGGTCGAACGCCGTCAGCTCCTCGACGGGCGCGTTGCGCTGCTGGAGACGCTCGATCACGTGAGCCCCCTGCGCCTTCAGCCGCGCCGGCTCGCGCAGGATGTGGCGCACGCGGGTGAACAGGGAAGCCGGCCCGGACTCGGCGTGGAAGCGGGCTGTCTCGAAGCGGTGTGCCACGGTGATTCCTTGGGCAGTTCGGTCAGGTGCTGTGTTGGAAACGCACCGGCGCGCTCAGCACAGCCCGGGCGCCTGCGAAGTCGGCCGGACGGGCCGCCACCATGGCGACGGCGAAACGTTGCGGTAGGGCGGCGGAGAACTTCAGGCCGCGTATTGCGCGCGGCAACGCCGCCAGTCTTGTCCTCGTCCGGCGGAGCCGTCTCACTGGGGCGTGGACCGCAGCAGTGCGACGCGGCGCCTGCCCCCGCCGTCCCCCGTCAGGGAGTCGGCGAGGGAGGGGGTTGTGCAGCACCTCGACCAACTGACGCAATGGTGTTGATCCCATTGCCCTATCGACTCGTCGGGTGTCCGGGAAATGCCTGGGCTTACGAACTCGTCGCATGGCATGCTCATTGATCTTGCTACAAAGCGGTTATCTGCTGAATATCGGGGGTTGAGGCATCGTGGGGTACACGATTCCTGAGGGCGTCGACACGATGCTCGATGTGGTCGGTGTGGGCTGGCCGAACGTAGACGAGGACGCCTACCGCGACATGGCGGACGCACTGCGGGAGTTCGGGGACGACGCAGACGACGACGCGTAAGCCGCCTACCAGCACATCCAGAAACTGCTGGCGACCGGGCAGAGCGAGTCACTGACCGCGCTCGACAAGCACTGGTCGAAGGTGCAGGGCAAGCATAAGGATCTGGCGAAGGCCGCGCGGCTCGTCGCGGGTGCGCTGGACCGGGTCGCGGACATCATCGTGGCCCGCAAGATAGCCGCCGTGGCCGAACTGGCCGACCTGTGCGCGACGGTGGGAATCACCCTGGCCTTCGCACCGCTGACCGCCGGGCTGTCGACGCTGCTCGCCGGCGCGAAGATCGCGGCGACCCGTATCGCCTTCAAGCGGATCCTCAAGGAGATGGCTGAAGCCGCCGTATCGGAGATCGTCGCGACGCTTACCGAGCCGGCGGTCGCCGCGATCGAGAACATCGTGGCGGATCTGGCGGTCCAGACGGCGCTGAACGTCGCGGGTGTACAGGAAGGCTACGACCCAGGCCAGACGGCACAGGCGGGCAAGGACGCGCTGCAGATCAACTCGGTTGGCGGGTCCGGTGGCCCGGGCGGTGGCCCGGTGATCGACCACGATGCGCACAGCAAGGCCGGGATGCACCTGGCCGGTGTGCAGATCACGATGCGCGAGAAGACGGGCGGCAAGCTCGGCAAGGCCAAGGGGCACCATGGCCGGGCCAAGGGCAAGGACTCCCTGACCGCTGTACTCGACACCACGATCGAGGGGGTGGTGGAGAAGCTCGGCAAGGCACTGGGTGATCTTGGCGACCACGTCGGCAAGACGGTTCCCGATGGCATCACCAGGAGTTCCAAGACGCACAAGGACACCGACCACGACATCCGCGACGGAGTCCAGAAGATTCATGCCCGGGTAGGCGAGGACAAAAGCGGCTCCGGCGGGGGGCGGTGGAGGCGGAGGGGGAGGGGGAGGGGGAGGGGGAGGGAGAGGGGGCAGGGATGGCGGCGGAGACCCCAACGGGAAGCCGATAAGTCCTCAGCCGGGCTGGCACGGGAAGAGCGCCGGTAAAATGAAGCACCACCGACGTGACGCGTTGGACGTGAGCCACCTGAGCCCGGAACAGCAGCGAGACGCCCTCCGTCGGGAAACGCGCGGACTTGCGGACGATGCCCAGAAACAGGCACCTGGCCATCACCCGACCGGCAAGGATCGCCTGGTGAAATCATGTGCAGGAGCTTTGCTGCACGAGGGAACTCTGACGAGCCACTCGAGCTCCACCAAGCGGCACGGCCAAGTACTCCTCGACACCCACCCGGCGCTCAAAAATGTCGTCGATCAGGTGGAAAGAGACATCCGAGCAGATAACGAGAACCCGGGTGCCGGGCACGGCAAATGTGCCGAGGTTGCACTCATATCCGACCGTCTGCACGGCATAGAGACAAGAGACAACATAAAGATCAGCACACCCGACGACATTCGCAGGGCCATGAGCGGCGCACTCGTATACTCCCTGCAGATCGGGGAGCAGGATTCTCCCACCGGACTCAAGAAGCACGGGGACTACAAAGAGCCCTGCCGGTCATGTTCAAGAATTCTTCCGCTGGTCGGCGTCACAGCACACACATAGGCAAGGGAAATATGTCAATTCTTTCCACAGCAGAAGAAGTGGATGCGTGGCTGTCAGAGGCCGGATGGCATCCGGGGCGCAACGTCGGAGACGAGGCATCCGAAGCAGTTTCCGCCGTCGTCGAGCGATATCGCTCGTACGGCGTGGAGATCGAACCTTCCGCCCCCGCCCTCGCCTTCATTCGGGAGCATGCATTCCTTCGGGCGGTCATCGACACCGCGCCAGAGAATTTCGCCGTCTTTACGCCGCATCTCGTATTCAAAGGGGATGCCGAGGAAATCTCCGAACTCGCCACAGACCTCGGTGTACAGCTTTTCCCGGTCGGGTACGACACCTACGATGGTTCCACCCTGCTCATTGACACGAACGGGCGATTCTTTTTTTCGCATCACACAGGAGCATACTATCTGGGGCGCGAAAAATACGAGGCACTGATGAGCCTCATGAGTAGCGAGATGGAAGATGCGGAGAACTACTTTGTCTGACCTCGTCCCCGGAGTGGCGGCTTCACTACTCGTCAACGGCCAGATCTTCAGTCAGACCAATCTCGGTGGTGATGGACTGCCTGACCTTCACCCTGCGGTGCGGGACTTCTTCGACGCCCTCCCCACGGAGAACCGCGAGTACTTCGTCGGGCACTGCGCCGAGTCCGCCTTGGTCTCGGACCAGTTGTGGGGGCTGGACCGTCAGCGCCCCGACGGGGGGACGACAACCCTCGACGAGGCCGCATCCCACTTCACCGGGGCTGCCCTCGTCGCGAAGAAGATTCGCAGCCAGGGCGACCCCGATCACGGCTCCCCGGCTCAGGTATGCCGTTCCTGCTCGGCGCTGCTCGAGCGGCTCGGCATCGACGTCATCAGCTCATGACACGCGGCGAGGATGTACTGGCATCCGCCGGGTGGCACCAAGGCCGTGATGTCGAATCGGAGGCCTTGTCAGCTGTCTTCAGGGCTGTCGCGCTCGTAGAGCCGACGCCCGGCACCTCGCCGTGGGTGCTGTTCCCCGCTGCCGAGCAGGCACTGCGCGCATTTCACGGACTGCGCTCGCGTCCGGCCGGGCCTGGTCAACAGGTCGCGCCCACGGGATGGGTGATCGACCCCGTGGCGGTCCGGCATGCCGGACATCCGCTGTCGCGTCTCACGGAGAGCACGGGATCCCGGCTGTTTCCGCTCGGACGCACGGACGCCGACGCAATCCTCGCCGTAGACGAAGAGGGGCGACTCTTCTCGATCGATCACGGAGGACAGTGGCTGCTCGGTGAAACGGTCCGTGAAGGCCTCGCCGCGTTGACTGAAGGACGTGCCCCGCACAGGATCGCCGCCCGGCAGTGGGCTTGGACCGTCTCGTCGCCGAACGGGGAGCCGCTGGCCGACGTCATACACACGGCGCTTGTCGCTGTCTACGTGCTGCACCACCGGCAGGTATTCAGCGCCCGACACCTTCGGCTGATCGTCACGCCCCTACGTGGCATAGCTCCGGTCGCCCTGGACCGTACTGTCCCCTTGCCTGGCGGTTCTCTGGAGGACGGTGCAGTGCCCCTTGCGGCAAAGATGGAAGCCCTGATCGAGGCTGAGGATGTGACGACACGAGGAGCAGAACTCAAGGTGGAGGTGCCTGCTCCGCGTAACGCCACCGCTCAGCAGTCGTCCGTCAGTTGCGCTGTGCGCACGGGACACCTCGCGAAGACCCCTGCGACCGTGGAGCTGCATCTCGCCGCAGGTGCGGATGCCTCGATCGGCCGCCTCCGGACAGCCGTTCAAGCGTGTTCCGAGGACCTGGCCCGACAAGCCCCGGCCCTCTCTGCCTGAGAGAGGCCCGTCACCAGCCGCGAGTCCGAACACGGCCAGGACCGGCCCGCCCATGGGACGGCCAGCCAGGCAGGTCAGCGAGTTCCAGAACAGGGCCTGGTGTGGTGACTGCGTCGGTTCACCGGGTTGCCCGTTGTGCTGGTGGAAAGTGACGATGCTTTCGACCAGCAGGGGAGGCGGAATGGCAGCACCGGTCAGGGCCCTGCGGCTGACGAAGCAGGCCCTCATGCCCCGCACCACCCCGCCACGCCCCCTCGACGTAGAAGCGATCTTCCCTGCCCTGGCAGCCCACTGGCGCACAACCACACGGCTCCACCCTCGCCACGACTCTCCCAGGCCCCAGGAAGCTGAGCGACGGCCGCATGGAGAATCTGCGGCTCCTGTGCCCGAACTGCCATGCGGTGACCAGTACGTGGCGCCGAGGGGCGCACGCCGAACGGGGGGCTCTGGAGACTCCCTCACCAGCTGAGCCGGCAGGCCGGTACGATGACAGACGGCTAGCGGCGGTGGTGCAACTGGCGACACAGCAGACTTAGGATCTGTGGCCCGTGAAACGGCTTGAGGGTTCGAATCCCTTCCGCCGCACCGCAAACGGCCTGCGAATCGAAGGATCGATGCGCAGGCCGTTTTTGCGTCCAATCTCAGCCCACCAACTCCCGCACCACCGGCACCAGCGCCCTGAACGCCTTCCCCCGGTGGCTGATCGCGTTCTTCTCGTCGGGGGTGAGCTCCGCGCAGGTCCGTGTCTCGCCGTCCGGCTGGAGGATGGGGTCGTAGCCGAAGCCGTAGGCGCCGGCCGGGGCGGTGCGCAGGGTGCCCGTGAGGCGGCCCTCCACCACGCGTTCCGTGCCGTCGGGGAGGGCCAGGGCCGCGGCGCAGGCGAAGTAGGCGCCGCGGTGCGGGGCGTCGATGTCTCCGAGCTGGGCGAGGAGCAGGTCCAGGTTGGCCCTGTCGTTGCCGTGGGCGCCCGCCCAGCGGGCGGAGAAGATGCCGGGGGCTCCGCCGAGTACGTCGACGCAGAGGCCGCTGTCGTCGGCGACGGCCGGGTGGCCGGTGGCCCGGGCCAGGGCGTGCGCCTTGAGGAGGGCGTTCTCGGCGAAGGTGACGCCGGTCTCCTTGACGTCGGGGACGTCGGGGTACGCGTCCGCGCCGACGAGGTCGTGGGTCAGGCCCGCGTCGGCGAGGATCGCGTGGAGTTCGGTGATTTTCCCGGCGTTGCGGGTGGCGAGGATCAGGCGCGTCATGCGTCGATTATCGCCGACCGGTCAGGGAGTGCAGACCTTGCCGATCTCGGCGGCCGCGTCGGTGACGGGGGTGATGTCGGGGGTGGCGTCGCCCTTGTCGATGGAGTCGCGGACGTTGCCGACGCCCGCCTGGAGGTCGTCGACGGCCTTGCTCAGGTCGGCGTTGTCCGTGGTGTCGCCGAGGTCCTTGAGTTCCTTGTCGATCTGGTCCAGGGATTCGGACGCCTGGGTCGGGTCGTCGGAGGCGTTGGACACGGCCTGCTGGAGATTGTCGACGCTGGTGGCGATGGCGTCGGCGGTGCGGACGCAGTCCAGGGCCTTGTCGACGGCGCCGCAGCCTGCGGCCGCTGTGAGCGTCAGCAGGGTGGCGGTGACGGCGAGTGCGGTGCGTTGGTGGCGGCGCAAGGCCATGGTGCGGTCCCTCCCCGGGGGCGGATACGTGGACGGACGCACGGTTCGACCCGTGCGCCCGTATCCGCTACGACGCCGTGCGCTGGGTATTTGGTTGCTTCTTTACCCGCCTTTACTCGCCGAGTGTGCGGGCGAGTGCCTCTTCCTGGAGCTTGGCGAGGTCGGTGCAGCCGGCGGTGGCGAGGTCGAGGAGGGCGTTGAGCTCGTCGCGGTCGAAGGGCTCGGCCTCGGCGGTGCCCTGGACCTCGACGAAGCGGCCGTCTCCGGTGCAGACGACGTTCATGTCGGTCTCGGCGCGGACGTCCTCCTCGTAGCAGAGGTCGAGGAGGGGGGTGCCGTCGACGATGCCGACGCTGATCGCGGCGACGGTGCCGGTGAGGGGCTTGCGGCCGTGCTTGATGATCTTCTTGCCCTGGGCCCAGGCGATGGCGTCGGCGAGGGCGACGTAGGCGCCGGTGATGGCGGCGGTGCGGGTGCCTCCGTCGGCCTGGAGGACGTCGCAGTCGAGGACGATGGTGTTCTCGCCGAGGGCCTTGTAGTCGATGACCGCGCGGAGCGAGCGGCCGATGAGGCGGCTGATCTCGTGGGTGCGGCCGCCGATCTTGCCGCGTACGGATTCGCGGTCGCCGCGGGTGTTGGTGGAGCGGGGCAGCATGGAGTACTCGGCGGTGACCCATCCTTCGCCGCTGCCCTTGCGCCAGCGCGGGACGCCTTCGGTGACGGAGGCGGTGCAGAAGACCTTGGTGTCGCCGAAGGAGATGAGTACGGAGCCTTCGGCGTGCTTGCTCCATCCGCGTTCGATGGTGACGGGGCGGAGCTGTTCGGGGGTGCGGCCGTCGATACGAGACATGGCGTCGAGCCTATCGGCTGAGGGGGCCGGGTCCGTTCGGGTGTGAGGTGGGTGCGGGGCGGGCGGGGAGCCGGCGCGGGGCGGATGCACGGCAGGCCCCGCTCCGTGCCGGTCGGGGGCGGAGCGGGGCCTGCGCGTGGGATCTTGGTGGGCCGGCCGGGTCAGCCGGTCACATCATGTCTTCGATGTCGGCGGCGATGGGGTCGGCGTCGGTGCCGATGACGACCTGGATCGCGGTGCCCATCTTGACGACGCCGTGGGCTCCGGCGGCCTTGAGCGCGGCTTCGTCGACCTTGCTGGGGTCGTGGACCTCGGTGCGGAGGCGGGTGATGCAGCCTTCGATCTCGTCGATGTTCTCGATACCGCCGAGCCCGGCGACGATCTTCTCAGCCTTGCTGGCCATGTCCTTCTCCCTGGTCTGTACGTGCGTGGGGCGGCCCACCGTGGGTCCGTTTCGTCACGGTAACGCACGGTTGGCCCAACTTCACGGGCGGGTAACCGCGCTGTCCCCAATGATGACGATCACCGGCGCCCTGCCTCACGACGGGGCTCCGCACCCTATCGAAACTGGTCTACACCAGTTTGCGACAACCTCCAAACCTCATGTGTGCCGGGAGGACTTGCCGATGAGTTCGAGCGCGGCTGCAGCACCGCAGCGGAAGTGGTGGAACGGGCCGGTCCAGGGCTTGCAGAAGGTCGGCCGGAGCCTCCAGCTGCCGGTGGCCGTGCTGCCCGCGGCGGGCCTTCTCGTCAGCCTGGGCAACCTCTTCGACTCCTCGCTGCACGGCGCCTTCTGGGACAAGTTCGCGAAGGTCCTCCTCAATGGCGGGACGGCGATCCTCGACGGCGAGGTGGGGCTGCCCCTCCTCTTCTGCATCGGTGTCGCGATCGGCTTCGCGAAGAAGGCGGACGGTTCGACGGCCCTGGCCGCCGTCGTCGGCTTCCTCGTCTACCGGGGCGTGCTGGCGGCCTTCCCGGTGGACGACTCCGTGACCGAGGCGACGCCGGACGGGGTGCCGCAGAATCCGGGGGTGCTGGGCGGCATCATCATCGGGCTGCTGACCGCCGTGGTCTGGCAGCGGTACCACCGCACGAAGCTGGTCGACTGGCTGGGCTTCTTCAACGGGCGCCGCCTGGTGCCGATCCTGATGGCGTTCCTCTGCGTGATCCTGGGGGTGCTGTTCGGCCTGCTGTGGCAGCCGGTCGGTGACGCGCTGACCTGGTTCGCCAAGCAGCTGATCGATCTGGGTGCCTGGGGTGCGGCGATCTTCGGTTTCGCGAACCGGCTGCTGATCCCGATCGGCATGCACCAGTTCCTGAACACCTTCTTCTGGTTCCAGGCGGGCGAGTTCACCGGGTCCGACGGCGGCACGGTGCAGGGGGACATCTCCCGCTTCTTCGCCGGGGACCCGTCGGCGGGCCAGTTCACCTCGGGCTTCTTCCCGATCATGATGTTCGGCCTGCCGGCCGCCGCGCTGGCGATCGCGCACACCGCGCGTCCGGAGCGGCGCAAGGAGGTGTCCGGTCTGATGCTGTCCGTGGCACTGACGTCGTTCGTGACGGGCGTGACGGAGCCGCTGGAGTTCTCGTTCCTCTTCGTCGCCCCGCTGCTGTACGGGGTGCACGCGATCCTCACCGGGGTCTCGATGGGGGTCACCTGGGCGCTCGGCGTGCATGCGGGGTTCAGTTTCTCGGCCGGGCTGATCGACTACGTCGTCAACTGGCACCTGGACACCAAACCGTGGCTGATCATCCCGATCGGGTTGTGTTTCGCGGTGATCTACTATGTGATCTTCCGGTTCGCGATCACCAAGTTCAACCTCCAGACCCCCGGGCGTGAGCCCGTCGAGGAGGAGGAGAAGATCGAGGAGGACCTCACGAAGTAGGCCCTCTCCGTTCTCCGCGCGCCCCCGGACCCCATGGTCCGGGGGCTTCGCCGTGTCACCCAGGGTGGCGGGCGGACTACGGCGCAAATTGAAGGTTCCTTATCTAACCCTCACCGTGCTAAAACTGGTCTACACCACTGAGTGGTCCAGACCACGCGGCCGTCTCCCGCCGCGTTCCTCGAGTCGCCGCCTCCCCGGAACCCCGTCCCCGGCGGCGCCTTGCCTACCGGAGGAAGTTCATGAGTACGGACACCGTTCCGGCCGCCCCCGCGAAGAAGCGTGGCGCCGGCGTGATGGCTGTCATGCAGCGCATCGGCCGCAGCCTGATGCTGCCCGTCGCGGTCCTGCCCGCGGCGGCGCTGCTGGTCCGGCTCGGCAATGCCGACATGCTCGGCCGCGAGTCGTTCCCGACCTTCATAACGAAGCTCGCCGGGTACATGGCCGCGGGTGGCGGTGCGATCCTCGACAACATGCCGCTGCTGTTCGCCGTCGGCATCGCCATCGGCTTCGCGAAGAAGTCGGACGGCTCCACCGCCCTGGCCGCCGTCACCGGATACCTGGTCTTCCAGAAGGTGCTGGCCACCTTCACCGACGGCAACCTCCCGCAGGTCGCGAGCGTCGCCGACGGCAAGATCGTGATGAACGACGCCCCCGTCAACGCCGGTGTCCTCGGTGGTGTCGTGATGGGCATCGTCGTGGCCCTGCTGTACCAGAAGTTCTACCGGACGAAGCTGCCCGACTGGGCGGGCTTCTTCAGCGGCCGCCGCCTGGTCCCGATCCTCTCCGCCTTCGCGGGCCTGGTCATCGGTATCGTCTTCGGTCTGATCTGGCCGGTCCTCGGCGCCGGTCTGCACAACTTCGGTGAGTGGCTGGTCGGTTCCGGCGCGGTCGGCGCGGGCATCTTCGGTGTCGCCAACCGTGCGCTGATCCCCGTCGGCATGCACCACCTGCTGAACTCCTTCCCATGGTTCCAGGCCGGCGAGTACGACGGCGCCCACGGCGACATCGCCCGCTTCCTGGCAGGCGACCCGAACGCCGGACAGTTCATGACCGGCTTCTTCCCGATCATGATGTTCGCCCTCCCGGCCGCCTGCCTGGCGATCGTCCACTGTGCCCGCCCCGAGCGCCGCAAGGTCGTCGGCGGCATGATGTTCTCGCTGGCGCTGACCTCGTTCGTCACCGGTGTGACCGAGCCGATCGAGTTCACGTTCATGTTCATCGCCCCGGTGCTGTACGCGATCCACGCGGTGCTGACCGGTGTCTCCATGGCGCTGACCTGGGCGCTCGGCATGAAGGACGGGTTCGGCTTCTCCGCCGGTCTGGTCGACTTCCTGCTGAACCTGGGCATCGCGTCGAAGCCGTGGCTGCTGGTGCTGGTCGGCCTCTGCTTCGCGGCGGTCTACTACGTGGTCTTCCGTTTCGCGATCACGAAGTTCAACCTTCCGACGCCGGGCCGTGAGTCCGACGAGGAGCTCGCCGAGCTCCAGAAGGCCGAGGCCAAGTAGTCCGGCCGCTGCCGCAGCACGGCGAAGCCCCCGTTCCCTCCGAGGAGGGAACGGGGGCTTCGCCGTGCTGTCGCCTGTCGTCAGATCTCGTAGACCGCGCCGGGCAGGGCGAGGTCGACCGGGCCGTCGTAGACCTCGCGGGCGTCGGCGAGGTTGCGGTCGGCGTCGGTCCACGGCGGGATGTGGGTGAGGACCAGGCGTCCCGCTCCGGCGCGGGCGGCGTACTCGCCCGCCTCGCGGCCGTTGAGGTGGAGGTCCGGGATGTCCTCCTTGCCGTGCACGAACGATGCTTCGCAGAGGAACAGGTCGGAGCCCTCGGCGAGTTCGGCCAGCGCCTCGCAGGTGCCGGTGTCGCCGGAGTAGGTGAGGGCGCGTCCGTCGTGCTCGACCCTGATGCCGAAGGTGTCGACGGGGTGGCGGAGCTTCTCCGTGCGGACCGAGAAGGGGCCGATCTCGAACGACCCGGACTTCAGCGTGTGGAAGTCGAAGACCTCGCTCATCGCGTGGTCGGACGGGGTGTCGGCGTGGGCCGTGGTGAGCCGCTGCTCGGTGCCCTCCGGTCCGTACACGGGGATGGCGGCGGGGCGTCCGCCGTCGAAGCGGTAGTACCGGACGACGAAGTACGCGCACATGTCGATGCAGTGATCGGCATGGAGGTGGCTGAGGAAGACGGCGTCGAGGTCGTAGAGACCTACGTGGCGCTGCAGCTCGCCCAAGGCGCCGTTGCCCATGTCGAGGAGCAGCCGGAAGCCGTCGGCCTCTACGAGGTAGCTCGAGCATGCCGAACCCGGTGACGGGAACGAGCCGGAGCAGCCGACGACGGTGAGCTTCATGGAGCGTGAACCTCCGAGGCCTGGGAACGGGGAGGGTTCGTGCGGTCCGTCGAGCGTAAGGCGCGAAACCGCTGGTCGCTCCTCCACGGCCTGCCGTTGTGGGGGAACTCACCTGTGCTGTCACCGGTTCGATGGAAGGCCGGGTGCGGTGCGGCGCGCCGGTACGGTCGGTGCATGAACTCGTGGTGGTGGGCGGCACTGGCCGTCGTTGTCCTGCTGGCGCTCGTGGCGACGGTCTCCGATGCGCGGGGGCGTGGTGGGCGTGGTCCGCGGCGTCCGGGTGGGCGGACGCGTCCGCCGGGGCGTGCTCCGGAGCGGAAGAGGGGGCGGCCGCACGGGGAGCCGCGGCCCGGGGAGATCTGGTGGGCGGACGTGCCGTTCGAGGACGGGCCGGGGTCGAAGGACCGGCCGTGTCTGGTGCTGTCGGTGCGGGGCGGTACGGCGGTGGTCGCCAAGATCACCAGTAAGCACCATGAGGAGCGGCCGGGGGTGATCGCGTTGCCGGCGGGTTCGGTGGGGGACGCGCGGGGCCGGCGGAGTTTTCTGGAGACGGACGAGCTGAGGGATGTCGCGCTGTCGGGGTTCCGGCGGAAGGCGGGCGAGCTGGACCGGGGGGTGTGGGGGCGGGTGCGTGATCTGGGGTGAGCGTGCGGGAGGCGCGGGGCGGGGTGTTCTCCCGTCCCGCGCCTCCTGAGCGTGTGGCCGTTGTTCCTCGGGTGCGGTCCCGAGGGTCCGTCAGGCCCAGAGCTGGCCGTGCAGGGTTTCGATGGCGGCTTCTGTCGTGGGGGCGGTGTAGACGCCGGTGGACAGGTACTTCCAGCCGCCGTCCGCGACGACGAAGACGATGTCGGCGGACTCTCCGGCCTTGACGGCCTTGCGGCCGACGCCGATGGCGGCGTGGAGCGCGGCGCCGGTGGAGACGCCCGCGAAGATGCCTTCCTGCTGGAGGAGCTCGCGGGTGCGGGTGACGGCGTCGGCGGAGCCGACGGAGAAGCGGGTGGTGAGGACGGAGGCGTCGTAGAGCTCGGGGACGAAGCCTTCGTCGAGGTTGCGCAGGCCGTAGACGAGGTCGTCGTAGCGGGGTTCGGCGGCGACGACGCTGACGTCGGGCTTGTTCTCCCGGAGGTAGCGGCCGACGCCCATGAGGGTGCCGGTGGTGCCGAGGCCGGCCACGAAGTGCGTGATGGAGGGGAGGTCGGTGAGGATCTCCGGTCCGGTGGTGGCGTAGTGGGCGCCGGCGTTGTCCGGGTTGCCGTACTGGTAGAGCATGACCCAGTCGGGGTGTTCGGCCGAGAGTTCCTTGGCGACGCGGACGGCTGTGTTGGAGCCGCCTGCCGCCGGGGAGGAGATGATCTCGGCGCCCCACATGGTGAGGAGGTCGCGCCGTTCCTGCGAGGTGTTCTCCGGCATGACGCAGACGATGCGGTAGCCCTTGAGGGTGGCCGCCATGGCGAGCGAGATGCCGGTGTTGCCGCTGGTGGGTTCGAGGATGGTGCAGCCGGGTGTCAGCCGGCCGTCCTTCTCCGCCTGCTCGACCATGTGGAGCGCGGGGCGGTCCTTGATCGAGCCGGTGGGGTTGCGGTCCTCGAGCTTGGCCCAGATGCGGACGTCCTCGGACGGGGACAGCCGCGGGAGGCGGACCAGGGGGGTGTTGCCCACGGCCGCCAGCGGGGAGTCGTACCGCATCAGCGCATGCCGCCGGCGACGGCCGGGAGGATGGTGACGTTGTCGCCGTCGGAGAGCTTGGTGGTGATGCCGTCGAGGAAGCGGACGTCCTCGTCGTTGAGGTAGACGTTCACGAAGCGGCGGAGCTGGTCGCCGTCGACGATGCGCTCACGGATGCCGTTGTGGCGGGTCTCCAGGTCGGTGAGGAGGTCGGCGAGGGTGTCCCCGTTGCCTTCGACGGCCTTGGCGCCGTCGGTGTAGGTGCGGAGGATGGTCGGGATGCGGACCTCGATGGCCATGGCGTGGGCTCCTGTCGAAAGCGGGGAGGTGGCGTGGGGCGCGCGTTTGTGTGCCCCCGCGCGGGGGTGGTGCGTACGTGGTGCGCTCGGACCGCGGCTCAGGCCGGGCGGTTCACGGGCAGGCGGCAGCCGGACACATCGCGCTGGAAAGCCTGCACAGGTCGACGTGCAGCCGCGCGACGAGCAGCATGCCCGGCGTCTTGTCGCTCACGTCATGGGGAACCATGGGCTCATCGTATCGATTCCCGACCGGGTTTCCGGAGTGTGATTCCACATCGTGGATGGTGAGCGTTCGCCATGTGGACAGACGGTGGGGCGGCGGGGTGCCGGAGCCGCCCCCGCGCGTCAGGCTGCGGTGGGGTAGGCCTCGACGACCTCGACTTCTTCCTCGGTGATCTCGCCGTCGACGATGCGGTAGGACCGGAACTGGAAGGGGCCTTCGTCGTCGGTGTCCGCGGTGGAGACCAGCACGTAGTGGGCGCCGGGTTCGTTGGCGTACGTGAGGTCGGTGCGGGAGGGGTAGGCCTCGGTCGCGGTGTGGGAGTGGTAGATGATCACCGGCTCCTCGTCGCGGTCGTCCATCTCGCGGTAGAGCTTGAGCAGGTCCGCGGAGTCGAATTCGTAGAACGTGGGTGAGCGTGCGGCGTTGAGCATGGGGACGAAGCGTTCCGCGCGGTCCTCTCCGGCCGGGCCGGCGACCACTCCGCACGCCTCGTCGGGGTGGTCCGCGCGGGAGTGCGCGACGATCTGGTCGTAGAGCGCCTGGGTAAGGGTCAGCATGGCGCCCAGGATAAGCAGAGGGCCCCCGCGTACCGAGGAGTGGTACGCGGGGGCCCGTATGCCGGACAGTGCCGTTGGGGCGGCGGTGTCCTGGGGCTGCCGTCGCGCGGGTCAGCGCTTGGCGAAGGCCTTGTTGTCGGGGTTGCGCGCCTTGAGGACCAGGTAGGAGACGCCCAGGATGAGGCCCCACAGCGGCGCGCAGTACAGGGAGATCCTGGCGTCCTTGTCGATGGCCATCATGACGATGACGAGGCCGATGAACGCGAGGGCGAACCAGCTGCTGAAGGGGGCTCCGGGAGCCTTGAAGCTGGACTGGGGCAGTTCGCCTCGGTCGGCCTTGGCGCGGAAGCGGATCTGGCAGACGAGGATCATGATCCAGGCCCACATGCCGGAGATGGTGGCGAAGGAGACGACGTAGTTGAACGCGTCGCCGGGCCACTGGTAGTTGATCCAGACGCCGACGAGCATCAGCGCGGCGGAGAAGGTGGTGCCGGCCAGCGGGAGGCCGTTCTTCGTCAGCTTGGTGAAGGCCTTCGGGCCCTGGCCGTTGATCGCGAGGTCACGGAGCATGCGGCCGGTGGAGTACATGCCGGAGTTGCAGGAGGAGAGCGCGGCGGTGAGCACGACGAAGTTGACGATGGCGGCGCCGATGCCGAGGCCCATCTCCTCGAAGGCGGCGACGAACGGCGAGACGCCCGGCTTGAAGGTGCTCCAGGGGACCACCGAGAGGATCATGATCAGCGCGCCGACGTAGAAGACGGCGATGCGCCACGGCACGGTGTTGATGGCCTTGGGCAGGACGGTCTTGGGGTCCTTGGACTCTCCGGCGGTGACGCCGACGAGTTCGACGGCGAGGAACGCGAACATCACGATCTGGAGGGTCATCAGCGTGCCGCCGATGCCCTGGGGGAAGAAGCCGCCGTCGTTCCACAGGTTGGCGACGGTCGCGGTGTCACCGGCGTCGGAGAAGCCGACGGTGAGCACGCCGGCACAGATGAGGATCATGCCGATGATCGCGGTGACCTTGACCATGGAGAACCAGAACTCGAGCTCGCCGAAGAGCTTCACCGAGATCAGGTTGGCACCGTAGAGAATGACGGTGAAGACCAGCGCGGACAGCCATTGCGGGATATTCCACCAGTACGTCATATAGGTGGCGGCCGCGGTGACTTCGGTGATTCCGGTGACGACCCAGAAGAGCCAGTACGTCCATCCGGTCACGAATCCGAAGAAGGGGCCGAGGAATTCGCGGGCGTACTCCGAGAAGGAGCCGGACACCGGGCGGTACATGAGGAGTTCGCCCAGGGCGCGCATGATGAAGAAGATGACCAGGCCCGCGATGGCGTAGGCGAGGATGAGGCTGGGCCCGGCCCTGTCGATGGCCTTGCCCGCGCCGAGGAAGAGTCCTGTGCCGATGGCTCCGCCGATGGCGATCATCTGGATCTGACGGGCTCCCAGGCCACGCTGGTAGCCCTCGCCCGCCGGGGCGTCGACGGCCTTCGGGCCGTCCGCCTGTCCGTTGTCGACCTGCGCCGATGTCATGGTGGTGCGCCTTTCTCCACGCCGATCCGCGCCGCCCTCGGCGTCGGATCAGGTCCTGATCCCCCCGGATATGGATGGAGTGCCGCCGGCGTTCGGCCGGCTTGTAGCGCCCCCGGGGACAGGGGTGGCGTCCCCGGGCGGTCGTGAAGATTTATCACGACCGCCGGGCGAGCCCGACGGACATTATGTGGCGCACACCACAGGAAAAAGCGGACAAGCGTTTCCAGGCGCTGCAAAGAACGCCGTTCAGGTGACGGGATCGTTATTCGGATTTGAGCATCCGTTGAGCGAGCCCGTGGTTCCCGGGGATCTCAGTCGGGCATCAGCGTTTCGATGAGGGTTTCCTGGAGCGCGCCGAGCCAGAGATAGGCCATGACCATGGGTTTGCGGGGGTCGCTGTCCGGGAGCCGGTAGAGCGATCCGTCCTGGCCCTCGTCCTCGTCGGACACCTCGAGGCGGGTGCCGATGGTGAGCCGGAGGTCGTTGAGGGAGCCCAGCCAGTGGCGGCACTCGTCGGCGGCGAGGGAGAGCACCGCGCCGTCTTCGGGTACGGGCGCGAGCGCGTCGAGCGACCGCACGACGGCGAGGGCGTCCTCGCGCTTGCGCGTGCGCAGGTCGTTCTCGGTGAAGCGGCGGAACTCGGCGGACGCCTCACGCAGCTCCTTGTCCGCGTCGCCGTACGCCTCGGGGAAGAGCCGGGCCAGGGCCGGGTCGGAGGGCGGTTCGCTCGGCCCTTCCGCGAAGAGCGCGGCGAGCGGGTCCTCGCCCTCGGCGGGTTCGGTGCCCGGGCCGATCAGTTCGAGCAGCTGGACGGCGAGGGAGCGCAGGATCGCGACCTCGACCTCGTCGAGGGCGACGGACGCGCCGCCGCCTGGGGTGGCCTCGAAGTGGCCGGCCATGAATTCTCCGATGGTGGGTCGGACGGAGGGCAGCGGTGGTGGGTGGGTCAGTTGCGGTCCTGGGTCAGGGTGGCCCAGAGCCCGTATCCGTGCATGGCCTGGACGTCGCGTTCCATCTCCTCGCGGCTGCCGCTGGAGACGACGGCGCGGCCCTTCTGGTGGACGTCGAGCATCAGCTTGTGCGCCTTGTCCTTGGAGTAGCCGAAGTAGGCCTGGAAGACATACGTCACATAGCTCATGAGGTTGACCGGGTCGTTGTGCACCAGCGTCACCCACGGGACATCGGGCTCAGGGACGGCGAAGGTCTCCTCGGCCGATTCGGGACGTTCGATCTCTACGGGGGAAGCAACGCTCACCTACCCCATGCTGCCACCAGAGGGGGGCCCGCGCACAAACGGCGCCCCCATCTCGTCACTTTGACGAATAGGGAGTAGCATCCCCGGCATGAACTCAGCGGACCTTGGGCGACGGGTCGGTGTGCCGTCGACCGCGCTCTTCACC
Source organism: Streptomyces sp. Alt3 (assembly GCF_030719215.1). NCBI lineage: Bacteria > Bacillati > Actinomycetota > Actinomycetes > Kitasatosporales > Streptomycetaceae > Streptomyces > Streptomyces glycanivorans. The sequence continues at coordinate 5,062,994 of NZ_CP120983.1, read as the reverse complement.
GACCAGTACGAGCTCACGATGGTGCAGGCCGCACTGAAGGCCGGCACCGCGGACCGGCGCTCCGTCTTCGAGGCCTTCACGCGCCGACTGCCCGAGGGGCGGCGCTACGGCGTCGTCGCGGGCACCGGGCGCGTGCTGGACGCGGTGGAGAACTTCCACTTCGACGACGAGATGCTCGCCTTCCTGCGCGACCAGAACATCGTGGACGCCTCCACCGTCGACTGGCTGGCGGACTACCGCTTCAGCGGCGACATCTGGGGCTACCCGGAGGGCGAGGTCTACTTCCCGGGCTCGCCGCTGCTGCGGGTCGAGGGCTCCTTCGCCGAGTGCGTGCTGCTGGAGACCGTGATCCTGTCGATCCTGAACCACGACTCGGCGATCGCCGCCGCCGCGTCCCGGATGTCGGCCGCCGCGGGCGGGCGCCGGCTCATCGAGATGGGCGCCCGGCGCACGCACGAGCTGTCGGCGGTGGCGTCGGCCCGCGCGGCGTACGTCGGCGGCTTCCACACCACCTCGGACCTCGCCGCGGGCTTCCGCTACAACATCCCGACGGTCGGGACGAGCGCGCACGCCTTCACCCTGCTGCACGACAGCGAGCGGGACGCGTTCCAGGCCCAGGTGGACTCGCTGGGCCGCGGGACCTCGCTGCTGGTCGACACCTACGACGTGACCGAGGCGGTCCGTACGGCGGTGGAGATCGCGGGACCGGAGCTGGGGGCCGTACGCATCGACTCGGGCGACCTGCTGCTCGTCGCCCACCGGGTGCGGCAGCAGCTGGACGAGCTGGGCGCCACGGAGACGAAGATCGTGGTGACGTCCGACCTGGACGAGTACGCGATCGCCTCGCTGGCCGCCGCCCCGGTCGACGCGTACGGGGTGGGCACCCAGCTGGTGACCGGGAGCGGGCACCCGACGTGCTCCATGGTCTACAAGCTGGTGGCGCGTGCGCGATCCGCCGATCCGGCCGATCCGCTGCTGCCGGTGGTGAAGAAGTCGCTGGGAGCGAAGTCGTCGAGGGGCGGCCGCAAGTGGGCGGCTCGCCGGCTGGACGAGTACGGGGTCGCGGAGGCCGAGGTGATCGGCACCGGTGACGTCCCGGCGGAGCTGGCGGACCAGCAGCTCCTGGTGGAACTGGTCAGGGGCGGCGAGGTCGTCGCCCGGGAGCCGCTGGAGGCCGCGCGGGAACGCCACAGCGCGGCACGCGCCGGGCTCCCGATGTCGGCGATGCAGCTGTCGCGCGGGGAGCCGGTGCTGCCGACGGAGTACGCCTGAGGCCCTCGGGGTACACGTGGGACCTGCCCGCCCCGTCCCCGGGCGCCGGTCCGGTTCCGGGGAGCCCGCCCGCGCGTGCTCCCCGGAACCGGCGCCGCACCGTCGGGCGTGTCGGGGGGGAGAGCCGATGCGTGCACCCCCTCCCGCCGGGTGCGCCGAGTCTCTAGGCTCGGTGGCATCCCCACCGCACCGGTCCGCGGAACACGCCGAACCCCCATCGAAGGACAACCGTCATGCATCGCGCCTTGATCGTCGTCGACGTTCAGAACGACTTCTGCGAGGGCGGCAGCCTCGCGGTGGCGGGCGGCGCAGATGTCGCCGCCGCCATCACCGACCTGATCGGCGAGGCCCAGCCCGGCTACAGCCATGTCGTGGCCACCCGGGACCACCACATCGATCCCGGTGACCACTTCTCCGCCGCTCCCGACTTCGAGCGCTCCTGGCCGCCGCACTGCGTCGCCGGCACGGAGGGTGTGGGCTTCCACCCCAATTTCGCCCCCGCCGTCGCCTCCGGGGCGATCGACAGCGTCTTCGACAAGGGCGCGTACACCGCGGCGTACAGCGGTTTCGAGGGCGTCGACGAGAACGGCACCGGGCTCGCCCAGTGGCTGCGGGACCGGTCCGTCACCGCGGTCGACGTCGTGGGCATCGCGACGGACCACTGTGTGCGGGCCACCGCGCTGGACGCCGCCCGTGAGGGTTTCGCCACGCACGTGCTGCTGGCCCTGACGGCCGGAGTCGCCGAGGGGACCACGGCGCGGGCTCTCGAGGAGCTGCGCACCGCGGGCGTGGAGCTGTCGGGCAAGCCGGTCGTCTGATCCCGCGGGCCTGGGTCGCGGGGCCGGCCGGTCCGCCCCGTGCCGGGCGCGCTCAGGCCGCCGGGCGGGCGGGTCCGGCGTATCCGGCGGAACCCAGCAGCGCCCGTATCGGGTGCCAGAGCTCCTGGCCGGTCTGGGGCGCGGTGCGCCAGAGCAGCCCGTCCGGGTGGTGCAGGACCGCCGTGACCTCGTCCGGGGTCGGCGGCTGGGCGTTGCCCCGGAGGTAGACGGCACGCATTCCGAGGTTGCGCAGCCTGGTCAGGGCGCGCGCCCGGTTCGCGGCGTGCACGAGCACCCGCACCTGTTCTCCGGGGCCCGGTCCGGCCGCCGGGCCGTTCAGGGTCAGTGCCACCACCACGGTGCCGTTGGGCAACCTGCAGAAACCTCCGCCTGCCATGCTTCGCGCTCCCCCCGTAAGACTTCGTGTCAATAAGGATTCGGTAGGACGCACCTAAACACGATCGGCCGCCGCCCGCTAGAGGGCGACGGCCGATCATGCTGTGACCTGGCGCTTTGTCGACTACTTGCCCGAGGGCCCGACCTTCACGGTCATCGTCGAGCCGCTGAGGGGCTCGTTGACGATGGTGATCCGGGTGTTGGTGTCAGAAACCTTGACACTTCCTGTCGGGTTTTCCTCGTACCAGTAGGTGCCCTTGCGGTCGTCGAAGACCGGGACGCCCAGCGACGGCTTGATCTTCAGCGGGACGTCCGCGTTGTGCAGCGTGAAGCCCTTGTTCGGGTACCAGCTGAACGGCGCGTCGAAGGGCTGGATCTTGTTGCGCAGGAGCGAGCCGTTCGTCCACTTCAGCGGCTTGGCGTGCGAGTCCACCGGCAGGATCAGGCCCTGCCCGGGGTGCACGGACGTGTTGTTGTCCTTCTGGGAGGTGTCCCAGAGCCACACCATCAGGCCGTTCTGGTACGAGTAGTGCTCGACCCAGTCCGGACGGGTGGTGGTGAAGCCGAAGTTGTACGGGCCGACCTCGAGGGTCTTGTCGTACGAGACGTACTGGCGGTTCTCGGCGATGTAGTACTGCGGGTAGTCGTTGGTGAACGACTCACCGATCCGCGAGAAGCCCTTGGCGGTCCAGCCGTTGTCGTCGCCCTCCGCGTCGTCCGCGAAGAGGACGGCGCCGTCGGCGGTGACGGTGATGGCGTCGGCGGTGAAGCCCTTGCCGCCCGCGCCGCCGTCCGTCTGGTAGCGGAAGCGCAGGTCGATCTTCTTGCCCGCGTAGGCGTTCAGCGGGTACGAGAGCTTCTTGACGGCGCCGGAGACGTCGGTCAGGGCCGGCTTGTCGCTGGCGTCACGCGGGATGGCCTTGCCGTCCGCCGTGCCGTCGAGCGCGGTCCAGCTGGTGCCGCCGTTGTCCGAGACCTCGGTGTAGAGGTAGTCGTAGTCGGCCTCGATGTCGTACCAGCCGGACAGGTCCAGCGACGCGGACGTCATTCCGGTCAGGTCGACCGGGCGCGTCAGGGTGTTCGACAGGTCGTCGCCCATGTCGCTCCACCACTGCTTCGAGCCCTGCGCGGGCTTCGTGACGGTGGTGGTGACTTCCTTCTCGGGCAGCTCGACGACGAGCGCCTGCTTGTCCTTGGTGTTGTACTCCGAGACACCCAGCTTGTGCGTCGACTTCGTCGCGGCCTTCGCCGTGTCGTAGTCGAGCCAGCCGAGCTGCAGCTTGTCCCAGGCGGTCATGTCGCCGGGGAGGTTGCCGATCTCGCCCTTGCCGGTGCCGAGCCAGGAGCCCGCCGACATCAGCGACCAGAAACCGACCGAGTTCTCGCCGCCGCCGGAGGTGTCGTACAGGTCCGGGAGGCCGAGGTCGTGGGCGTACTCGTGGGCGAAGACGCCCAGGCCGCCGTTCTCGGGCTGCGCGGTGTAGTCACCGACCCAGATGCCCGTGTCGCCGATCTCGGCGCCGCCGGCCTTGTTGCCCGTGGGGCCCGTCGCACCGGCGTTGGTGCCGTAGGCGTACCAGCGGTGCGCCCAGATGGCGTTGGTGCCCTCGGCGCCGCCGCCCGCGGACTCGTCCTCGCCGGCGTGGACCAGCTGGAAGTGGTCGATGTAGCCGTCGGGCTCGTTGAAGTCGCCGTCGCCGTCGAAGTCGTAGCGGTCCCACTGGTCGTACTGCGCCAGGTCGGCCTTGATCTGGTCCTGCGTGCGGCCCTTGGCCTTCTGGTCGGCGACCCAGGCGTTGACCCCGTCGCGGACCGCGTCCCAGACGTTGGCGCAGTTGGTCGAACCGCAGTAGTTCGAGCCGTAACGGGCCTCGTTGTAGGGGACCTTGACCCAGTCGGAGACCTCGCCGTCGACGGAGTAGCGCCCGGAGGACGTCTTCTCGTAGTACGTCTTGAGCGATTCCTTGCCCTTGCCCTCACCGAAGTAGAGGTCCTGGAAGTGGGCCTGGTCGTAGTCGGCCTGCCAGGCGGTGCTGTTGTCCTTCGCCGGGTCCGGCTCGGCTATCTCGTTGTGCAGCGGGCCGGGCGTGCCGCCGTACTTCTTGACCGGGGGCTTCGGGCCGTCGCCGTCGGGGTCGAACATCGTGGTGTCGTCGACCTGGTCGCCGAACTCCACGAGGATGGTGAAGATCTTGTCGGTCTTCTCCCGGCCGAGCTCGACGTACTTGCTCTTGCCGAGCTTGACGACCTTGGAGCCGTCCCTGGCGGTCACCTTCTTGTCGCCGGACAGGACCTGCTCCAGCGCGGCCTGCCGCTGGGCGTCCTGCTCCTTGCTGAAGGGGCCTTCCAGGTCGTGCTCGTGGGCCTTGACCGGTGCGGGGTCGCGCCGGTCCACGGTGGTGGCGCCGGATGCCGGCGCCCTGTCGTCCGCCTGCGCCGTGGCGAAGGCTGAGGCCGTCGCGGCGGTGGCGGCCAGGCACACGGCTACGGCGGTTGCGCGCAGCGCCCGTCTCTGAGTGGTCACTTGATGCAGTCCTCCCCGGCGTTCGCGTCCGCGGCCAGGGGGTGATTACGGGGCCGCGCGCGTTCAACGCGTCACAAGTGACGACATTTGATCGGAGTTATGAGAGAAAAGACAGACCTTGACTTGCACACACCAAGTGCACTATGCGGGAGTCCTCTTCCGGTATCCGGACGGGGCCGCGGGACCCTCGATCTGTCAACCGGCGCGTCCGAAACCCTCGTCGGCAGGAGCGTGACTCAGTGCGCCCCCCGTGCACCGGCACCGTGGGTTAGGCCACGCTTACTACCGGTTCCCCACGGGCATCCACCGTCGTAGAGTCGATTGACAGTGCGAACGTGTTGAGAGACCTCCCTATCCGACACCCCGAGGACGGATACCGCCATGCCGCGTCCGACTGCCGCACAGTTCTCCTACGGTTCGGCCACCGTCGTCTTCTCCGCCCTCGCCATGCTGCTGCTGTTCCGCACGGAGTCCGGCATCGGTGTCGCCGCCGTGGGGACCGCCGCGATGGTGCTCGGCCTGCTGGTGGCCGTGGCCCTGCCGGCCCGCACGAGGACGGTCCGGGAGGCGACGCCGCCGCCCACCGCCGCCCGTACGCACCGCACGATCGAGGACATCGAGATCGCCGCCGCTCAGCGCCGGCAGGTCGGTGAGCACTCGCTGCGCCGCTGAACACCCGCCGCTCACGGGACGGTGACGACCACGGTCTTGCCCGCCTTGTCCTGCAGGCCCTGCCGGTAGGGCTTGTCGGTGAACATCAGCACGATGTTGATGAGCCACCACAGGCACGGGCAGCACAGCAGCGCCGGGAGCCAGAGCACGACGGCACGCATCAGCGAGGAGCTCGTGTCGGGGACCGAGCCGTCGTTGAGCATCGCGACGCGCATCTTCAGCAGCCGCTTGCCCGGAGTCCGGCCGTCCTTGTGGGTGAAGTACGTGTCGTAGGCGACGTACACCACCAGGCCGATCAGCGACCAGACGAGCTGGTGCCCTGTGTAGGCGTTGCCCACCGCGTTGCCGAAGTCGTCGTTGCCGTCGTCCGAGACGTCGACCGCCCCGCCGAAGGGCAGCGAGATCAGATACAGCGGGATCGAGATGATGAGGAAGTCGATCAGCCGCGCCAGGATCCGCTTGCCCGGTTCGGCGAGCGGCGGCATGCCGGCCAGCGGATCGGCACCGCCGTAGGGACCGCCGCCGCCGTACGGGTCGTTCGGCGGCGGGGGCGGAGGCGGCCCGCTGTCGTAGGGCGAACCGCTCGGAGGCCCCTGCGGCGGCCTCTTCGAGAAGGGGTCGTCGTCGGGCGGCGGAGGCGGTGGTTCAGTGCTCATGGGGGCAGTGCACCCCGGCCCGTGAAGGCCCGCAACGGCTGAGGTCCCTTCGGGGGACGGGGCGTCAGCACACGGGCGTACGCCGCCCCTACCGGCCCGCGACGAAGGTGCGGGCGGCCTTGTCGTGCCAGCACTGGCGCCACGGACGGTCGATCAGACACCAGAGCACGTTGACCACACCGACGACGGCCAGACCAAGCACCCCGTAGACCAGCCACCGGCGCAGGGCGGCCCCCAGGCTCGGCGCGTCGTGGGACTCGATGTCCCGCACCTCGATGCCGCACAGCTTCTTGCCCAGCGTGCGGCCCCACTTGGAGGTGGGCACGGCCTCCAGGAGGAAGCCGAGGACCAGGAAGGCGGCGAGCACCCCGCCGAACAGGCCGGCCGTGGTGGAGTCCAGGAGCCAGACGGTCACCGTCTCACCGGACATCTTCGCCGCTTCGATCTTCCGGTCGATGTGCTCCAGCGCCTGGGTGACCAGCGGGAAGCCGACCGCGCCGACGACCGCGCCGAGGACGACCGTGTCCAGCAGCCGTGCGGCCAGCCTCTTGCCGAGCGCCGCGGGCCGGGCGGCGGCCTGGGACCGGACGAGCTGCTGGAAGGGGTCGTCCGCCACGGGCTTCCAGGGCACGACGGGCTGCTGCTGCCCGGGCCCGGCACCCTGCTGCTGCGTGGGCATCGGGCTCTGCTGCGGCCGGGGCTGCTGGGGGCGCGCCGCCTGCTCGGGCTGGGCGAGCTGGTGGACCTGCTGCGGCCAGGACGCGGATCCGCCGCCGGGGCCCGGCGTCAGAGGGGTGTTCAGCCCCTGCGGCTGCGGGACCGGCGCAGGGGCCGGGGCGGGCTGCGCGGTGCCCCCGGGCTGCACGGCACGGATCGTCATCGTGCCGTCGGCGTGCGCGGGACCCGCGGGCCCCTCCGCACGCGGACGCCGAGGACGGTCGGCGGCGGGGCCCACTGCGCGGATCGTGACCGTACCGTCGGTCGGCGGACGGCCGCCGCTTCCGGGACGGTCGGCGCGGATGGTCACGGTGCCGTCGGGCACCTCGTCGTTGCCGTCGCGCATACCGGGCAGGGCGCCGCGCGTCGGGTCCGGGCCGCCGGGCCGCCGTGGGTCGGCGGGCGCGCCGTCCGCCGGGGCGGAGGCGGCGGGCGGGGCACCGGGGCCGGACGTACGGGGCTCGGGGGTGCGGGCCTCGGGGCCGGACGTGCTGGCCTCGGGGGCGCGCGGGTCCTGGCCGCCCCACGAGACGCGGTTGTCGCGGTCGCCGCCGAAGCCGGTCTGCCGGGAGGTGTCCGCCTGCCAGGCGGTCGATGGCAGGGACCGGCCGCGGGCCGCGTCCACCTCGGCGGCGCCCGGGCCGGCGTCCCCCCGCGCCGCGTCCGCCCCCTCGACCTCGTCCAGGTACATGGGCCCCGTCTCGTCCACCGGGGCGGGCCTGCCCGGGGCCGCGTCGGCCGCCGGGGAGGGCGGCGTCGCGGGAGTCGGAGCGGGTGTCGTCGCGCGAGTCGTCCGGCCCTGCTGGGGCGCGGGCCGACTGGTGCCGGGGACCCACGAAGCGCCGTTCCAGTACCGGACGTATCCGGGGATGGACGGGTCGGGGTAGTAGCCCTCGCTGGGGCTTTCGTCACCGGGTGCCGGGGTTGGGGCGCTCATCACCGTGGTCCCGTATCTCTTCGAGGCCTCAATACAAGGGTCCACATCTATCAGACCGCCGAGCACCCCCGGGCCTGTCCTGCCGTTTGGACCACTTTCAGGGTCCGGGCAAGTTTTTCTGGGAAGTCGCGTCATAGACGTCCGGGAGGGCGCTCTCTCCTTGTGAGGACCGGTCGAGGAACCGGCCCCTACGAGCATCGGAAGGTCGTGCACCTCATGCAGAACGCCGTGGAACGCGAGCTCGAAGTGAAGCTGGTCCTGTCGCCGGAGCGGTCGGTCCCCGTGCCCGCCCGGCTCTCGTACTTCACCGACGACCCGTACGCCGTGCACGTCACCTTCCACATCGGCTCCGAGTCGCCCGTGCACTGGACGTTCGCCCGCGAGCTGCTGGTGGAAGGGGCGTTCCGGCCGTGCGGGCACGGGGACGTACGGATCTGGCCGACGAAGGTCGAGGAACGGGGCATCATCTGTGTCGCCCTCACCTCGCCCGACGGCGACGCCCTGCTGGAGGTGCCGTCCGTCGCCGTGACCGCCTGGGTGGAGCGCACCCTGCGGGTGGTGCCCCCGGGGACCGAGAGCGGACTGCTGGGCCTGGACGGGGCGCTCTCCGAGCTGCTCACCCCGCTGCCGGCCGACGACCTGTGGCTGAGCGATCCGTGGTCCCAGGACGAGCCGCAGGACGGCGAGGGGTGAGCGGTGGTACGCCGCCCTCAGAACAGCTTGCCGGGATTGAGCAGTCCGAGCGGGTCGAAGGCGGCCTTGATACCTCGCTGCAACTCGAGCCCGACCTCGCCCAGTTCGCGGGCGAGCCACTCCTTCTTCAGTACACCGACCCCGTGTTCGCCGGTGATGGTGCCGCCCAGTTCGAGGCCCAGCGCCATGATCTCGTCGAAGGACGCGCGGGCCCGGCGGGATTCGTCGGGGTCCGTGTGGTCGAAACAGACGACGGGGTGGGTGTTGCCGTCGCCCGCGTGGGCGCAGACACCGATGGTCAGCGCGAACTTCTCGGCGATCGCGGCGGTTCCCTCGATCATGGCGCCCAGCCGGGAGCGCGGCACGCACACGTCGTCGATCATCGTGGCCGACTTGACGGTCTCCAGGGCGGGAAGGGCCGACCGGCGGGCCTGCAGCAGGAGTTCGGACTCGGCGACGTCGTCGGCGGGCACCACCTCGGTGGCTCCGGACGCCTTGCAGAGTTCCCCGACGGCGGCGAGGTCCGCCGCCGGGTCGGGCGTGTCGAACGCGCAGAGCAGGAGGGCCTCGGTGGATTCGGGGAGGCCCATGGAGGTCATCGCGTTGACGGCACGCACGGTCGTACGGTCCATCAGTTCGAGGAGTGACGGGGTGTGTCCCCGCTCCATGATCCGGCACACGGCGTCACAGGCCGCCGCCGCGGAGGGGAACTCCGCGGCGAGCACGAGCTGCTGCGGCGGCCGGGGCCGCAGCGCGAGGACGGCCTTGACGACGATGCCGAGGCTGCCCTCGGAGCCGACGAAGAGCCGGGTGAGGTCGTATCCCGCCACGCCCTTCGCGGTACGCCGGCCGGTGTTCAGCAGCCGTCCGTCGGCCAGGACGACCTCCAGGCCCAGGACGTACTCGGCGGTGACGCCGTACTTCACGCAGCACAGTCCGCCGGAGGCGGTGCCGATGTTCCCGCCGATCGTGCACATCTCCCAGCTCGACGGGTCCGGCGGGTAGTACAGCCCGAGTTCGCCGACCGCGCGGGAGAGCGCGGCGTTGACGACGCCCGGTTCCACGACCGCGATCCGGTCGACCGGGCTGATCTCCAGGATCCGGTCCATCCTGACCAGGGAGAGCACGATGCAGCCGTCGGAGGCGTTGGCCGCGCCCGACAGACCGGTCCTCGCGCCCTGGGGGACGACCGGGACCCGCAGGGCGGTGGCGGTCCGCATGACGTGCTGGACCTCCTCGACCGTGCGCGGGAGCACGACGACGGCGGGGGTGCCGGCATCGCAGAAGCTCGCCATGTCGTGGGCGTACGAGGCGGTGACGTCCGGATCGGTGATCAGGGCCTCGGCGGGAAGACCCGCGCGCAGTCGTTCGAGGAGTGCGTCCATGATCCAAGCGTGGCACCCGGGGCCAATGGTGTGAACCCGTCTGCGTCGGCCTTCACGGAGCGCGATGCGATCTTCGTACTGACGCAGAGTGATGGTCATGGATGCCAAGCCGCAGCAGAACCCGGAGCCGCCCTACTCCCCCCTGCCGCCCCAGGGCGCGACGTCCGTCCCACCGCCTCCCGCGCCGATCCGCACCACACTGCGCAGGGCGGCCTTCGGCGCGGTGGCCGGAGCCGTGCTCGTGGCCGGTGCGGTGATCGCCGTACCGGACGACGACATGGCCGCGCCGCCGGCACCGGGGCCCGTGGCACGGGCCGAGGCCGCGGCGGCGGCCGGGTCACCGGCGTCCCTGTCCGATCTGACGGCCCTCATCGGTGACCGGCAGAAGTGGGTGGAGACGCACCCCGCGGACGCCCCGTCCTGGGCGGTGCTGGGCTCGGCGTACGTCGAGTGGGGACGGCGGTCCGCGGACGCGGCGTACTACTCCCGGGCCGAGCAGGCCCTCCAGCGTTCGCTGGCCGCTCAGCCGGGTGAGCGCGGGAACACGGAGGCGTGGGTGGGTCTCGGGGCGCTCGCCAACGCCCGGAACGACTTCCTCGCCGCGAAGAAGTGGGGTGAGACGGTCCGTTCGCGGCAGCCGAAGGGCTGGACGGCGTACCCGGTGCTGATCGACGCCTACAACGGCCTCGGCGACTACGCGGCCGCGGCCAAGGCCACGGAGAAGTACGGCACTCTCCGCAAGGGTGTCCCGGCGCTGGCCAGGACGTCCGAGATGTACCGCAACCAGGGCTGGCGCGAGGACGCCCTGGCCACCGCCCGGGAGGCGGCGGACCACGCGGGCACGGCGGCCGAGAAGGCGGTGGCCCTGCACCGCCTCGGGGAGCTCGCCGCGGAGCGGGGGGAGCCGGCCGAAGCCCTCGCGGAGTACGACGCGGCCCTGCGCACCGACCGGAGCCACCTCGTGTCCCTCGCGGGCCGGGCGCGTGCCCTGGCCGCCCTGGGCCGCACCGACGAGGCCCTGGCCGACTACCGGACCGTGACGACGAAGCTGCCCCGCCCCGAGTACGTGCTCGAACTCGGCGAGCTGTTCGAGTCGCTGGACCTGGACGGCGACGCCCGCACCCAGTACACGAGGCTCCGCGGCCTCCTCTCGCAGGCGAGGACGGCCGGGGTCGACGAGTCCCTGACCGAGGCCCGTCTGGAGGCCGACCACGGCGACCCGGAGGCGGCGGTGGAGCTGATGCGCACCGCGTGGGAGGCGCAGCGCCGCAGTTCGGCAGTGGCGGACACGCTGGCCTGGTCGCTGCACAGGGCGGGCCGGAGCGAGGAGGCCATGCAGTACGCGGACCAGGCGGTGGGGACCGGGGTGCGGAACGCCTCCTACGCCTATCACCTGGGCGTGATCGAGAGTTCCCTCGGCCAGGACGGTCCGGCCCGCGGCCATCTGGAGGAGGCCCTGCGCACGAATCCGGACTTCTCGCCGCTGGCCGCCCCGCTCGCGCGGGAGGCCCTGGACGAGCTGGGTGATCCGGCGGAGGGCGGCCCGGCCCAGATGCAGCCGCCGGCGCCCGAGCCCTCGGCCGAGCCGGAGCCGTCGCAGGAACCGTCGCCGGAGCCGTCGCCGGAGTCCGGGGCGGGGGCCTCGCCCGAAGCTTCGGAGAAGCCCTCGCCGGACGGCGGGAAGGGGAGCCCGGAGCCTTCGGCCTCGGTCTCCCCGTCCCCGCGGACGAGGGACGGGGCCACGGCGGCCCCGTAGGGCACCGCACGCGTGAGGGGCCCCCTCCCACCCGGGAGGGGGCCCCTCACGCGTCGTGGTCAGAGGTTGCCGCGCTTCTCCTGCTCGCGCTCGATCGCCTCGAAGAGGGCCTTGAAGTTGCCCTTGCCGAAGCCCATCGAGCCGTGCCGCTCGATCATCTCGAAGAAGACCGTCGGGCGGTCCTGGACCGGCTTGGTGAAGATCTGCAGCAGGTAGCCGTCCTCGTCACGGTCGACGAGGATCTTCAGCTCGCGCAGTGTCTCCACGGGGACCCGGGTCTCGCCCGCCCACTCCCCCAGGGTGTCGTAGTACGAGTCCGGGGTGTCCAGGAACTGCACGCCCGCCGCCCTCATGGCGCGCACGGAGGCGACGATGTCGTTCGTGGCGAGCGCGATGTGCTGGACGCCCGCGCCGCCGTAGAACTCCAGGTACTCGTCGATCTGCGACTTCTTCTTCGCGATCGCCGGCTCGTTGATGGGGAACTTCACCTTGAGCGTGCCGTCGGCGACGACCTTCGACATCAGGGCGGAGTACTCGGTGGCGATGTCGTCGCCCACGAACTCCTTCATGTTGGTGAAGCCCATGACCTTGTTGTAGAAGGTCACCCACTCGTTCATCCGGCCGAGCTCGACGTTGCCGACGCAGTGGTCGACGGCCTGGAAGGTCCTCTTGGCGGCAGGCTCGACGATCGGGTCGGCGGCGGCGTAGCCGGGGAGGTAGGGGCCGTCGTACCCGGAGCGGTCGACGAGCGTGTGGCGGGTCTTTCCGTACGTGGCGATGGCGGCCAGCACGACCGTGCCGTGCTCGTCCTTGATCTCGTACGGCTCGGTGACGCCGGTCGCTCCGTGCTCGACGGCGTAGGCGTACGCCTTCCGGGCGTCGGGGACCTCGATGGCGAGGTCGACCACACCGTCGCCGTGGGTGTGCACGTGGTCGGCGAGGAAGGTGCCCCACTCGGTGGACGCCTTGATGACGGAGGTGAGGACGAAGCGGGCGGATCCGTTGGTCAGGACGTAACTCGCGGTCTCGCGGCTGCCGTTCTCCGGCCCGGAGTAGGCCACCAGCTTCATGCCGAAGGCGGTCGAGTAGTAGTGCGCCGCCTGCTTGGCGTTGCCCACGGCGAAGACCACCGCGTCCATTCCCTTGACCGGGAAGGGATCGGCCTGCCGGGCGGTGTCGGGGGTGGTGTGCACAGTCTCAGTCATGTCCGAAGGTTCCCGCCGCTCCGCAAGGTGCGCAACAGTTCGTACATCCACTGGTCAATACGTCCAGCCTGACGCGAGGATGGGCGGGCCATCTGTACAGCCTGACCATCGGGAGACGGATCATGGCGATCGATCATCTGGACGGCCGGCTCATCCTGCTGCTGGCCCGCGAGCCCCGTATCGGTGTACTCGAGGCGTCCAGACGTCTCGGGGTGGCGCGCGGGACCGTGCAGGCCCGGCTGGACCGGCTTCAGTCGAATGGCGTCATCCGTGGTTTCGGCCCGGAGGTGGATCCGGCGGCGCTCGGCTACCCCGTCACCGCGTTCGCCACGCTGGAGATCAAGCAGGGCCAAGGCACCGACGTACGGGCCCATTTGAGTGGCGTGCCCGAGGTGCTGGAACTGCACACGACGACCGGTCACGGGGACATGCTCTGCCGCCTCGTCGCCCGGTCGAACGCCGATCTCCAGCGGGTGATCGACCGCGTCGTGGGCTTTGATGGCATCGTCCGGGCCTCCACGGCGATCGTCATGGAAAACCCGGTGCCCCTGCGTATTATCCCGCTGGTTGAGCAGGCTGCAGAGGACACCGACTGAGCCTACGGAGCAACATGTGAACTTCTGGGAGTATGTGGGCACCCGCCACCAGCAACTGCTCACCGACACGTATCAGCACGCCAGCGCCGTATTCCAGTGCATGGTCATCGCCACTCTTCTCGGCGTCCTGATCGGTGTCGTCAGTTATCGGAGCAACTGGGGCGGCTCCCTGGCGATCACGTCCACCTCGGCGATCCTCACCATTCCCTCGCTCGCCGCGATCGGTCTGCTGATCCCCCTGGTCGGCCTGGGAGTCCCGCCCACCGTGATCATCCTGACGCTGTACGGGCTGCTGCCCATCGTCCGTAACTGCATCGTCGGGCTGCGCGGGGTCGACCCGTCGCTCGTCGACGCGGCCAAGGGCATCGGGATGTCCAGGACACGACGGCTCCTCAAGGTCGAACTGCCCCTCGCGTGGCCGCCCATCCTCACCGGCATCCGGGTCTCCACCCAGATGCTGATGGGCATCGCCGCCATCGCCGCCTACGCCTCGGGCCCCGGACTCGGCAACGAGATCTTCGGGGGCCTCGCCTCACTGGGAAGCGCAAACGCCATCAACAAGGTCCTTGCCGGCACGATCGGCATCGTCATCCTCGCTCTGCTCTTCGACGCCGCCTACGTGCTCCTCGGACGGCTCACCATCCCTAGGGGGATCCGTGCCTGAGACCGCGATCGGGTCGACGGAGTCGGGTCCGCCCCGCCCCGCCTCCACCTCCGGCGCCACCATCCAGCTGGAGAACCTCAGCAAGTCCTACCCCGGCAGCCCCGCCCCGGCCGTGGACGAGGTGTCCATGGACATCAAGGCCGGTGAGACCGTCATCCTCGTGGGCCCCTCCGGCTGCGGGAAGTCCACCACCCTCAAGATGATCAACCGCCTGATCGAGCCGACGTCCGGGCGGATCAGGATCAACGACGAGGACGTCACCGACATGGACCCGGTGAAGCTGCGCCGCAAGATCGGTTACGCCATCCAGTCCTCCGGTCTCTTCCCGCACATGACGGTCGCGGAGAACATCGCCCTCGTGCCGAAGATGACCGGCTGGTCGAAGTCCGGGGTGAAGGACCGGGTCGAGGAGATGCTCGACCTGGTCGGGCTGGACCCCCGGGAGTTCCACGGGCGTTATCCGCGCCAGCTCTCCGGAGGCCAGCAGCAGCGCGTGGGAGTGGCACGGGCCCTGGCCGCCGACCCGCCGGTGCTGCTGATGGACGAACCGTTCGGGGCGGTCGACCCGATCACCCGCGACCACCTCCAGGACGAGCTGATCCGGCTCCAGCACGAACTGCACAAGACGATCGTCTTCGTCACCCACGACTTCGACGAGGCCATCAAGCTGGGCGACCGGATCGCGGTGCTCCGGGAGCGTTCGCACATCGCGCAGTTCGACACCCCCGAGGCCATCCTCACCAACCCGACGGACGACTTCGTCTCCGGCTTCGTGGGCGCGGGCGCCGCGCTGAAGCGGCTCAACCTCACCCGTGTGCGGGACGTGGGGATCGCCGACTTCCCCACGGTGAACGTCGAGGACCCGCTCCAGTCGATCTTCAACAAGCTGCGGGACGGCCGGCACAACGAGCTGCTGATGCTGGACCGCCGCAACCGGCCCTACAAGTGGCTTCGGCGCGGCGATCTGATGCGGGCCAAGGGTTCGCTCGCCAGGGCCGGTCAGCTGGTGCACGACACCGTGACCCGGGACGCGACGCTGCACGACGCGCTGGAGGCGGTCCTGACCGACAGCGGCGGGCGGGTCGCGGTGACGGGGCGGCGTGGTGAGTTCATCGGCGTCGTCGACATGCACACCCTGATGAACTCCGTCCAGGAGCTGCTGGAGGCCGACCGCCTCGCCGCCATGGAGCACGAGCACGACCTGGAGGAGCTGCGCGTCCACCGGACGGAGCAGGAGCAGGAGGGCGGTGGCAGCGGGCTATGACCCCCAGTCATCAGGCTCCCCCCAAGGGATCACGACCGCCCGGAGAGCACGACGTCGGCGGACACGCCTTCCGTGACGAGGAGGCGGAGCCCTCCCCGCCGCAGCCGGCGCCGGCACGGCGGGTCACCTGGCAGAAGCTCGTGCTGGTGCCGGCCGTCTGCGCGGTCGTCCTGGTCGCGACCTACCTGTGGATCTCCCAGGTCGAACTCGACTCGATCGCGAAGAACTCGCTGGCCGGGGACACCGTCGAGGTCCGCTGGTGGCAGCACGTCAGGCTGACCGCGATCTCCACCTTCTGGGTGCTGATCATCGCGATCCCGCTCGGCATCGCCATGACCCGGCGCGGCCTGAGGAAGGCCGCCCCCGGTGTCACGACCCTCGCGAACATCGGACAGGCCACACCCGCGATCGGGCTGCTGGCCCTGCTGGTGATCTGGCTGGGCATCGGCCCGTCGACCGCGATCATCGGCATGGTGATCTACGCGGTGCTGCCGGTCTTCTCCAACACGGTGGCAGGCCTGAACGCCATCGAGCCGACACTCGTCGAGGCCTCCCGGGGCATCGGAATGTCGGCGATGGGCACCCTCACCAAGGTCGAACTGCCCCTCGCGGTCCCGCTGATCCTCGCGGGCGTGCGGACGGCGCTGGTGCTCAACGTGGGCACGGCGACGCTCGCCACCTTCGGGGGCGGCGGCGGACTCGGCGACCTGATCACCTCCGGGATCCAGACGCAGCGCATGCCCGTGCTGGTGCTGGGCTCCGTGCTGACGGTGGTGCTGGCGCTGCTGGTGGACTGGCTGGCGTCGCTGGCCGAACTGTGGCTGACGCCGCGCGGACTGGAGGAAGCGTGAGGGTACGTACGGGCCTGGCATCGGCGGCCGCGCTCGCCCTCCTGCTCACGGGGTGCGGGCTGAAGAGCGGATCGCCGCTGGTGGACGACGTGGGACCGGGGTCGCTCGGAAAGGGACAGCCGCTCAAGGGCGCGTCGCTGACGGTGACCTCGAAGAACTTCAGCGAGAACATCATCCTCGGGCAGATCATCGGCCTGCTCTTCAAGGCGGCCGGTGCCGAGGTCCTGGACCGGACGAACCTGCCCGGGTCGATCAGCGCCCGGGAGGCGGTCGTCAAGGGCGAGGCGGACGCGCTGTACGACTACACGGGCACGGCCTGGATCACCTACCTGGGCCACGCGGAGCCGGTCGTCGACCCGCAGAAGCAGTACGAGGTGGTCCGCGACGAGGACAAGGGCAACGGGGTGACCTGGCTCCCGCCGTCCACCCTGGACAACACCTACGCCCTGGCCATCAGCAAGAAGAACAACGCCAAGTACCACCTGAAGACGCTGTCGGACGTGGCCGCGCTCGCGAAGAAGGACCCGAAGGCCGTGACGGTCTGCGTGGAGAACGAGTTCGCCTCCCGCGACGACGGGCTTCCCGGCATGCAGAAGAAGTACGGGATGAGCCTGCCCGCCTCGAACATCCAGAAGATGGACGCCGGGATCATCTACACCCAGGTGTCGAAGTCCGACTCCTGCCTGCTGGGCGAGGTGTACACCACGGACGGCCGGATCAAGGCGATGAACCTGGACGTCATGGAGGACGACAAGCAGTTCTTCCCCAACTACAACGCCGCGCCGGCCATCCACACGGCGACCCTGGACAAGTACCCGGAGATCGCGGAGCTGCTGGCGCCGGTCACCGAGAAGCTGACGACCCAGCTCGCACAGGAGCTGAACTCCAAGGTGGACGTGGACGGGGAGGACCCTCACGAGGTCGCGAAGGACTGGCTGCTGAAGGAAGGATTCATCAAGGAGGGCTGAGCGGAAGCCGGGCTTCCAAAGAAGTCTCTGCAAAAAGAGTGTTGCAAAGCTGTCTTTGCAACTTTATGGTCGTGCCATGCCTGCGAACGTGCCCGAGGAACGGCCGACCCCTTACACCTCCGACGACCCGAGGCTCCACCACGTCGACACCCGCACCCTGCGCGGTCTCGCCCACCCGCTGCGCATCCGACTGCTGAACGCCCTGCGGGAGTTCGGCCCGGCCACCGCTTCCGGACTCGCCGACCGGCTCGGCGAGTCCAGCGGGGCCACCAGCTACCACCTGCGCCAACTGGCGGCGTACGGCTTCGTCGAGGACGACCCGGAGCGCGGGAAGGGGCGCGAGCGGTGGTGGAAGGCCGTCCACTCGGGCACGGTCTTCGGGCGCGGCGAGAACTTCCTCCAGCACCCGGACCCCGAGGTGCGCGGCGCCATCGGGGTCGTCCTCCACGAGGTGGCGACCACGCACACCCAGGAGCTGAACACCTGGCTCGGGACGATGGGCGACTGGTCCGAGGAATGGCGCCGGACCTTCGACCTCAGTGACTTCAAGCTGCGCCTCACACCGGAACTCTCCCTGGAGCTCACGGAGAAGATCCATGAGCTGGTGAACAGCTACCGGGGCCGTGTCCCCGAGGACGCCGAGGGGTCGGCCGTGGTCCGCACCCACCTGCACGTGTTCCCGCGCCCCACCGACTGAGGGGATCACCGTCATGCACAGCGACATCCACTTCCTGCTGCACGCCCACCGGTCCTCCGAACTGCGCCGGGAGGCGGCCGCGTTGCGCGCGGTGCGCCCGGGGATGCGTCACCGGGTGGGCTGGGCGATGGTCGAGCTGGGCCTGCGTCTGGCACAGGCCAGGCCCGCCCCCGCCCGCGCCGCCAGAACGGCCTGACCGTGGACGGGGGGAAGCCGGTTCGGCGCCGTACGCCGCTCGCCGCAGTCCTGGCTGCCAACTCCATATCGACAGCGGGAACTTCGCTCACCCTCATCGGCGTGCCGTGGTTCGTCCTGGAGACCACGGGGAGTGCGGGCCGGGCCGGTGTCGTGGCCTTCTGCGCGACCCTGCCGATCGTCGTCGCCGCCCTGATCGGCGGGCCCGTCATCGACCGGATCGGCCGGCGGCGGGTCTCCGTCGCCTCCGACGCGGTGTGCGGTGCGGCCGTCGGCGCCGTTCCCCTGCTGCACCACGCGGGCGCACTCGAATTCTGGATGCTGTGCGCGCTGATGGCGCTGAACGGGCTCGCGCACACCCCCGGCAACACCGCGCGTTACGTCCTGGTCCCCGACCTCGCCGAACACGCGGGCACCACCCTCGCCCGCGCCGCCAGCCTCTTCGACGCGGTGTCGCGCGGCGCCCGCATGGTCGGCGCGGCACTCGCCGGTGTGCTGATCGCTGTCGCCGGGGCCGAGACGGTACTGCTGCTGGACGCCGCCACGTTCGCGTTGTCGGCCCTGCTGGTGGCGGCCGGCGTACGCGGGGTCCGCGCGGCCGAGCCCCGCAGGGACGCGGCCCCGGTCTCGCTGCGGACGTACCGCGCCGAACTCCGGGAGGGGTACGCCTACCTGCTGGGCAACAGGCTTCTGCTTGCCGTGGTCGTCATGGTGATGTTCATGAACGGCACGGACCAGGGCTGGAACGCCGTCCTGCTGCCCGTGCACGCCGAGGGCGAGCTGGGCGGGGCGAGGGACCTGGGGCTGCTCACCGCTCTGTTCGGGGCGGGCGGACTGGCCGGGGCCCTGCTCTACGGGGCGGTGGGCCACCGGTTCTCCAGGCGGGCCGTCTTCTCGGTGTGCGTGGTGCTGTGCGGCGCCCCCAGGTTCCTGGTCGCCGCGCTGACGGGGACGACCCTGCCGCTCGCGGTGACGATGGCACTGGGCGGCGTCGCCGGCGGCATGCTCAACCCGATCCTGACGACGGTGACGTACGAACGCGTCCCCGAGGAGCTGCGCAGCAGGGTGTCCGGTGCGCTCACCGCGGGCTGCGAGCTCGCCATGCCCGTCGGCGGCCTCGCGGCGGGCCTGCTGGTGGAGGGGGCGGGCGCGACGGGGGCGCTGCTGGCGATGGGCGGTGTGTACTTCCTCGCGACACTGAGCCCGCTGGTCCTCCCGGCGTGGCGGGACATGGAGGGCCCGAAGGAGCGGACCGGCGGACCGGGTTCGGAGCCGGAGCCGGATTCAGGTCCGGAGCCGGGTTCCGGCCCGGCTTCAGGTCCGGACCCGGGTTCAGGCCCTGAGCAGCAGCCGCAGGTCAGCAGCTCGGGACCTTGCCCCCCTGGTCCAGGGCCCGCAGAGATGACACCGCGCTCGTCAGTGTCGTGACGGGGATGAGCCGCAGACCGTCGGGCTGCTCGGCCTCGGCCTGCTTGCACTCGGCCTTCGGGACGAGGAAGACGGTCGCACCGTCGCGCCGGGCGGCCTGCGTCTTGAGAGAGACCCCGCCGACCGCGCCGACCGTGCCGTCCGCCTCGATCGTCCCCGTACCCGCGACGGTACGGCCGCCGGTCAGGTCACCGCCGGAGCCGTTGCCGACCAGCTTGTCGATGATGCCCAGGGAGAAGAACAGGCCCGCGCTGGGACCGCCGACGTCGGCGAGGTGCAGGGTGACGTCCACGGAGCCGGGCTTCTTGTCCAGGTACTCCAGGGCCGCGTCGACGGCGACGTTCTGCGACTTCTCCATGTCCTGGAGGTTGTGCCGTTCGATCTCCTTCTCGGAGCCGCCTGTCGGGTAGACGGAGTCGCGCGGCATGACCGCCCGGTCCGTCCTGAACCAGCTGTCGACGACGTCCCCGACACCGACGTCGGCGGTGGGCGCGGTCGCCAGGATCGTCGTCATCCTCAGCTCGCCCTCGGTGGTCCGGGTGGGCGTGCCCTTGATCGTGATGACCGGCTTCCCCTTGTCGTCCCCCAGGACGTCGGCGGTACTGCCGGGCTGCGCCACGGTGAACGGCAGGGGAGCGAAGGCCGCCGTGCCGAACAGTGCGAGGACGGGCAGCGCACAGAGGGCGAGGGCGCGGGGGCGGGAGAGACGAATGGCCACCCGACCAATCTAACCGCCGCTCGCCTTCGTCCCCGACCGCCCGTGCGGTCGGGGACGACGACGTCGGGCCTTGTCTCTAGCGCAGCGCGTCGGCGACCTCACGAGCCGCGTCGAGGACCCGCGGCCCGACCCGTTCCGGTACGGCGTCCGCGAGCATCACCACACCAACGCTGCCCTCCACGCCGGAGACCCCGACCAGCGGAGCGGCGGCCCCGCAGGCCCCCGCCTCGAGCTCGCCCTGCGTGAGGGTGTAGCCCGGGTGGCCGGCCGTCTTCTGCCGGGCGGTGAGGATCGCCCGGCCCGCCGCGCCCCTGTCCAGGGAGTGCCGGAAGCCGGCCCGGTAGGCCACGTGGTAGTCGGTCCAGGTCGGCTCGACGACGGCGACCGCGAGCGCGTCCGACCCGTCGACGAGCGTGAGGTGCGCCGTGGCCCCTATGTCCTCGGCCAGGGAACGCAGCGCGGGCAGCGCCGCCTCCCTGACGAGCGGGTGCACCTGGCGGCCGAGGCGCAGCACGCCCAGGCCTACTCGGGCCCGGCCGCCCAGGTCGCGCCGGACGAGCGCGTGCTGTTCCAGGGTGGCGAGCAGTCGGTAGACCACGGTGCGGTTGACGCCGAGTTTGTTCGACAACTCGGTGACGGTCAGGCCGTGATCGGTATCGGCGAGCAGTTTGAGGACACGCAGTCCCCGGTCGAGCGTCTGAGAAGTCTCCGCGGTCACGACGCCCTCTCCCTCGTGGTGAGCGGGGCGGTTGTCTCAGGGGTGCCGACGCCGGTCCCACGGCGACGCACCGAGAGGCCGCCGACTGGCCATGGCACCGGCTGCGCTCCGCGGCCACATTGCCACGGGGCGTTCATGTTTCGGGGAGATTAGCGAGAGGGTCCGCTCAGCGGAAGCCCTCGTCCAGAATCCGGGCGCCCCCGAGAACGGTGCGGCATAACCGCCGGTCAGCGGCGGGCCGTCCGGAACGCGAACATCTACGCGCGTTCTAGTCGGGTGACTCGGCGGCAACGCTCCGTGCATCACATGTGAACGATTGTTAACCCACAGTGAATGAGCAACGCAAAAAAATTTCCGACCCCGGCGCCCGGCACCCCGGCACACGCCTGCCGACGCCCTCGCGCGCCTCTCGCACCGAGGCGGTCGCACGGCTCCGCGTGCCCTTCCCTGGGTGGCCGGCGCGCCATGGGCCGGCCCCGGAACCCGGTGCGCGGACGGACGTCCGCCGCGCACCGGGCCGCTCGGGCCGGACTCAGCGCATCCGCGTGGCCCACTCCTGGACCTTCTTGATCCGGTCCTGGATCTGTCCGGCCGTCGCCTCCGCGCTCGGCGGGCCGCCGCACACCCGCCGCAGTTCCGTGTGGATCACGCCGTGCGGCTTGCCGCTCTGGTGCGTGTACGCCGACACCATCGTGTTGAGCTGCTTCCGGAGCTCCAGCAGCTTCTTGTGCGTGACCACCGGCCGCTCCTCCGCGGCCTTCTCCAGGAGGTCGGCCTCCGAGGCCGGCTTCTGGCGGCTGTGGGCGATCTGCCGGGTCTGCCGCTTCTGGAGCAGCAGCTGCACCTGGTCGGGTTCCAGGAGGCCGGGGATGCCGAGGTAGTCCTGCTCCTCCTCGCTGCCCGGGTGCGCCTGCATGCCGAACTCGGCGCCGTCGTACAGCACCCGGTCGAAGACCGCGTCGGACTCCAGGGCCTCGAAGGGCAGCTGGTCCTCGGTCTCCTCGTCCTCCAGCTTCTCCGCGTCGGCGAGGAGCTGGTCCTCCTCCGCGAAGGGGTTCTCCTCGTCGCTGCCCTTCTTCGGCTTGTCGAGCACGTGGTCGCGCTCGACCTCCATCTCGTTGGCGAAGTCGAGCAGCATCGGAATGGTCGGCAGGAACACCGAGGCGGTCTCGCCGCGCCGCCGGGACCGCACGAAACGGCCGACCGCCTGGGCGAAGAACAGCGGGGTGGAGATGGTCGTCGCGTAGACGCCGACCGCGAGACGCGGCACGTCGACGCCCTCCGACACCATCCGTACCGCGACCATCCAGCGCGACCCGTCCTGGCTGAACTTGTCGATGTTCTTGGACGCGGCCTTCTCGTCGGAGAGGACCACCGTCGGCTTCTCCCCGGTGACCGACTTGAGGATCTTGGCGTAGGCGCGCGCCGAATCCTGGTCCGTCGCGATGACGAGCCCGCCGGCGTCCGGGATGCCCTTGCGCACCTCGGTCAGCCGCTTGTCGGCGGCGGCCAGCACGTTGGGGATCCAGTCACCGGTCGGCGCGAGCGCCGTGCGCCAGGCCTGCCCGATGGCGTCCTTGGTCATCGGCTCGCCGAGCCGTGCGGCGATCTCGTCCCCGGCCTTGGTGCGCCAGCGCATGTTGCCGCTGTAGCTGAGGAAGATCACGGGACGCACGACGCCGTCGGAGAGGGCGTTGCCGTAGCCGTAGGTGTAGTCGGCCGAGGAGCGGCGGATGCCGTCGTTGCCCTCCTCGTACGCCACGAACGGGATCGGGTTCGTGTCGGACCGGAACGGCGTACCCGTGAGGGCGAGGCGCCGGGTCGCCGGGTCGAAGGCCTCCTGGCACGCCTCGCCCCAGGACTTCGAGTCACCGGCGTGGTGGATCTCGTCGAGGATCACGAGCGTCTTGCGCTGCTCGCAGCGGTTGCGGTGCAGCATGGGGCGTACGCCGACACCGGCGTACGTGATCGCGACCCCGTGGTACTCCTTGCTCACGGGACCCGCGCTGTACTCGGGGTCCAGCTTGATCCCTATGCGTGCGGCTGCCTCCGCCCACTGCTTCTTGAGGTGCTCGGTGGGCGCCACGACGGTGATCTGCTGCACCACGTGGTGGTGCAGCAGCCATGAGGCGAGGGTCAGCGCGAAGGTGGTCTTGCCCGCGCCGGGGGTGGCGACCGCGAGGAAGTCGCGCGGCTGCTCCTGGATGTACTTCTCCATGGCACCCTGCTGCCAGGCTCGCAGCTTCCCGGCGGTCCCCCAGGGGGCGCGGCCGGGAAAGGCGGGTGAGAGGTGGTGGGAGGCGGTAGTAGTCACGGTCTCCGGTTCGGGGCACTCGGGTACGTGGGGCGCTGTCCGTGCGGGCCGCGGGCAGCCCGTACGCGATACGACAACCGGGCCACCCTACCGGCGGGCGGCGCCGGACCTTCCTGGGCGACGCCGCCCGGGAGGATAGTGCGACAGCGGTCACACCTTGGCGACGACCAGCTCGCGCAGCCCCTGGGCGATGACCTTCACCTCGTCGGTCTCACCGGTCGCCACCGCGATGACCAGGCGTTCCGCCGCATCGATGTCCGGACGCAGGTCCACTCCGTTCATCGCCAGGAACGAGACGCAGGACAGCCAGGCCATACGCTTGTTCCCGTCGAAAAGCGGATGATTGATCGCAAGGGACTGCAGGAGAGCCGCAGCCTTGTCGATCACGTCCGGGTACGCCTCTTCGCCGAACATGGCCGCGGAAGGGCGGTGCGCAGCAGATTCGAGAAGCCCGGCGTCCCGTACGACGATCTGCATGTCGGCGCAGGCATACCCCGCAATGACCAGGATGTCCTCGGACGAGAGATAGACGCAGGTCACTTCAGACGGTCCATGAGCTCGCCCCACTTGGCGGCCTGCTCCTTGGCGGTCTTGCGAACGATGGCCTCCTGCGCCGTCCGAGCCAGGTAGTCGTCCACAGCCTTCAGCAGTATCGCGTGCATGCTGGTGCCCTCCTGCTCGGCCCGCTGCTTGAGTGCCTCGGTCTGATCCTCGCGGAGACGCAGGTTCATAGCCATACCAAAACGGTACCATCGCGTGGGGTCACATCAGTACCATTGTCTATTCGTGGGGTTGCACCCGGCTCGCCACCCACACCCCCACCAGCGCCACCGCCGCCATCGGCAGGAAGACGACGGTGAAGGCGCCCGGATGCGCCGCTGCCGTGCCTCCACCCACGGCACCGTGCGCCGCCGCGCCCACCGCGCCACCTCCGAGGGCGGCGAAGGCCGCGCCACCCGCCGCGAGCAGCAGCACGTTGGCGAGCCCGTCGGAGATCTGCAGGGCGGCGGAGTTCGCCCCCGCGTCCTGCGGCGCGGACAGCTTCAGCAGCAGCACGCTCGTCGACGCGATCACGATGCCCATGCCGAAGCATCCGACGCCCCAGACCGCGGCCAGGGTCCAGACCGGCACCGCCTCGATGAGCACGCTCGGCGCGGCGACGATCGCCGCTGTCACGAGCACCATGCCCATCACCATGAGAGCGCCCCGGTGCTGCTCCAGCCGGGGCCGGGCCAGGACCCACGAGCCGAGCGCCCAGGTCAGACCGCCCGCCGCCAGGGAGAGGCCGGCGAGGGTCGGGGACAGCCCGCGCTGGGTCACCAGCATCAGCGGGACGAAGGACTCGGCGACGATGAACGAACCGGCTGCGATCCCCCGGAGCAGGATCACCGCGGGCAGTCCCCGCGCCGCACGCATGGTGCCCCGGGGCAGCAGTCCGCGCACGGCGGGGACGAGCAGGGCGGCCCCGGCGAGCGCCGGGACCAGGGACAGCCACCTCAGTTCCTGCCCCGCGTACTGGAGCAACCCGGCACCGGCCGAGATCCCGAGCGCGAGCCGGATGCGGCGGGCGTCGAGGGGCTCCGCCGCGGCCTCCGCGTCGGCGGGGCCGCCCGCCATCCGCCGGATCGCGGGCAGGGCGAGGCCGAGGGGCAGGAGGATGAGCACCGGGATGCCCACGAAGACCCAGCGCCACCCCAGGTGCTCGGTCACGGTCCCCGAGGCGAGCGGCCCGACGACGGACGGCACGATCCAGGCGGCCGAGAACGCGGCCATGATGCCCGGCCGGATCCTCTCGGGATAGGCGCGCCCGATGACCACGTAGAGCGCCACGATCACGAGACCGCCGCCGATGCCCTGGACGGCCCGGCCCGCGATGAACGTCCACATACCGCCCGCGGTACCGGAGAGCAGCAGCCCCACCCCGAACGCGCCGATCCCCGTGGCCAGCGGCGCGAGCGGCCCGCGCCGGTCGGCCCACTGCCCGGAGAGCACCATGGCGAAGAGGCTGGTCGTGAAGTACGCGGAGAACGCGAACGCGTAGAGCGGGATGCCGTGCAGCTCGCGGGCGGCGACCGGCATGGCCGTACCGACGGCGGTCGCCTCGAAGGCGATGAGCAGGACGACGGACACGATGCCGATGCTGAGAGCCCTGTACGTACGCCCGAGCACGCCCTCTGCGGGAACGGGTGCGGTGGTCGTCTCCACGAGGGCGGCCGTGACCTCGGCGTCACGGGGTTCCAGGGCAGTCATGAGCCCCAGAGTAAGGGCCGCAATGGCGGGTGACCCCTGTCGGTGGGCGGTATCCGGCTGGTCCCTTGGTCGTACGACCGGAGCTTCGCCCGGCCCGTGTACGGGAAGGCGGTACGGCGGTCGCGTCGCACCCCGCCCACCGCCCTTGAGCACGAGGGCGGGCGTTGCCGTGTCCGGGCGTGCGCGAGCGCTGCCGCGGAGAGTCGCGGCTCGGCCCTGCCGTCGTTCATGAACGGCGTGTGGCAGTCACGTTGCGGCAGGCCCGCGTCCCTTGAGGTGCCAGCGCCCCGGCCGTACGGTCGTGAGCACGGGGAGAGCGACACCACCTCGACCGTGTGCCCGAGAGGCTCAGGGGCTCGACTGCAACTCGAGTTACACCGGTTCGATTCCGGTCACGGTCTCCACCCACGGCGCCGGCGCGGAACATCCGCCCGGCGCCGCGCCGTTGCCGCCACCGGGCGCGGACGTAGGATCCGGCCCCTTGTCCGGGCACGTGATCAGCGGATCCACGGGGGACCACGCCGGGCAGCACCCTGACCGAGTACGACGTCACCGCCACCGTCGGGGACGGCGCCTGCTGAGCGAGGCGCCGCCCCCGCTCAGGACTTGGGCGTGGCCACCGCCGCCTGGGGGCGGATCGGAAGGCGGTTGACCGGGCGGCCCGTCGCGGCACGGACCGCCGAGGCGACCGCGGCAGGGGACGTGACCACCGGGACCGCCGAGGCCGGCTTGGCGCCGAAGGGGGCCACCACGTCGCGTTCCTCGATCAGCTTGACGATGCGGATGTCCGGCGCGTCCAGGGCCGTCGGGAGCGCGTACCCGGTGAGGTCCGGGTGCCGGATCAGTCCGCGGGCGGTGCGGAGGTTCTCCGTGAGTGCCGCGCCGATGCCCTGCGTGACGCCCGCCTCGATGCGGGTCGCCAGCTGCGACGGGTTGAGGATCCGGCCGACGTCCTGGGCGACGGCCATCTCGACCACCCGGACCGAGCCGAGCTCGATGTCGACGTCGACCACCGCGCGGACCGCGCAGAAGGCCAGACCCACGAACGCGTCGCCCTGCCCGGACTCGTCCAGGGGTTCGGTGGGGTGGGGGCGGCACTGGGCGGTGGCCCAGAGTTCCTTGCCGTCCATGGCCTCGGTGACCGTCGTGGACAGCACACCGTCGTAGGAGGTGATCTTCCCGTCGGCGATCTGGAGGAGCTCGGTGGACATGCCGAACTTGTGGGCCAGCGGCTGGAGGAGCTGTGTGCGGACCATCCTGGCGGCGCGTTCGACCGCACCGCCCGAGACCCAGGTGTGGCGGCCGTGCGTCGCGGGGCCCGCGGGAGGCTGGTCGGTGTCCACCGCCGCCACGTGGACCTCTTCGACACCCAGCGTCTCCTGGACGATCTGCCGGGCGAGCGTGGTGAATCCCTGGCCGGTCTCGACGGCAGCGCAGATGACGGTGGCGACACCGTCGTGGACCCGCACCGTGGCCGTGGAGACCTCGTCGGCCCCCTCGGCCCCGAGCATGTGGACCATGCCCAGGGCGTAGCCGACTCCCCTGCGGACCGCCCCGGGCTCCCCGGCGCCCTCCGGGCCGCCCGGGAGCAGCCAGTCGTCCTCCGGGGCGTCCTTGGGGAGCGCGGGCAGCGGGAAGTCGCGCAGTTCGCCGAGGAGTTCGGCGACGGGGGCGGGGCAGGTCACCGTCTGGCTGGTGGGGAGGATGTCTCCCGTGGACAGGGCGTTGCGCAGCCGGAGCTCGACCGGGTCGATGCCCAGCTTCGCCGCCAGCTTGTCCATCTGGCCCTCGTAGGCGGCGCAGACCTGCATCGCGCCCTCGCCCCGGACGTGCCCGGACGGCGGGTTGTTCGTACGGACCGCCCAGCCCTCGATGAAGGCGTGCGGGACGACGTACGGGCCGCAGGCGAAGGCCACGGCGGCGGCGAGGGACTCGGACGAGGAGTCCGCGTAGGCGCCCGCGTCGAGGAGGATCTGCGCCTCGACCTTGACCAGCCTGCCCTCCGCGTCCGCGTGGTGGCGGTAGCGCAGCAGGGTCGGGTGGCGGTGGGCGTGCCCGAGGAAGGACTCCTCGCGGGTGGCGGCCAGCTTGACGGGGCAGCCGGTGTGCAGGGCGAGCAGGCCGAGCGGGATCTGGAAGCCGGGGTCCTCCCGGTCGCCGGTCGCTCCGGGGACACCGGTCACGACGACCTTGACGTGCTCGGGGTCGAGGCCGAAGCAGGCGGCGGCCAGGTCGCGGTCGGTGTGCGGGTCGGTGGACGCCGTGTAGAGCTCGACGCCCCCGTCGGGGCGCGGCACGGCGAGGCCGGCCTCGGCGCCGATCGGGGCCGGGTCCTGGCGGCCGATGCGGTACAGGCCCTCGACGATGACCTCGCCGACGGTGTCCGGGTCGCCGTAGCGCAGCGGGATGTGGCGGATGAGGTTGCCGTCGGGGTGCAGGGGTTCGGCGGCGAAGGCCTTCTCGGGGTCGGTGACCGGTTCGAGCACCTCGTACTCGACGGCGATCGCCGCGGCGGCCAGCCTGGCCGTGTCGGGGTGGTCCGCCGCGACCGCGGCGATCGCCTCACCGTGGTGGCGTACGAGGTCGGAGGCGAACACGGGCCGGTCGACGACCCGGCGGCCGTACGAACCGTCTCCGGGGATGTCCTCGTGCGTGACGACCGCGCGTACCCCCGGCATGGCGACGGCGGCGGTCGTGTCGATCGACAGGATGCGCGCGTGCGGGTGCGGGGAGCGCAGCATCGACGCCCACAGCAGCCCTTCGGCCCACAGGTCGGCTGCGTAGGGGAACGTGCCCTCGGTCTTGGCGCGGGTGTCGGCGGGCGGCAGCGAGGCGCCCAGCCCGAGCGCGGGCACTTCCTTCTCCGGTTCCGCGCCCTCGGACTGCGGTGTGGTCCGCGTGGTGGTGGTCGCGGTGGCTGCGTCGCTGGTCACGCCGCCTCCTTGTCGTTCGCTCCGCTGCTACGGCTGTCGTCGGGGGTGACCGGTCGTGCGGGGGACGCCACGGAGTTCACCGGACGTCTCCCTCGTGCGTCTGGACGCCGCCCTCACCGGGCGCGGCCTGGTGCGGGATGCGCGGTTCGGCGTCGTCCGGTGCGGTGGCCTCCGTCTCGGCGGTCGCCTCCCGGGCCGCGACGACGTCGCGTACGGCGTCGAGCACACCCCGGTAGCCGGAACACCGGCAGAGGTTGCCGCACAGCGCCTGCCGGGTCTCCAGCTCGCTGGGGGCGTGGTTGCCCTCCAGGAGGTCGTGGACCGTCATCGCCATGCCCGGGATGCAGAAACCGCACTGGACGGCCCCGCAGTCGGCCAGGGCCCGCTGCACGTCGGACGGTTCGCCGTCCACCGCGAGGCCCTCGACGGTGCGGACCTCGCTGCCGGCCGTCGTGGCGGCGGGGACCAGGCAGGAGGCCACCAGGCGTCCGTCGACCTGGACGTTGCAGGCTCCGCACTCGCCCTGCGAGCAGCCGTCCTTGGCGCCGGCGAGGCCGAGGCGTTCGCGGAGCACGTACAGGAGCGACTCGCCGATCCAGGCGTCGCTGACGGGGCGGTCCGCACCGTTCACATGGAGGAGGTACGAGGTCGAGGGGTGCTCGCTGGGGCCGTCCGGCAGGACGGGAGCGGTGCTCTCCTCGGGGGGCACGAGCTCGTGCTCGGGGGTGGGTTCGGGACCCGGGGTGGGTTCGGGACCCGGGGTGGGTTCGGGGTCCTGCGCGCGTTCCGCCTCGGGCGCCGCCTCCGGTGCCTCGGCCGCGGGGGCCTCGGCGACGGGGGCCTCCATGACGGGGACATCCCCGACGGGAACCTCCGCGGGCTCCTCGGGTCCGGGGGCCTGCGGGGCCGTCTCAGGGGCCTGCCGAGTCTCCTGGGGTGCCTCGGTGGCCTCCGGGGCGTCCAGGGCCTCCACGGGCTCCGGGGACCCCGCGTGGGCCTCCTCCGCGGCGGGCACGGGCTCGGCCGGCCGCTCCTGCGTCGCCCAGGGCGCGGGGGCCCCGCCCGGCAGAGTTGCCGGGGGCGCGTCCGCGTACCACTGGGAGGCCATCGCGGAGGCGGCGAACTCGCCGGACTCCTCCGGGAGGTCACCGTTGGCGACCGGGATGGTCCACTCGCCGGTGTGGCCGGCGGGCTCCGGGGCCGGCTCCGGCTCGGGGACGGCCTCGGTGAAGTTCCACTGGGCCGTGGTGGACGACGTCTGCGCGTACTGCGAGGTGTCCGGGTACGGCTGCTGGTACGGGTCCTGCTGCTGGTTCGGGTCGGGCCAGTGCACGGTCTCCGGCGCGGCCTCGGCGTTCGCGGACCGGTCGGCGGCCCTCTCCTGCTGGCTCTGCGTCTGCACGACCCAGCTGCCCGTCGCCGCGGGGTCGAGACCCGCCGCCGGGGTCAGCGGCAGGATCATCGGCGGCACGTAGCTGTGGCCGGGGGCGGCCAGCGGGTCGTTCCCGAGGGCCGCGAGGTCCTCCGGGGGCAGGTGGACGAAGGCGGTCGCCTCGGCGTCGTACTCACCGCCCTGCGGGGTCGGTGTCCAGCCGGCGTACGGGTCGGGCTGCCCGTGCTGCTGCTCGGGGTTCTCTTCATTGCTCACGACAGTGCCCTCCCCAGTGCGCGTCGGGCGAGCGCGGCGACCGTGCGCCGCAGGTGCAGGACGGCGGGCGACAGCGGAGGTGCCTCGCTCCCGTCGTCCGGTGGAGCCTGGTCCGGGATGCAGGCCGCTGCGACGTACTCGCCGAAGGCGGCCAGCGCGTCGGGGGCCAGGCCGCGTTCGCCGTCCCAGTCGATCAGGGAGGCGATCCAGCGCTCGGCCTCCAGCGGCCGCAGCGGCATCGGGGCGATCGCGCCGACCGCGCAGCGCACTCCGCGCCGGGCCGGGTCCAGGACGATCGCGACGGAGGCGGTGGCCCGGCCGGGACCGGTGCGGCCGGTCGCCTTGAGGAAGACCTGTGGGGCGTGCAGGAGCGGCACGCGGACGAAGCCGATCAGCTCGGCGGGTTCGAGCATCTCGCGGCCCGCCAGCAGGTGTGAGACGGGAATCTCACGGCGGGAGCCCCCGGCGCCCGCGATGACCAGTTCGGCCTCCAGGGCGGCGAGCACCGGCAGGGCGTCACCGGTCGGCGCCGCTGTGGCGATGTTGCCGCCGAGCGTCCCGGCGTTACGGATCTGGGGCGGGCCCGCGGCGCGCGCGGAGGCGGCCAGTGCGGGGATCAGCGCGGCGAAGTCGGGCCGTCCCATGCGCGCATGGGTGAGACCGGCGCCGAGCAGGGCGTGGCCGTCCTGGTAGTGCCAGCCGCGGAGCTCGCTGATCCGGCCGAGGCCGACCAGTCCCGAGGGCCGCAGCAGGCCCTTGTTGACGGCCGACATGAGGTCCGTGCCGCCGGCCACGGGAACGGCGGCGGGCATGGCGCCCAGAGCCGCCACGGCCTCGTCGAGCGAGGCCGGCAGCGTCACCGACTGCGTCGCCTGCGGTGCGTGCGTGGTCAACCCAGCTGCCCCTTCCCGGTGTCCCGGCAGTCCCGCCTGTCCGCCGTACGGTACGTGCTCACGGCCGGGACGTGGCAACTCTGGCACATCTTCCGGGCTGTCCGACGCGAGGGTCCACGAAGGGAGATTCCGTCCCCGACCAGGGGAAAAGTCACCTTTGCCAAAGCTTCTTCCCGACGTACGAATTGCACCTCTTCGGAGAGTTCGTACGACTTATTCGGTTCCCCTGGCCGGGATGTGGGGCGCGGGTCACACGATCGGGGGTGGTCCCTCGATCGGGCGACCCAGGATGCCGGGCCGGCGTTGCCACGGAAGCGGGCCCGCGTGCGGCCGGTAGTCGACGCCCAGGGCGTCGAGCCGGGCGTAGTGCGTCTCCATCCGGCCTTCGAAACCGGCGAAGTCCCGCTCACCGGAAGCCGGGAGCCGGGACCAGGCGACCTCGGCGAAGGCGGCGAGCCGCGGGAAGACCTGGTAGTCGACGCGCTGCCGGTTCTGCATGACCTCGGTCCACACGTTCGCCTGGGTGCCCATGATGTGCCCGGCCGCCTCCTCGGAGATGCCTGGCGGCACGGGCTCGAAGCGGTAGACGTCCTCCAGGGTGCGGACGAACCCGATGGGCATCGGCTCGTCGGGGCCGCCGTCCTGACGGTGGTCCAGATACACCTGCTGCTCGGGGCACATCACCACGTCGTGCCCGGACTCGGCGGCGGCGATCCCGCCCGCGTAACCCCGCCAGGACGACACCGCGGCGCCGTCGGCGATGCCGCCCTCCAGGATCTCGTCCCAGCCGATCAGCCGGCGGCCCCGGTCGGTGAGCCAGCGGTCGAAGTGGCGGATGAACCACGACTGGAGTTCGTCCTCGTCCTCCAGCCCGAGTTCCGCGATGCGGGCCTGCGCGGTGGGCGACTGCTTCCACTGTTCCTTGGGGCATTCGTCACCGCCGACATGGATGAACGGCGAGGTGTCGGCCGGGAAGAGGCCGAGCAGTTCCTCGAAGACGCCCTCGAAGAAGCTCAGGGTGTTGTCGGTGGGGGCGAGTACGTTCGGATTGACGCCCCAGGTGTCCCACACGGAAAGGGCGGTGGTGTCGATGACGTCGGTGTTGCCGAGTTCCGGATAGGCGCTGATGGCTGCCTGCGAGTGGCCCGGGATGTCGATTTCGGGGACGACCCGGATATGGCGTTCGGCGGCGTAGGCGACGATTTCGCGGATGTCGTCCTGGGTGTAGAAGCCGCCGTGCGGTGTCTCGTCCCAGAGTTCCGACGCGCGGTGGCCGTATTTGGTCCGCGCGCGCCAGGCTCCGACCTCCGTGAGGCGGGGGAAGCGCTTGATCTCGACGCGCCAGCCCTGGTCGTCGGTGAGGTGGAAATGGAAGACGTTCAGTTTGTGCGCGGCCAGCAGGTCGAGCATGCGCAGCACGCCGTCCTTGGGCGTGAAGTGCCGTGCCACGTCGAGCATCAGACCGCGCCAGCCGAAGCGCGGGCCGTCCTCGATGTCCGTGGCGGGAAGGCGGGGGCGCGCGGCGGGGCCGGCTGCGCACGACGGAACGCCTCGGGGCCGAGGAGCTGACGGAGGGTCTGTGCCGCCCAGAACACCCCGGCGGGGCTCCCGCCGGTGATCAGCACGCCCCGGGCGGGTCGCACGGTGAGCCGGTAGCCCTCGGGCTCCAGGGCGGGGTCGACGCGCAGCTCGACGGTGTTCGCGGCCTCCTCGGCCCCCGCGGCCGCGGGGGCGAACGGCAGGCCGTAGGCCGCCCCGAGGGTGGAGCGCAGCCAGCGTTCCGTGCCCTCGGTACCGGGGCCGGCCGTGATCGTGGTGGACGCGTCCAGGAGGAGTTCCCGGCCGTCGTCGCCGGCGGTGCGCAGGGGCGCCGGAATCAGATGGTGCATGTCAGTCCTTCACCGCCCCGCCCAGTCCGGAGACCAGACGGCGCTGTACGAGTACGAAGAAGACCAGCACGGGAATGGTCATCACCGTCGAGGCGGCCATGATCCCTCCCCAGTCGTTCTCGTCGGGTTTGAAAAAGACCAGCAACGCCATGGGCAGCGTCGACTGGGAGGTGTCGCTGATGATGAACGACTTCGCGAAGAGGAAGTCGTTCCAGGTCGAGATGAACGAGAAGACGCTGGTCGCCACGAGGCCGGGGAAGACGAGCGGGAAGAGGATCTGCCACAGGAATCGGGTGCGGCTCGCCCCGTCGATGTAGGCGGCCTCCTCCAGGGCGTCCGGGACGGCCTTGACGAAGCCGCGCAGCATCCAGATCGCGAAGGGCAGCGAGAAGGCGAGGTGCGGCAGGATCAGTGATCCCAGCGTGTTCAGCTGGCCGAAGTCCCGCATCAGGAAGAACAGCGGGATGGTCAGTGCCTCGACCGGCACCATCTGCGCCACGAGGAACATGATGAGCAGCGTCGTGCGGAACTTGAAGCGGAACCGAGTGACGGCCGTCGCGGCCAGGAACGCGATCAGTGCGGACGCCATGACGACCGTGCCGGCGACGACCAGACTGTTGAGGAAGTAGCGGCCGAATTCCTGTTGTTCGAAAACCCGGCGGAAGGAGTCGAGTGAGGGCGCCAGGGTCCAGGGGCGGGCCTCGGTGGACTGGATCTCGCCCGCCGGCTTGAAGGCCGAGAGCACCATCCAGTAGAGCGGGAACGCGACCGCGGCGGCGATGACGAGGGCAGCCGCCTCCGCCGCCAGCCTCCCGGGCAGGCGGACGCGCAGCAGGGCACGTGTACTCACAGTTCCTCCCCCTGGCGCCGCACCAGGCGCAGGTAGACCAGCGTCACGGCCAGCAGGATCACCAGCATCACGACGCCGATCGCCGATCCGAGGCTGTACTGCGAGGACGCGAACGCCTTCTGGTACGCGTACACGTTGAGCACCAGGTTCTGGCCGGCGATGCCGCCGCCGTTGGTCATGACGTAGATCTGGGTGAAGACCTTGAAGTCCCAGATGACCGACTGGATGGTGACGACGATCAGGATGGGCCGCAGCATCGGCGCCATGACCGACCGCCAGATCCGCCACTGCGAGGCACCGTCGAGCGAGGCCGCCTCCAGCACCTCGGTGGGGATCGCGCGGATGCCGGCGTACACGGTGACCATCACGAACGGGAAGGAGCACCAGAGCACTTCGAGGAGCACCAGGGCGAAGGCGCTGTAGCGACCGTACGTCCAGGAGAAGTCGCCGAGTCCCAGCACCTTGTTGACCGGGCCGAAGTCCGGGTCGAAGAGGAAGACCCAGACGGTCGACCCGGTGATCGCCGGCGTCGCCCAGGCGCCCAGCGCGGCCATCATGAGGGCGAGCCGGGGCACGGCGCGGATCCGGGTCAGCAGGACGGCCAGGGCGCAGCCGACGAACAGGGTGGTGAGCACGCAGGCCGCGGCGAAGACCACGGTCGCGAGGAGCACCTGCCAGAACTGGCTGTCACCGAAGAGCGTGGCGTAGTTGCCGAAGCCCTGGAAGGTGGCCGGTTCACCGCCGCTGACCTGGGCCTGGGTGTACTCCAGGAAGGAGATCAGACCCAGCTGGTAGATCGGGTAGACGAGGAGTCCGCCGAGCAGGACGAGCGCGGGCAGCAGGTAGAGCCAGGGGGTCCAGCCGGAGCGCCGTGCCGGGGACGCCGGGCGGCGCCGGGGCGGGCGGGTCGTGACCCCGCCCGCCCCGGGCCGCCCGGGGGTCTTGCGGAGTGTCGTGGTGTCCGCGGTCATCGTCAGCCCGCTTCGGCGAACGCCGTGTCCATCTTCTTCGCCGCGTCGTCCGAGGCGGCGGCCACGTCCTTACGGCCGCTGACGATCTCCTGGAACATGGTCGGCAGGACCAGCGAGGCGTCGATCTGGCCCCAGGCCGGTGAGGCCGGGACGAACTTCGCGCCCGCGCCGAGCGTGTTGACGAAGGGGCCGACGAAGGGCTCCTTCTCCGCGACGGATTCCAGTACGTCGGTGTACGTCGGCAGGAAGCCCATGGCGTCGAACATCTCGGCCTGCGTCTTCTTGCCGGTCAGCGACTTCATGAGGTCGACGGCGAGGGTGCGGTGCGAACTGCTCTTCAGGACACCGATGTTGTTGCCGCCGGCGAACGCGGGGGCGATCGAGCCCTCCTTCACGCCGGGCAGCGGCACGACCGCGTACTTGCCCTTCACCGTGCCGGCCTTGACGGCGGCGTGGCTGAAGTCGCCGCCGATCGCCATGGCCGCCTTGCCGGAGGCGAAGGCGGTGACGGTCGCGTTGCCGCCCATGGCCGCGCACTTGGCCGCCGGACAGTTGTCGTCGCCGAACAGCGAGGTGTACGCCTCGATGCCCTTGCGGGCCTTCGCGCTGTTGATCGCGGACCGGTAGGTGACCCCGGTCTCGTCGGCGAGTTCGCCGCCCTGCGCCCAGATGAACGGCATGGCGCCGTAGGTGTACGCGCCGCCCACCGCGAGGCCGTAGAGGTCCGGCTTCTCCTTGTGGATCTTCTTGGCGGTGGAGATCAGCTCGGCCTGGGACTTCGGGGGCTCGATGCCGAGCTCGTCCAGGACGTCGGTGCGGTAGTACAGCGCCCGTACGCCGACGAAGAGCGGCGCCCCGTACACCGAACCGTCCACCGTCACGGACTGCTTGGCCGTCGGGTCGGTGTCCTTGGCCTCGTCCCAGGCCGCGAACTCCTTGCTGATGTCGGCCAGACCGCCGTCCTTCACGTAGCCGGCGGTGTCGGTGTTCCCGTACTCGATGAGGTCGGGGGCGCTCTTCGGGTCGTTGAAGGCGGCCTTGATGCGCTGGGCCCGGGTGTCGACGGGTATGTACTCGACCTCGACCTCCGCGCCCTCGTGGGACTTCTCGAAGTCGGCGACCGCGGCGTCGACGACCTTCTGCTTGGGCTTGTTGCCGACCTCCTGGAAGAGCCAGACGCGGAGCGTCCCGGTCTTCTTGTCGCCCTCGGAACTGGTGTCGGAGGTCTGCGGCGCGCAGGCGGTGGCGGTGAGGCCGGCGAGCACAAGAGCCGCGGCCGGCGCGGCAATTCGGGCAGAAAGCTTCATCCGGAACCCCTACCGGTCATTCGTTGCATTCCATGCAACGTGCGTTTCGTTCTGCACAACTGGCAGGAGACTAAGGGGGTCCCTCCGCGCCGACAAGTGGTCTCAACCACTCTGTGACCACGCGGTGCAGCCCGTGCAACGCACACCCCCGCGCCCGGCACGCCGACGGCCCCCGGGGCGCGCGTATCCGCGCGCCCCGGGGGCCGTGGTCGGAATCAGGAAAACGGGATAAAGGGATGAAAAGATAAGAGGCCGGGCGGACTACTTCTTACCGCTGTCCTTGCCGCCCTTGCCCTTGTCCTTGTCGCCACCGGCGCCCATGGACTCGTAGATCTCCTTGCACATGGGACAGACCGGGTACTTCTTCGGGTCGCGCCCCGGGACCCAGACCTTGCCGCAGAGTGCCACCACGGGAGTGCCCTCCAGGGCGCTCGCCATGATCTTGTCCTTCTGGACGTAATGGGCGTAGCGCTCGTGGTCACCGTCGCCGTTCGACACCTGCGGCGTCGGCTCTACGAGGGTCCCCGTACCTGCCCCACGCTCGGGCTCAAGAGTGCTCATAACTGCCAAGCGTACTGAAAGCTCCGAGCATCAGTTCAGCGAAGGGTCGTCCGGATACGTCGCGATCATGGCCAGTTCGCTGCGCTGTCGCCGGAGAACGGCACGCCAGAGGTTCTCCGGGTGCGGGGACGAGACGTCGCCCGGCTCCGACTCGACCACGTACCAGGCTCCGTCCGTCAGCTCCGACTCCAGCTGACCGGGTCCCCAGCCCGCGTATCCGGCGAAGATCCGCAGCGAACCGAGCTCGGCGGCCAGCAGTTCCGGCGGGGCGTCCAGGTCCACCAGGCAGATCGCCCCGTGCACCCGCCGCCAACCGAGGGGCGCCGCTCCCCCGCCCGGGCGCCCCGCGCTTCCGGAGCCCCCCTCGTCCCCGGGGATGAGGGCGACGCCCAGCGCCGAGTCGAGCGACACCGGGCCCCCCTGGAAGACCACGTCCGGCCGGCCGGCCAGGCCCGCCCAGGACTCCAGGATGTCGCCGACGCCCACCGGGGTCGGGCGGTTGAGGACGACACCCAGCGAGCCCTCCTCGTCGTGGTCGAGGAGCAGCACCACCGCGCGGTCGAAATTCGGGTCCGCCAGGGCGGGTGCGGCCACGAGCAGCCGTCCTGTGAGCGAGGACACCTCCGTCATGGCACAGATGATCCCGCATCTTCGCCCTCCGCGGGGGCCAAGTGGCCTGCCCGGTCCCGGCGGGCGCCCGTCCGCAGCTCAGGGCGCACGGAGGCGGCACGGGCGCACCGGGAGCGCACGGCCGGGGAGCTGCCGGACGCACCGTACGGATGGTGACCCTCCGCAAGGCATCGCGCGCAGAACGTGTTGTGGCGGATTCATGACGTTCGTATACCCCCCGGCGCCTTACGGAAGGGGGGCGGAAGCCCATTACCCTTTTGATGGCCCCCTGCCCGACCACTCCGGAACGCGAGATACATGACCGGCACAGACGATGTCCTGCTTGTCCACGGCGGCACCCCGCTGGAGGGCGAGATCCGCGTCCGAGGCGCCAAGAACCTGGTGCCGAAGGCAATGGTCGCCGCGCTGCTCGGCAGCGGGCCCAGCCGGCTCCGCAACGTGCCCGACATCCGCGATGTGCGGGTGGTCCGGGGACTGCTGCAGCTGCACGGCGTGACCGTCCGGCCCGGTGACGAGCCGGGCGAACTCATCCTCGACCCGTCGCACGTCGAGAGCGCGAACGTCGCCGACATCGACGCGCACGCGGGCTCGTCGCGCATCCCGATCCTCTTCTGCGGCCCTCTGCTGCACCGCCTCGGCCACGCCTTCATCCCGGGCCTGGGCGGCTGCGACATCGGCGGCCGGCCGATCGACTTCCACTTCGAGGTGCTCCGCCAGTTCGGCGCGACCATCGAGAAGCGGGCGGACGGCCAGTACCTGGAGGCCCCGCAGCGGCTCCGGGGCACGAAGATCCGTCTTCCGTACCCGTCGGTCGGCTCCACCGAGCAGGTGCTGCTGACCGCCGTCCTCGCCGAGGGCGTCACCGAGCTGTCCAACGCGGCCGTCGAGCCGGAGATCGAGGACCTCATCTGCGTACTGCAGAAGATGGGCGCGATCATCTCCATGGACACCGACCGGACCATCCGGATCACAGGTGTCGACAGGCTCGACGGTTACACCCACCGGGCGATCCCGGACCGTCTGGAGGCCGCCTCCTGGGCGTCCGCGGCCCTGGCGACCGAGGGCAACATCTACGTGCGCGGCGCCCAGCAGCGCTCGATGATGACCTTCCTCAACACCTTCCGCCGTGTCGGGGGTGCCTTCGAGATCGACGACGAGGGCATCCGCTTCTGGCACCCGGGCGGCGCGCTGAACGCCATCGCGCTGGAGACGGACGTGCACCCCGGCTTCCAGACCGACTGGCAGCAGCCGCTGGTGGTGGCCCTGACGCAGGCGGCCGGACTGTCGATCGTCCACGAGACGGTCTACGAGTCCCGGCTCGGCTTCACCTCGGCGCTGAACCAGATGGGTGCGCACATCCAGCTCTACCGGGAGTGCCTCGGGGGCTCCGACTGCCGCTTCGGGCAGCGGAACTTCCTGCACTCGGCGGTCGTGTCCGGTCCCACGAAGCTCCAGGGCGCGGATCTGGTCATCCCTGACCTGCGCGGTGGGTTCTCGTACCTGATCGCCGCCCTGGCGGCCCAGGGGACGTCCCGGGTGCACGGCATCGACCTGATCAACCGCGGCTACGAGAACTTCATGGACAAGCTCGAGAAGCTCGGCGCCAAGGTCGAACTCCCCGGCGGCTCACTCGTCTGACGCACCGCCCGGCGCGCTCCGGCGCGCGCACGGTGCTGCCGCACACAGCATTGCGCACCCGCACACCACAGTCCGCCGCCCCGGCCCCGCGAGGGACCGGGGCGGCGGGCTTTTCCGTGCCGTCGGGCGCCCGTCACCCGTACGGGCGCCACAGAACGCCCGTACAGAGCCGAACGGGGCGGACCGGCCGCCCGGGTCGGCCGGAGGGCGCCGGGGCGCCGCAGCCCGCCTCACAGAGCCCGCACGGGCGGTGTGCGCCCGCGACGTGGCTCCCGGCGCCGCCCCGGGTACGCCGAAGGGCGGCCGCCCCTGCCGGGACGGCCGCCCTTCTTGCTGCCTCGAGGCCTTACTTGCCCTTGGCGGCTTCCTTGAGCTTCGAGCCCGCGGAGACCTTCACGCTGTAGCCGGCCGGGATGTTGATCGGGTCGCCGGTCTGCGGGTTACGAGCGGTGCGAGCGGCACGGTGGGTGCGCTCGAAGGTCAGGAAGCCGGGGATGGTGACCTTCTCGTCGCCCTTGGCGACGATCTCGCCGACGGTCTCGGCGAGCGCGGCCAGAACGGCGTCGGCGTCCTTGCGGGTCACCTCGGCACGGTCGGCCAGGGCGGCCACCAGCTCACTGCGGTTCATGTTTGTACTCCCGTGTTCTTCTTGCCTGTGAGGCGTGAGATCGAAGCCGATGCTGCCAGGGCCCTCTGACAGTCCCCGGACCCGGGTCTGATGTCAGACCCTCGCGCCCGAATACGCATCCTGCCCCCACCTGCGGCGCTAACGCCAATCCGGAACCCCTCGACGTCACACGAAAAGCACCACCGAATGCCTGTGATGACGTTCCGTCGACTTGTTGGAGCGGTCCGCAGCGGATGCCGGGCCGGTGGGTCTCGCTGCCCGCCCACCCTAAAGGGGCGTTTGGGACGCCGCGACCCACGACGCGCCGTACGGACCGCCCGGACGTGAGCTACGGCACCGTCCGCGGGGGCCGTGGCCGACCCCCGCGGACGGCGTGTGGCGGCGCCGTCCGGGGGTACGGGCCTACGCGGGGTCGGAGGCCGCCTCGGCGATTCCGGCCGCCTTCGCTGCCTCACGGACGGCACCGGCGACGGCGCCCGCGACCTTGTCGTTGAAGACCGACGGAATGATGTAGTTCGCGTTCACCTCGTCCTCCGCGACGACATCGGCGAGGGCGCGCGCCGCGGCGAGCATCATCTCCGTGTTGACGGTGCGGGACTGAGCGTCCAGCAGGCCGCGGAAGACACCCGGGAAGACCAGCACGTTGTTGATCTGGTTCGGGAAGTCGGAGCGCCCGGTGGCGACGACCGCGGCCGTCTCACGGGCGATCGCCGGGTCCACCTCGGGGTCCGGGTTCGCGAGCGCGAACACGATCGCGCCCTCCGCCATGGCCGCGACGTCGGAGCCGTCCAGGACGTTGGGGGCGGAGACGCCGATGAAGACGTCGGAGCCCGCGACGGCCTGCTTGAGGGTGCCGGTGACGCCCTCCGGGTTGGTGTTGTCGGCGATCCAGCGCAGCGGCGAGTCCGGGGTGGCGTCCACCAGGTCCTCGCGGCCCGCGTGCACCACGCCGTGGATGTCGGCGACGACCGCGTGCTTGACGCCCGCCGCGATGAGCAGCTTCAGGATGGCCGTACCGGCCGCGCCCGCGCCGGACATGACGACCCGTACGTCACCGATCGACTTGTCCACCACGCGCAGCGCGTTGGTCAGGGCGGCGAGGACGACGATCGCGGTGCCGTGCTGGTCGTCGTGGAAGACGGGGATGTCCAGGGCCTCGCGCAGCCGTGCCTCGATCTCGAAGCAGCGGGGGGCGGAGATGTCCTCCAGGTTGATCCCCGCGAAGCCGGGGGCGATCGCCTTGACGACGGCGACGATCTCGTCGGTGTCCTGCGTGTCCAGGCAGATCGGCCAGGCGTCGATACCGGCGAAGCGCTTGAAGAGGGCCGCCTTGCCCTCCATGACCGGGAGCGACGCCATCGGGCCGATGTTGCCCAGGCCGAGCACCGCCGAACCGTCCGTGACCACCGCGACGGAATTCCGCTTGATCGTCAGACGGCGGGCGTCCTCGGGGTTCTCCGCGATCGCCATGCAGACCCGCGCCACACCCGGGGTGTAGATCATCGAGAGGTCGTCACGGCTGCGGATGGGGTGCTTGGACGCCATCTCGATCTTGCCGCCGAGGTGCATCAGGAACGTACGGTCGGAGACCTTGCCCAGCACGACGCCGTCGATGTCACGCAGACCTTCGACGATCTCGTCGGCGTGCGAGGTCGAGGAGGCCGCGATCGTGACGTCGATCCGCAGCTTCTCGTGGCCGGAGGCGGTCACGTCGAGGCCGGTGACCGAGCCACCGGAGGACTCCACGGCCGTGGTCAGCTGGGAGACCGCTGTGCCGCTCGCGGGCACCTCCAGCCTGACCGTCATCGAGTACGAGACGCTGGGCGCCGTTGCCATGGCCGAGTCCTTCGCTTTCCTGAGCTTCGTTGCCGCACGCGAACGGGGGCTCAGCCCCGCACGTGCGTTCCGATCGTCGCACCTACCGGCCGGTAGCAGGTAATGCCTGCCACCTTTCGGAAACTTTTTTCCACCATACGAGAAGTAGCGGTTCGGCGTAACCCCGATCCGCCGTGAAACGCTCCGTGGGACGCGGCAACGGCGCTCCGGGCCTCGCCCGGACCCGTACATACGAACAGACCCGCGCCACCATCAGGTGACGCGGGTCTGTCTTCTCGCGGTCAGGTGACACCGGCCCGCCATGCTCGCCTCGCGGCAAGTGGTCGCTCGTAGCGACGAAGGTTGGGCCCGGGGGCTTGGATCGAGCCGGTGTCAGATCCAGGCTAACAAACACCCCGCAGAAGTGAATCCCGTGCGACGGGCAGACTCGGAAAAGTGCTTCCTCCTCCGGCCGCCCGACGCCTCCGCTCAGTCCCTCAGCAGGTCCGGAACCCCGTTCCCGTCCGGCATGTCACGCTCCCCCGAGACCACGGTGAGCTGTTGCGTCGCACGGGTGAGTGCCACGTACAGCACCCGCAGGCCGGCCGGTGACTCGTCTGCGATCTCCGCCGGGGAGACCACCACCGTGGCGTCGTACTCCAGGCCCTTCGCCTCCAGGCTGCCCAGCGCCACGACCCGCTCCCCGAGCTCCTCCAGCCAGGCACGGGCCTCGGCACGGCGGTTCATCGCGACGACCACGCCGACCGTGCCGTCCACCCGGGTGAGGAGCCTGCGCGCCTCCTCGCGGACGGTCGAGGCGAGGTCCCCGTCCCGCACGGTCTCGAAGCGCGGCTCGACCCCCGTCGAGCGGACCGCCGCCGGTGACTCCATGCCGGGCATGGCCAGCGCCAGCACCTTGGCCGCGAGCTCGGCGATCTCCGCCGGATTGCGGTAGTTCACGGTGAGGGTGAAGTGGCGCCGCGGCCGGTTGCCGAGCGCCTCGTCGCGGGCGGCGGACGCCTCGTCCGGGTCGGACCAGGAGGACTGGGCCGCGTCACCGACGATCGTCCAGGTGGCGTGCCGGCCGCGGCGGCCGACCATCCGCCACTGCA
This sequence comes from Streptomyces sp. Alt3, assembly GCF_030719215.1. Taxonomy (NCBI): domain Bacteria; kingdom Bacillati; phylum Actinomycetota; class Actinomycetes; order Kitasatosporales; family Streptomycetaceae; genus Streptomyces; species Streptomyces glycanivorans. The sequence continues at coordinate 5,020,425 of NZ_CP120983.1, read as the reverse complement.
TCGGCGTCAGGTCCTGCGCCTCGTCGACGATGACGTGGGCGTACTCCGTGCGCTCCGCCGCCAGCCGCTCGGCCCGCTCACGCTGTGTCTCCTCGCGCTGCGGCATCAGCTCCTCCAGACCGGTGAGCTGGTCCAGCGGGTCGGCCTCCCGCTTCCGCTTCGGGCGGGCCGGGGTGCCCAGCAGGGTCTGCAGCTCGTCCAGGAGCGCCACGTCGTGGACGGACAGCGCGCCCTTGCCCTCCTCGTCCAGCCGTCTGAGCGAGCGGGCCAGGCGGCGCACCTCGCCCTGGTTGAGGATCCTGCGCGCCCACCGGTTCAGGCGCCGCTCGTCGGACATCGCCGCCAGGACCTGGCGTGGGGTGAGTTCCGGCCACCAGGCGTTCAGGAAGGTGAGGAACGGTGTCTCGGTGGACACGTCCTCGTCGAACGAGGAGCGCAGTTCGGCGGCCAGCTCGGGGTCGGTGTAGCGGCCCCGGCCCGACGACTTGTTCCAGAGGGCGTCCAGGAGCAGCTTGCGGGCGCGCGGGCGCAGCAGGTTGACCGGTGCCGTGCCGCCGAGGACGTTGTGGCGGATCCGCCGGAGCTCGTCCGCCTCCAGCTCGACGCGGGCGCCGAACGCCACCACCCTCAGCCGGGTGGGGGTGCCCGCCTCGGCCCGGTCCTCTCCGAACTCCAGCTGCCCCTCCTGGGGGGCGGGCCGCGCAGCGGGCTGCTCCAGTGCCCCGCGGGCCGCCTTGCGCAGCACGTGGAGCATCCGGGAGGACCCCTTGACACGGGCGACGGCGGGCTCGTCGTACGTGGTCGCCCCGTCCGGCCCCGAGGCCTCGTCGGACAGCGATCCGACGGCGCGGATCGCGACCTGGCCCTCCTCGCCGAGCGAGGGCAGCACGCCCTCGGTGTACGCCACGAGGAGCGGGGTCGGCGAGACGACGAGGATGCCGCCCGAGTACCGCCGCCGGTCCTGGTAGAGGAGATACGCGGCCCGGTGCAGGGCCACCGCCGTCTTGCCCGTGCCGGGTCCGCCGGACACCTCGGTGACGGAGGCGGCGGGGGCACGGATGACCATGTCCTGCTCGGCCTGGATCGACGAGACGATGTCCCGCATCGTGTGGCTGCGGGCCTGCCCCAGCGCGGCCATCAGGGCGCCGTCGCCGACCACGGGAAGGGCCTCGCCCGCCAGGGTGGCGGTGAGCTCCGGACGCATCAGGTCGTCCTCGACCCCGAGGACCCGGCGGCCCTTGGAGCGGATGACCCGGCGGCGTACGACCCTGCCCGGCTCCTTCGGCGTCGAACGGTAGAACGGCGCGGCCGCGGGCGCCCGCCAGTCGATCACCAGCGGCGCGTAGTCGGAGTCGAGTACTCCTATGCGGCCGATGTGGAGGGTCTCCTCGATCCCGGCGGTGCCGTCCTCGCCCACGGCGTCGTCGGCCGCCTCGACGGACGTGAAGGCGCCGTCCGGGCCCCGTTCGCCGTCCTTGCCGCGCAGCAGGTCGATCCGCCCGAAGAGGAAGTCCTCGAACTCGCTGTTCAGCCGGTTGAGATGGATTCCGGCGCGGAAGACCTGCGCGTCCCGTTCGGCGAGTGCGCCGGGGGTACCCACCTGGCCCCGTTTGCCGGCGTCCTGCATGAGAAATTCCGCCTCGTCGATCTTCTCCTCGAGACGGCGGTAGACCCGGTCCAGATGTTCTTGTTCGACACCGGTCTCCCGGTCCCGCAACGAATCGACAGCGGCATCCTGCGCGGCCACCGGGGCCCCCTTCTGACGTGCATCGAGCAGCCGTCAACCGTACGCGAAAGGGGGCCCCGAGCGCACCTGCCGCTCGGGTCACGTTTCGGGTGGTGCATGCCTCCGGGCCGGCCGCGCGGCCGCTCAGGCGCCGATCTCCACCAGCCGCTCGCCGTCGAAGGTGCGCACCTCGAAATGGTCGATGTCGGAACGGGCCATCGCGGCGCCTCCGTGCACGTACAGCGGGTTCCGTGCGCTCTCGTGGGCGGACCCCTCGATGCCGTATCCCCATTTCGGTACGGACCAGGACGTGACGACCTCCTCGTCGCCGTTCCTGGACACGGCGACCAGGCTGCACTTCTGCGGGCCCTTGACGTTCTCCAGCCGCAGGACCGTGTGCGTGCCCCAGGCCTTCGGCTCCATGCCGACCGTGGCCTCCACCCGGGTCACGGGATCGGTCGCCTGCTTCTTCTCGGGCATGTGGTGGAAGAAGGCGTCCTCGGCGGGGCTCGTGGGATGGGGGTCGGCCGCCTCGACCTTCGTGCGGGAGTCCTCACCGGCCGTGGCCGTGACGGCGGCCACCGGGCCCCCGATGACGAGGACCGCCGCCGCGACCAGGTACCGGGTACGCCGGCGCCGCTGGGAGCGCTTCCGCGCGACCTCGTCGACCAGGCCGTCCAGCAGCCGCGGCGCGGGGCGCTCCGGGACGTGCGGCACCGGGCGCGCGCCCGGGACGGCGGACGGGGACTCCGCCAGCATGGCCAGCACGGGCTCCATGCCGGCGAACTCGTCGAGGTGCGCGGCGCAGGACGCGCAGCCGGCCAGATGCGCCTCGAAGGCGGCCGCCTCGGCCTCGTCCAGGATTCCCAGCACGTAGGCGCCGGCGGCGTCGTGACCGGCGCCCTCCTCGGGGAGGGCGAACGGGTCGCCGGGCGGCACGGGCGGGCCCTGCGGCCCCCGGGGACCTGCCGGCCTGGGCCCGAAGGGCTGCCACTCCTGGTCGCTCATGCCGTGATCCCCCTCTCCTCGAGTGCGAGCTTCATGGAACGCAGTGCGTAGAAAACCCGGGACCGCACGGTCCCGCTGGGGACACCGAGGATCTCGGCTGCCTCGTTGACCGTACGGCCTCTGAAGTAGGTCTCGACCAATGCTTCCCGGTGGGCCGGGGTCAAATCGTCGAGTGCGTCCGAGAGCGTCATCAGCCACAACGCCTTGTCGATCTCGTCCTCCGCGGGAATGACCTCCAGCGGCGACGGATCGACCTCGCGCGGCCGGGCCTGCCGGCTGCGGTGGCCGTCGATGACGATGCGCCGTGCGACCGTCACCAGCCAGGGGCGGACGGAGCCGGTTGCCCGGTTGAGCGAACCGGCGTTCTTCCAGGCACGGATGAGCGTCTCCTGCACCACGTCCTCGGCCCGCTGGCGGTCCCCCGCGACGAGGCGGAGCACGTAGGCGAGCAGCGGGCCCGCGTGTTCGCGGTAGAGCGCCCGCATCAGCTCCTCGTCGGGGACGTCGGAGGGAGGGCGGCGCACTGCACTGCGATGTCGAGCCCTGTGCGGACGGTCATCGGCCACGGCCGCATCCTTGCGCACCCGAACCTCCCGGTCGAGACCCTGTCGAGCTCTGTGGCCATCGGTACGGATGCGGGCGCGAGTTCATTCAGATGCCGGGCAACTTTCTTTCGGGCAGGGCCGGTTCGGGACCGACTACGACATCCGGCCGCGTCAGGTCAGGGCCTTCGCCCGGCGGCGGTGCCGGGCCACCCGCTCCCGGTTGCCGCACACCTCGCTGGAGCACCAGCGGCGCCGCATCCCCCGTGACGTGTCCAGGTAGAGCCTTCGGCAGGCGTCGCCCTGGCACCGGCGCAGGGCCGCCCGCGCCACCGGGTCCGTCAGCAGGTCCAAGGCGTCCCGGGCGACCGCGGCGAGCAGCGCCCCGCACGCGGGGTCGGCGATCGGCGCCCGTACGAGCGTCCCGCCCTGCCCCCGCACGGCCCGCAGGCCCGGCGGGGCGCCCGCCGCCAGTGCGTTGACCTGTTCCAGGTCGTCGTCGGCACCGCCGCCGGTCAGCTGAGCCGTCATCAGCCGGTCGATGCCCGTCCGCAGCCGCAGGAAGCGGGCCACCCAGGTCTCGTCGACGGTCTCCAGCGGTGTCCCGCGAGGGACCAGCCGCGATGCCACCAGCCACTCGGCGAGGGACGCGGGACCGTCGATCTGCTCGCGGGTGCCGGACATCTCGGCGCCGGTCGCCACCAGGTCCAGGCAGAACCGTCCCGAGTCGAACCGCCGGCCGTACGTGCCCCTGCCCTCCGCCATGAGCCTGTCACCGCCTCGGGGGTCACCTGTGGGAGGAGAGTCACCCCCAGAGTGCCCCCGTCCGGCCCGGCCCGGTACCCCTCCTGCCGCCCCGGGACTCCGCCGTACGGTGTCCTCATGAACGACGGAACGGTCACCCTGTCGGCGGGGCACCTCCGGCTGCGCCCCTGGCGGCGGGACGACATACCGGCGCTGCTCGCGGCGTACGACGACCCGGCCATGCGGCGATGGCTGCGGACCCAGGTCGCCGACGCCGAGGAGGCGGAACGCTGGATGACGGTCCAGGAGGAGGGCTGGGCGTCCGGCGGCCGGTTCAGCTTCGCCGTGACCGACACGGCCCGGGAGGGTGTGCTCGTCGGCAATCTCGCGCTGAACCGCGTGCCCGGCGCCGCGAGCGCCCAGGCCGGTTACTGGACGACGGCGGCGGCCCGCGGCAGGGGCGTGGCCCCGCTGGCGCTGCGATCGCTCACCGGCTGGGCGTTCGGCAGGTTCGCGGAGGACGGCCTCCGGCGCCTGGACCTGTTCCACGGCACGGGCAACGAGGCGTCCTGCCGGGTGGCGGAGAAGTCCGGGTTCGCCCTGGCCGAGTCCGTGCCCGCCGAGCCGCCGCGGTGGCCGCTGGGCGGCCACCGGCACTCCCGGCAGGCAGCGGTCAGCCCTGCGGCGGGCCGTCGTGCAGGATCCGCTGGAACATCCGGTGGTCCTGCCACGCCCCGTTGATGTGGAGATAGCGGGGCGCCGTGCCGTACAGCTCGAAGCCGCACTTGGCCAGGACGCGCTGCGAGGCGACGTTGTCCAGGACCGTCCCGGCCGCGATCCGGTGCAGTCCGAGCCCGTCCCGTGCCAGTTCGCAGACCCGGGTGACGGCGGCCGTGGCCAGGCCCCGGCCCGCCCGGTCGACGTCGGTCCAGTAGCCGAGCCGGGCGTTGCGGAAGGGCCCGCGTTCGATGGAGGCCAGCGTCACCGCCCCCACGACCCGGTCCTGGTCGTCGGCCAGCGCCCAGGGCATGACGCGCCCCGCGTCCCGGTCGGCCAGCAGCCCGGTGAGCCGCTGGACCTGGCCCTCGACGGTGTAGAAGGTGTCGGGGCGCACCGGCTCCCAGCGCCGCATGTAGGCCCGGCTGCGGGTGTACGCCTCGGCGAAGGACTCCGCGTCGCCGAGTGTCGCCGGCCTGAGCCCGACCCCGTCGGCCAGGGGATGGATGTCGTCGATCATCCCCGCACGTTAGCCGCCGGTCCGGACCCCGTCGTACTTGGTGTCCGCGGAGGGGTCCAGCGCCAGCCGGTAGCCGCGCTTGACGACCGTCTGGATCAGCCGCGGAATCCCGAGTGCCGTACGCAGCCGCGCCATCGCCGTCTCCACCGCGTGCTCGTCGGTGCCGTTGCCGGGCAGGGCGCGCAGCAGGTCGGCGCGGGAGACCACCCAGCCCGGTCTGCGGGCGAGCGTGTGCAGCAGGGCCATCCCGGCCGGGGGCACCGGGCGCAGGGCACCGTCGACGAGCACGGCGTGGCCGCGGATCTCGACCCGGTGACCGGCGACGGGGAGCACACGGGCCCGGGCGGGCAGCTGGGCGCAGATCACCTGGACGAGGGGTCCGAGCCGGAAGCGCTCCGGCTGCACGGTGTCGATGCCCTTGGCCTGCAGGGGCAGGGCGGTGACCGGTCCGACGCACGCCGTGAGGACGTCGTGGCTCAGTGCGTCCAGCACCTCGGGGAGTATGCCGCGGGCCTCCGCCCGGTTCAGGTAGGAGGCGGCGGCGGGAGCGCTGGTGAAGGTGAGGGCGTCCAGGCCGCGCCCGACGGTGGCGTCGAGCATGCGGTCGAGCGGGGCGATGTCCTCCGGGGGCATCCACCGGTACACGGGTACGCCGACGACCTCGGCGCCCGCCGCGCGGAGCGACTCGACGAAGCCGGGCAGCGGTTCGCCGTGCAGCTGGAGCGCGATCCGGCGGCCGGGGACGCCCTCCTCCATCAGCCGGTCCAGGACCTCCGCCATCGACTCCGACTGCGGCGACCACGCCTCGGTGAGCCCGGCCGCCCGGATGGCGCCCTTGACCTTCGGGCCACGGGCCAGCAGCTCTGTGCCGCGGAGCAGTTCGAGCAGCCCGTCACCGATGCCCCAGCCGTCGGCGGCCTCCACCCAGCCCCTGAAGCCGATGGCGGTGGTCGCGATCACCACGTCCGGTGGGTTGTCGATGAGTTCCTTGGTCGCGGCCAGGAGCTCGCTGTCGTCCGCGAGCGGAACGATCCGCAGCGCGGGCGCGTGCAGAACCGCGGCGCCCCTGCGCGTGAGGAGCGTCCCGAGCTCCTCGGCGCGACGGGCTGCGGTCACCCCGACCGTGAAGCCCGCCAGGGGCCCGTGCTGTGCGTCGTCGTCGTGCATGGCGTGATACCCGGCTCTCGTCCCGCTGTTGCTCGATGATGCGGAGGACCGAGAGTGTCAACGCTGCGTGACAGTCTCGGTCCTCCTGTATTTCCCGCCCGTTACGTCCTTCGACGCCTCCCGGTCACCCTCACACCTCGGCATAGCTGAGCTGGGGCTTCGCGGCGACCGCTTCGGTACGCCGAAGGTATACCGCCCACGTGAGGGTGAAGCAGACGGCGTAGAAGCCGAGGAAGCTCCAGAAGGCGGCCGTCCCGCTGCCCGAGGTGGCGAACGACTGACGGAACGCGAGGTTGATCGCGAGACCGCCCAGCGCCCCGACCGCGCCGATGAGTCCCATGGCCGCGCCGGACAGCCGCCGCCCGTACGCCGCGGCCTCCTCGCCGCGCAGCCCCTTGGCGATCCCCTGGGCATGGAAGATGCCCGGGATCATCTTGAAGGTGGAGCCGTTGCCGAGCCCCGTCAGCACGAACAGCGCGATGAACCCGACGAGGAACACCGCCAGCGACTCGATGCCCGAGGCGTACACGACGACGCCGGTCGCCACCGCCATCGCCGCGAAGTTCCACAGGGTGATCCGGGCGCCGCCGTAGCGGTCGGCGAGCCAGCCGCCCGCGGGCCGGATCAGGGAGCCGAGCAGCGGGCCGATGAACGTCAGCGAGGCGGCCTGCAGCGGGGTCCGGCCGAACTGGGTCTGCAGGACGAGTCCGAAGGCGAAGCTGTAGCCGATGAACGAGCCGAAGGTGCCGATGTAGAGCACCGACATGATCCAGGTGTGCGGCTCCCGGACGGCCTGGAGCGCCGCCCCGGTGTCGTTCTGGACGGGCCGCAGGTTGTCCATCCTGAGCGCCGCGCCCAGCGCTGCGACGACGATCAGGGGGACGTACACCCCGAGCACGATCCGCGGGTGCGCGGCGCCGGCCGTGCCGATCACCAGCAGGCCGACGAGCTGGACGACGGGGACGCCGATGTTGCCGCCGCCCGCGTTGAGCCCGAGCGCCCAGCCCTTCTTGCGGAGCGGGAAGAAGGCGTTGATGTTGGTCATCGACGAGGCGAAGTTGCCGCCCCCGATGCCGGTGAGCGCGGCGACGACGAGGAACGTGGTGTACGAGGTGCCGGGTTCCATCACCCAGAAGGCGGCGCAGGTCGGCACGAGGAGCGACAGCGCGCTGACGATGGTCCAGTTGCGCCCGCCGAACAGCGCGACCGCGAAGGTGTACGGCACCCGGACGACGGCGCCGACCAGGGTGGCCGTGGAGATCAGGAAGAACTTCCCCGCCGGGTCGATGCCGTACTCCGGCCCCATGAACAGGACCATGACGGACCACAGGGACCAGATCGAGAACCCGATGTGCTCCGAGAGCACGGAGAACCACAGGTTCCTGCGGGCGGTCCTCTCGCCCGTCTCCCGCCAGAAGGTCTCGTCCTCCGGCTCCCACTTCTCGATCCAACGACCGGCCATCATGCGCCTCCACAGGGGTCGGGGTGTTGTCCTGCCGACCCTACGGAGCCCGCGTTTCGGTGCGGTGCCAGGAGGTGACCTGTGCGCAACCTTGCTCTCACTCGGGCTCCGGGAGCGCGGTGAGCAGGGCCGCCGGGGTGCGGTGAGCAGGGCCGCCGGGGTGCGGTGAGCAGGGCCGCCGGATCACCGCACCCCGGCCGGTCAGGCCCCGCGCTTCCCGCCCGCCCCGTTCGGCCAGAGGCGCGGGCGGCGCCTGGCGGCGACGTCCTCGACCCAGCCGAACGCCAGGATCGCCAGCGCTGTCAGCGGCCAGATGACGATCAGGATCAGCACCTCGTACGACTGCTCGATCCGCGTGCCGAACGTGTCGCCGAGCCACGGCACGGACCAGAGCTGGTCCACGAGGTGCGCGCCCGCCATCAGCAGCAGGTTGTGCCAGAGGTAGATCGTCACGGCCCGGTTGTTGGCCAGTGTGACCAGGCCGTCCCAGGCCGCGAGCCTGCCGGGGAGCTTCTGCCAGGCCGGGGCGTGGACCAGGAGGATCGCGCAGAAGCCGAGGGACCAGGTGGCCTGGGCGAGCGGGATCTCGTCGAGGTTCCAGCCCTCCTCCGTGAGGTGCCCGGACGCCCACCACAGGCCGAATCCCATGACGATCGCGGCGGACGACACCGCCAGGTAGCGCGGGATCTCCTTCAGCAGGCCGTCGTTGTGGGCGAATCCCAGGATCCAGCAGGATCCGAACACGGCGAAGTCGACGAGGCTCTCCCCGAAGGTGCCGGGGACCGTCACGAGACCCGTGCCGATGACGGCGGTGAGGGCGACCGGGGCGAGCAGGGTGACCCACGGCAGCCTGCGGAACGCCTTGAGCAGCAGGGGCGAGGCCAGCACGAACCAGAGATAGGCCCGGATGTACCAGAGGGGCCCCGCCGCCTGGTCGGCCCAGCTCAGCTCCAGCCATCCGCCGGCCGAGCCGTTCTCCTCGGGGAAGGGCGGCGCGCCGAGCGGGAACAGATAGCTGCCGAGCCTGACGAACCACCACAGCCCCTCCTCACGGACCGGCTTCCAGCTCAGCGCGAACATCACCGGCACGACGACGAGCGAGAACGCCCACATCGGGGGCAGCAGCCTGCGCAGCCGGCTGCGGATGACGCCTGCGGCCGGCCGGGCCAGCGAGCGGGCCATCAGCGAACCGGCCAGGGCGAACATCACGCCCATGGACGGGAACAGGATCGTCAGCCAGGCCCAGCCGAAGAGGTGGAAGACGACGACCCGGACGAGGGCCACGGTCCTGAGCAGGTCGAGGTAACGGTCCCGCCCGGGCCTGGCACGGGGTGCGGTGGCGTCACCGGCGGTGTCCGGCCCGGCGGGCAGGCGCTCCGGACGGGCCGACGGGACGGGCCGGGCGGACGGGGCGTACCCGGCTCCGTCCTGCCGGGGCGGCTGGGGGTAGGTCATGCCACCGGCCTCCGTTCCGTTTCCTTGCGCCGGTTCGTCGTACCGCCCGGCGCCTCCACCACGCCGGTGCGCCGCAGCTTCTGCCAGCGCAGCCGGCCGCCGGTGAGAGCGGTGATCCAGGACTGGAGCAGCACGACGTACATCAGCTGCCGGTAGAGGATCTGCTGGAGCGGCAGGGAGATCAGATGGGTCATGCGCTCCCGGTCGAGCCGGAAGGCGTACGCGGCGCAGACGGCCTGCACCAGCAGGACCCCGAACCAGGCGGCGACGGTCTTCCCCGTCGGGCCGAAGACCAGTCCGTACAGCAGGAAGACGTCGATCAGGGGCGCCAGCAGCGGGGCGACGACCATGAACAGGGAGACGAACGGCAGTCCCACACGCCCGAAACGGCCCGAGGGCCCGCGCTCCACGACCGCGCGGCGGTGCTTCCAGATGGCCTGCATCGTGCCGTACGACCACCGGTAGCGCTGCGACCAGAGCTGCTGCACGGACTCGGGGGCCTCGGTCCACGCCCGGGCGTTCTCCGCGTAGACGACGCGCCAGCCGTCACGGTGCAGGGCCATGGTGACGTCGGTGTCCTCGGCGAGGGTGTCCTCGCTCATGCCGCCGATGCGGTCCAGCGCGTCCCTGCGGAAGGCTCCGACCGCGCCGGGGATGGTGGGCATGCAGCCCAGCAGGTCGTACATCCTGCGGTCGAGGTTGAAGCCCATCACGTACTCGATGTGCTGCCAGGCGCCGATCAGCGAGTCGCGGTTGCCGACCTTGGCGTTGCCGGCGACCGCGCCGACCCGGGGGTCGGCGAACGGCTGCACCAGCTCACGCACGGTGGAGGGTTCGAAGACCGTGTCGCCGTCCATCATCACGACGATGTCGTGACGGGCGTTCGCGATGCCGTTGTTGAGCGCGGCGGGCTTGCCCGCGTTGCGCTGGCGGACGACCCGGACGTTCGGGATCCACATCGCCTCGACGAGATCGGCCGTTCCGTCCGTGGAGCCGTCGTCGATGACGACGACCTCGATCGGGTGGTCACTGGCCACCAGCGACCGCACGGTGGCCTCGATGCACTCGCGCTCGTTGTACGCCGGCACGAGGACCGAGACCGGGCGGGTGAACTGCCCGCCCCAGCTGAAGTCCTTGCGGCGCACCTTCCTGGCGTGCAGGAAGGAGAGCAGCAGCATCAGCCCGAAGCGGACCATCACGAGGACGCCGATGGCCGCGAGGCCGACCACCAGGACACCGGTGACGTGCTCGGAGATCTCCACCGCCCCTATGAACGCCTTGCCCTTCCAGAGCGCGAACCCGGTGACCGGGGTGTGCGCGCTGGGGGCGCCGAGCGCCGAGGTCAGGTTGGTGAATTCGTAGCCCTGCCGCTGCATCCGCGGCAGGAACTCCCCCAGGGCGGCCACGGTCTGGGACCGGTCGCCGCCGGAGTCGTGCATCAGGACGATCGCGCCCCTGCCGTCCTTCGGCGTGGCGCGCTCGATGATCGCGGGGACGCCGGGGCGCTTCCAGTCCTCGCTGTCGGTGTTGTTCACGACAGTGAGGTAGCCGCGGCTGCCGATGTACCGCGTGACCGGCCAGGACTTGTCGTCCATGGCGTCGGAGAACGAGGAGTAGGGCGGCCGGAACAGGGACGTGCGGATACCGGCCGCACCCGCCAGCACCAGCTGGTTCTGGGAGAGCTCCCAGTCGATGCGGCTGGTGGACTGGAACGAGAGGTCGGGGTGGTTGAAGGTGTGCAGCCCGATCTCGTGCCCCTCGTCGACCATCCGCCGCACGAGCTCCGGGTGGCGGGAGGCCATGGTGCCGGTGACGAAGAAGACTCCGTGCGCGTGGTTCTTCCTGAGCTCGTCCAGGACGCGCGGGGTCCAGACCGGGTCCGGACCGTCGTCGAAGGTCAGGACGATCTTGCGGTCGGGTATCCGGAGCGTCCTGGCGTTCCCGCCCGCGGTGCGGGCGTCGATGACCGGGCCGCCTTCGAGCACGCTGTCCGGCACCTGGTCGGTGGGAGCGGGTGCCTGGACGCGGTGGTCGGCGAGGATCTCGCTGTGCACGTATCCGCGCAGCATGAGCATGGCGAGCAGGGCCACAAGGAGGACTGACGGAAGCAGATAGCGCATGGGAAGCCTGCGCCGGACGGTCCGCTTCTTCTTCCGGTTGTGCCTGCCCCGCGAAACGGGGGGTGTCATCTACTGAGTGCCTTCTTGAGGTTGCACCGGTGATTCCGAGGGGTCCGGGGACGCCGGCGGACTCTCCTCGACGGGCGGTTCGGTGGTGACCGACGGCGAGGGCTCGCCGCTCGGCTGTTCGGAGACCGGGGCGCCCGGGACGGGGGCCGAGGATGTGGAGGCGCCCTTCGTGGGCTTGCCGGCCGCGGAGGCCGGGGCGCTCGCGGCGGGCGCGGCGGAACCGGACGCGGAGGCGCCGCCGGACGCCAGGGCCGCGGCGGAACCGGAAGCCGACGACGCCGGGGCGCCCGGCGTGGCTCCGGGGCTCTCCGACACGACGTCGCCGCTCGGCGCGGGCCGCACCTCGACCTCTTCCGCGTGCTTCTTGTCCTGCCCGGAGAGCGGCAGCCAGGGAGCGCTGGAGTTCCCGCCGAGCACGGCGACCACGAGCGTCACCGCGTACACGGCACTGACTGCGGCGAGCACCCAGCCCACACGCCGGTACGTCTTGCTGCGCCGGCCGCTCTCGTCGACGAAGACCGGCCCGTCCGAAGGGTCCGGAGGAGCGGGTTCGACAGGTAGTTCGGAGAGCTGACGCCCCAGACCGTCCAGTTGGACGGTGACGTCGCCCGGCTCATGCGTGTGCCCGGTTCGGGTACCTTCGCGCCAATTTTCCACAGGTGTTCGCACATCCCCCACTCAATGAACCGGGTGCACGTGGAATGACTGGAAACGCGCCATCGGACAGGGCCCCCACCCCGCCGTACGCCACCCGCCACCGAGCACCCGAAGCGCGAATGTAGCGCACTACCGCGTCAGAAAGAGGGATGTATCACCATGTTGCTCATGACCGGCGATCCATGAGTGAAGCATCGATTCCGGGCAGCCACGAAGTGGATGGCCTCTCCAACCATCCTTCCGAACCGGCGAGTTCGGCCACCGCTGCACTCAACGCGGACAGACCTGGGTGGTCGAGTCCCCTGCGCCACACCATCAGCAGCGGGGACAGCGGCACCGGCCGCACGAGCGGGCGCAGCACCGTCCCCGGCAGCGGCGGAAAGCCCTCGACGGCCAGTACGGGGTGGCCAGTCTTCGTCATGACCCGCTGAAATTCGGCCACGCCGACGGCTAGCGGAGCCGGCGGAGCCAGCACGATGTCCCACTCCGCGAAAAGCATCGATGCGAGATTCGTCCACTCGCGCGTGCGCGTATTGCCCGCCCCCGCGTAGACGGTTTCACCGGCCAGGTCACTCATGGCGACCGTCGCACGCCCCGCCAGAGGATGATCGCCCGGCAGGAGTACGGCCATCGGCTCGTACCGCACCGGCTGTACGGAGAGCTGGGCGAGGACCGCGGGGTCGAGCCCGGCGGCCCGCCCGAAGGAGACGTCCAGCCGTCCGGCGAGCACCTCGCCGGCCGCCCAGGTCAGCCCGCTCTCGAAGCGGGCCATCAGCTCGCAGTCGGGGGCGAGCTCCCGCGCCCGGGCCAGCACCCGGGCCGCGGTCATCCCGTCGGTGTTCAGATCGACGAGCAGCGGGCGGTCCGCCGGGTCCGCGAAGGCGGCACGGAGCGCGGCGTGCGCGTCGAGCACCCGGTGGGCGTACGGCAGGAGGCGCTCACCGTCCGGGGTGAGGGACACCTGCCGGGTGGTGCGGACGAAGAGCTCCCTGCCCAGCTCGCGCTCCAGCCTGCGGATGTCCCGGCTCAGCGCCTGCTGCGCCACGTAGAGCCGGGCGGCGGCGCGGGTGAAGTGGAGTTCCTCGGCCACGGTGACAAAGGCGCGGAGGATGCGGGGATCGGTGTCGATGGCGGCCACCGGCCGAATTTACAACAGAAGTGCGTCAGTGGCCTCCGATCAGGTGTTGGACAGCACGGGCCACCCGATCCGAGGCTGGAGGACGTGCCTCTCGAAACCGCCGGCCCGGCTCCTGCTGCCCCGGCTCCCGCCGGCCCGTCCAATCCGTACGTACGGCTGCTCGCCACCCCCGGCGCGCGCGCCTTCACTGCGGGCAACCTCCTCGCCCGGCTGCCCATGGGGATGTTCAGCGTCAGCGCCGTCATCATGATCGCCGGGGCCCACGGTTCGTACGCCCTGGCCGGGGCCGTCACCGCGACCGGACTGGCCGCGACCGCAGTGGTCGCCCCCTGGACCGCCCGCCTCGTCGACCGGTACGGCCAGGCCAGGATCGCGGTGCCCGCCACGGCGGTCGCCGTGCTCGGCTCACTGGCCCTGGTGCTCTGCGTACACCACGACGCACCGGTCTGGACGCTCTTCGTCGCCTACGCCGCGACGGCCACCACCCCGAACACCGGTGGCATGTCGCGGGCTCGCTGGGCCCATCTGCACCGTGGCGACCCGGCGGCCCTGCACACCGCCAACTCCTTCGAACAGGCCGCGGACGAACTGTGCTTCATGCTCGGCCCGGTCCTCGCCGCGTCCCTGTGCGGCGCCCTCTTCCCCGAAGCCGGCACCCTCACCGGAGCGGTCCTGCTGATGACCGGCGTCCTGGTCTTCGCCGCGCAGCGTGCCACCGAACCGCCGGTGACCCCCGGCACCCGGGCAGCCTCGCCCCTGCGCACCCCCGGCATGGCCGCCCTGCTCGCCGTGTTCCTCGCGACCGGGGCGGTCTTCGGCTCGATGGAGGTCGTCTCCATCGCGCACGCGGGGGGCGCGATCCTCGCGCTCCAGGCCGGGGGCTCCTGCGTGGCCGGGCTGCTGTACGGGTCGCTGCGCCCCGCCGCGCGGGTCGGGCGCCGGCTGCTGCTCTGCCTGACGGGAATGACCGCGCTGATGTCCCTCCCCCTGCTGGCCACGGCCACGACCGGCTCGCTGCCCGTGCTGGCGTGCTGCCTGCTGCTGGCGGGGGCCGCCACCGCGCCCACCATGGTCACCGGGATGACCCTGGTCCAGCGGCTCACCCCGCAGGCGCAGCTCAACGAGGGCATGACGCTCGCTGTCACGGCTCTGCTGGGCGGGGTGGCCGTCGGCTCGGCCGTGGGCGGCTGGGCGGTGGAGCACGCGGGAACGGTCGCCGGATACGCGGCTCCGACGTGCGCGGCCGCACTCGCCCTGGCCGTCGCGGCCGTGGGGACACGCCGGGCCTGACGTGCCCGGGCGGCACACATGAAAAAACGAGGACCCCGCTGCCGACAGGCAACGGGGTCCTCGTTCACATGGGAATTGTGGAGATGGCGGGAATCGAACCCGCGTCCAACGGTGCGGAACCAGGGCTTCTCCGAGTGCAGTTCGCTACGCTTTTCTCGGCCCCGGAGGTCACGCGAACAAGCCTCCGACAGGCCCAGCCACTGTTTGATTTCCTCCTAGGCCCCGTGACCGGGCTTAGAAGTTTAGATCCCTAGTTGATGCCAGGATCCGGGTCGGGATCACCCCCGGGCTGACACTCCGCAGAGTCTTCGCTTAGCTGCTAATTAGGCAGCGAGGGCGAAGGCGGAGGAATCGCGCTTGGAATTGGCGATTATTGTTTGCGACATATGGTTTACGAGATCATTGCCGCTTCCTCGACTCGCTTCCCCTGCTTCGACATCCGCTGTCGAAACCGATCATCCCCATGTTGTTTTTTCAAATGCGCGCACCCTCTGTGAGGTGCACGGCCCATCGTACGTGACCAACGCACGCGGATGCCACCGTATTCCGGTGGCTCCGGGGCGCGGGCCCCGGTCCGGGTGGCGGCTACGCGCTGCGCTGCCGCCGGCGGGCCGCCGAGATCGCACGGTTCGTCTCCCGCGTGTCCTGCTTCTCGCGCAGCGTCTGACGCTTGTCGTACTCCTTCTTGCCCTTCGCGAGCGCGATCTCGACCTTGACGCGGCTGTCCTTGAAGTACAGCGCGAGCGGCACGATCGTGTGGCCCGTCTCCTGCGACTTGGACTGGAGCTTGTCGATCTCGGCCCGGTGCAGGAGCAGCTTGCGCTTGCGCTTCGCCGAGTGGTTGGTCCAGGTGCCCTGCACGTACTCCGGGACGTGGATGTTGTGCAGCCACGCCTCCCCGTTGTCGATCTGGACGAAGCCGTCGACCAGCGACGCCCTGCCCATCCGCAGCGACTTGACCTCGGTACCCATCAGTACGAGACCGCACTCGTAGGTGTCGAGGACGTGGTAGTCGTGCCGCGCCTTCTTGTTCTGCGCAATCATCTTGCGTTCGGTGTCTTTTTCCTTGGCCATAGTGCGGTCATTTTCGCACTACGACCCACCCCCGAGGCCACTCAATACCGTCTCGCCCCGCTGCTGGGCCTCCGGACCCGCCCCGACGTCCGGCGTGATGCCGCTTCCCTCGACGCTGCGGCCGGCCGGAGTGCGGTAGTGCCCCACGGTCAGCTCGGCCACCGAGCCGCCCGGAAGCTTGCTGGGCATCTGCACGGATCCCTTGCCGAAGGTGCGTGATCCGACGGTCACCGCCCGCCCCCGGTCCTGCAGCGCGCCCGTCAGCAGCTCGGCCGCGCTCATCGTGCCGCCGTCCACCAGGACGACCACCGGCCGACCGGTGTCCCCACCGGGCTCGGCGTACAGGGCACGCTGCTCACCGTGCACGTCGTAGGTGGCGACGAGCCCGCCGTCCAGGAAGGCGGAGGAGGCGGTGACGGCCTCGGTGACCAGCCCGCCCGAGTTGGCCCGCAGGTCCAGGAGGATCCCGGCGTCCCCGGGCACCTCCTCCACGGCGTCGCGGACCGCGGTGCCCGCGCCCTTGGTGAACGCGGCGACCTTGATCAGCACGGCGGAGGAGGGGCCCTGCCCGAGCCGCCGGACGCTCACCGGGTCGGTGCTGAGCCGGGCCCTGCGCAGGGTCGTGGTCCAGGTGTGTCCGCCGCGGCCGATCCCGAGGACGACCGGGGAGCCCTCGACCGCCTTCGCACGGTCCCCGCGCAGCAGCGCGACCACCTCGGCGACGGGGCGCTTCTCGACCGGACGGCCGTCCACGGTGCGCAGCAGGTCTCCCTTGCGCACGCCGGCCAGGTCCGCCGGTCCGCCGGACTGGACCGCGGTCACGGCGACCTCGCCACGGGCCGAGCGGCGGGCGGAGACACCCACCCCGGTGTACGAGCCGTCGAGGGCCTGCTCGAAATCCTCGTACTCCCGCTCGTCGTACACCGCGCCCCAGCGGTCCCCGCTGCGGCTGACGACCTCCTCGGCGGCGTCCGTACCGGACTTCCCGTCGGCCTCCGCGTCGGCGGCCGCGTCCGCGATCTCCTCACGGTCCACACCGCCGACCGTGGAGGACACCGCCCGTGTCCTTATCTCCGTGCCCGTGTCGTCCTCGCGGGGCAGGGACCCGGTGGCCGCGGCGGTGGCCAGCACGCTCGCGAACACCAACGTCAGGGCCGCCCCGCGGTAGATCCCGCGGGGTTTCAAATGGTACGTATGGCCCGGCATGTGGCCGAGTGTAGGACAACGCCCCGTCCGCACACGGCGCGTTCGCCGCATGCGGTACGGGGCGCTCGTCACACCTTGAGGTACTTGC
The DNA here is from genome assembly GCF_030719215.1 of Streptomyces sp. Alt3. Classification (NCBI taxonomy): domain Bacteria; kingdom Bacillati; phylum Actinomycetota; class Actinomycetes; order Kitasatosporales; family Streptomycetaceae; genus Streptomyces; species Streptomyces glycanivorans. The sequence continues at coordinate 5,003,442 of NZ_CP120983.1, read as the reverse complement.
GCAACGCGAAGAGAGCGGCAACGGCGGGCATCAGCAGCCCGATCGCGATGACCAGCGGAAGCTTCGTCAGCACCGCTTCCCAGCCGATGAAGTCGATCAGGTTCAGCTTCTCCTGGAGCGCGAGTCCGCCGTCGATCAGGAAGTACCTGGCCGCTATCAGGATCACGCAGGCGAGCAGTCCACCGATCAGGCCGGCGAACGCGGCCTCCATGATGAACGGCATCTGGATGTAGAAGCCCGAGGCTCCCACCAGCCGCATGATGCCCGTCTCCCGTCTCCGGCTGAACGCCGAGACGCGGACGGTGTTCACGATCAGCATCAGCGCGATGACCAGCATCAGCCCCATCAGGAAGATAGCGGCCACGTTCATGCCGTTCATCAGCCCGAAGAGGTTGTCCAGGATGCTCCGCTGGTCCTGGACGGACTGCACGCCGTCACGGCCGGCGAAGGCCGTCGCGACGACCTTGTACTTCTGCGGGTCCTTCAGCTTGACCCGGAAGGACTCCTGCATCTGGTCCGGCGTGATGTTGCCGGCCATCGGCGAGTCGCCGAACTGCTCCTGGTAGTGCTTGTACGCCTGGTCGACCGTCTCGAAGAGGACCGGCTTCTCCACGGCCTCCATCTTCTCGAGGTCCGCCTTGATCTCCTTCTTCTGCTCCGCCGTGACGGCGCCCTTGGCGCACTTGGGCACGTCCTTGGCGTCGTTCTTGTTGCAGAGGAAGATCGAGACGTTGACCTTGTCGTACCAGTAGGTCTTCATCGAGCTGACCTGCTCGCGCATCAACAGCGCACCGCCGAACAGGGCGAGCGAGAGGGCGACGGAGACCACGACCGCGAAGGTCATCGTGAGGTTACGACGAAGACCGACGCCGATCTCCGACAGGACGAACTGGGCGCGCATGGCGTCCTTTCAGTACTCGATGCTCGTGCAGAGGCTCACAGGGGCCGGCGGACCGAGCCGCCGGCCCTTCTCAGTGCTGGTAGCCGTAGACGCCGCGCGCCTGGTCACGTACGAGACGGCCCTGCTCGAGCTCGATGACGCGCTTGCGCATCTGGTCGACGATGTTCTGGTCGTGGGTCGCCATGATCACGGTGGTGCCGGTCCGGTTGATCCGGTCCAGCAGCTTCATGATGCCCACGGAGGTCTGCGGGTCGAGGTTGCCGGTCGGCTCGTCAGCGATCAGCAGCATGGGGCGGTTGACGAACGCCCGCGCGATCGCGACACGTTGCTGCTCACCACCGGAGAGCTCACCGGGCATGCGGTCCTCCTTGCCCCCGAGACCCACGAGGTCGAGCACCTGCGGCACGGCCTTGCGGATCTCGCCGCGGGGCTTGCCGATGACCTCCTGCGCGAAGGCCACGTTCTCGGCAACGGTCTTGTTGGGGAGGAGCCGGAAGTCCTGGAAGACGGTGCCCAGCTGGCGGCGCATCTGCGGCACCTTCCAGTTGGACAGCCGCGCCAGGTCCTTGCCGAGCACATGGACCATGCCCTGACTGGCGCGCTCCTCACGGAGGATGAGCCGCATGAAGGTGGACTTGCCGGAGCCGGAGGAGCCCACCAGGAAGACGAACTCGCCCTTCTCGATGTCGAGTGAGACGTCCCGGAGAGCTGGGCGGCTCTGCTTCGGGTAGGTCTTGGAGACGTTGTCGAATCGGATCACGGATGCACCACGGTCGGCCGGGGGTAGGTGAGCGTGACCATACGCGAACCGGGTGAGCGCGTGCAGTCGGCGTCCGTCAATGAGGGATTTGTGACGGAAAGCGGCATGGAACGAAACGGGGCGTGCCGGACCTTGCCCTTCGGGCCGCGCCGAAACCCGCCCGAGCTGGCACAGTGGTAGGGGGAACAGTCTCGTTTCCCGGAGCGTTGTGCGGAGAGAACGTGAATGCGGCTCCCGCCGCGCGGGAGGAGGACTGCGCATGACCTATGACCGACTGGTGTGCGCGAACTGCGCGGCGCCCGTGAACGAGGGCCGCTGCCGTGTCTGCCGGGCGAGCCGGGAGCGGATGCAGGAGCAGGGACCCTTCGCCGGGCTCAGCCCGGCGATGCTCGTCGCACTGATGGTGATCCTGGTGGCCGCCCTCGCGCTGCTGGCACACCAGGCCATCTGAGCCGGAGGCGGCACCTCGCCGCCCGGCGGGGCTGAAACGTGTGCGTACGGCCGCAGGAGCGGCTCGGTACACGGAAGGGCCCGGGAAGGCCGTAAAGGCTCTCCCGGGCCCTTCTGCATGCGCTTACGGGCGTCAGGCGACCGTACGACCGCCGCCGACCAGACGCGGCAGGAGGCGGAAGCCGATGCCACCGGCGATCATCGTGGCAGCACCGAGCAGCAGGAACGTGGTCTCGGCCGCACCGGTCTCGGCGAGCTCGTCCTTGCCCTTGCCCTGCTCGACCGGCTGGTTGCCGACACTGTCCGTGTCGGTGTTGTCATCGGCGTCCGGGTAGGACGGGTCCGGCGTACCGGTGGATCCGCCGTCGGTCCCGCCGTCGGTGCCCGCACTGGAACCACCGTCGGTGCCACCATCGGTACCACCGTCGGTACCACCATCGGTGCCGCCGTCAGTACCACCATCGGTACCACCGTCAGTACCACCATCGGTACCACCGTCAGTACCACCATCGGTACCACCGTCAGTACCACCGTCGGTGCCGCCGTCAGTACCACCGTCGGTGCCGCCGTCAGTACCACCATCGGTACCGCCGTCAGTACCACCATCGGTACCACCGTCAGTACCACCATCGGTACCACCATCGGTACCACCGTCGGTGCCGCCGTCAGCACCACCATCGGTACCACCATCGGCACCGCCGTCAGCACCCCCGATGAGGCCGCCGATGAGACCACCGGCGCCACCGTCGGTGCCGCCGTCAGTACCACCATCGGCACCGCCGTCGACGCCACCGGCACCGCTCTCGCCACCGCCGTCGACGCCGCCGGCATCGCTGCCGCCCGCCGTGCTCTGGGTGCTGACAGTGGCCTCTTCGGTGTCCACACCGATGTTCACGATGCCCGCAGCCTGGGCCGCACCGGCGGCCGTGAGCGAGGCACCTGCGGCGATAACCGCACCAGCGGCTATACGCGCGACGCGGATTCGCGTCTTCTTCGTCATCTGTTGCTACCCCCAGTAGCTGATCTCGTCGATGGAGCAGCCATATGCGGTCCTCGGCCCTGCGGGGTCACTTTCTCTGCAGGGCCACGCCGTACGTGGTCATCCCGCCCGCCCCCGATCACACCTGTCCCAGACATACGCGTGCTGCTCTAGCACCCTGTCCAGAGATAAGGGCTACGTCAAGGCCGTTTCGGGGGCATACGGGCCGCTATGGGGGTTCTTGACGGCTATTCGGAATCACGACTGTGACTCATCGGTCACATCTCCCCCTCAACTACCGGGCATACACGTCGAGGTGAAAAGAGGGCGGGCCCGGACAGGGAAAACTGTCCGGGCCCGACAATCCCTACGGGTGAGGCTACTTCTCGTTCTGCTTGCGCCAGCGGATGCCGGCCTCGACGAAACCGTCGATCTCGCCGTTGAAGACCGCTTCCGGGTTACCCATCTCGAACTCCGTACGCAGGTCCTTGACCATCTGGTACGGGTGCAGGACGTACGAACGCATCTGGTTGCCCCAGGAGTTGCCGCCGTCGCCCTTGAGCGCGTTCATCTTCGCCTGCTCCTCCTGGCGGCGGCGCTCGAGGAGCTTCGCCTGGAGGACGTTCATCGCGGACGCCTTGTTCTGGATCTGCGAGCGCTCGTTCTGGCAGGAGACGACGATGCCGGTGGGCAGGTGGGTCAGACGGACGGCGGAGTCCGTGGTGTTGACGCCCTGGCCGCCGGGGCCCGACGAGCGGTACACGTCGACGCGGAGCTCGGACTCGTCGATCTCGACGTGGTCCGTCTGCTCGACCACGGGCAGCACCTCGACACCCGCGAAGGACGTCTGGCGCCGGCCCTGGTTGTCGAAGGGCGAGATCCGGACGAGCCGGTGGGTGCCCTGCTCGACGGAGAGCGTGCCGTAGGCGTACGGCACCTCGACGGCGAAGGTGGTCGACTTGATGCCGGCCTCTTCGGCGTACGCCGTCTCGTAGACCTCGGTCTTGTAGTTGTGCCGCTCGGCCCAGCGGAGGTACATGCGCTGGAGCTTCTCGGCGAAGTCGGCCGCGTCGACGCCACCGGCCTCGGCGCGGATGGTGACCAGGGCCTCGCGCGCGTCGTACTCGCCGGAGAGGAGCGTGCGGACCTCCATCTCGTCCAGCGCCTTCCGGACGGACTCCAGCTCGCTCTCCGCCTCGGCGCGCGCGTCGGCGTCGCCCTCGTCCTCGGCGAGCTCGAAGAGGACCTCGAGGTCGTCGATGCGGCCGCGCAGGGTCTCGGTCTTCCGGACCTCGGCCTGGAGGTGCGAAAGCTTGCTGGTGATCTTCTGCGCCGCGTCCGGGTCGTCCCAGAGGGACGGCGCCGCCGCCTGCTCCTCGAGCGCGGCGATGTCGACCCTCAGCGCATCGAGGTCCAGGACGGCCTCGATCGACCCCATGGTCGAGGAGAGGGACTTCAGCTCTTCGGAAATATCGACGACTGCCACGGGTCCAGCGTAACGGCTGGACGGGTGAACCTGCCCCTCCCCCGGACCCCGACTCTCCCGGGCCGCCTCTCAGGGGGCCGTGGGCGCCGAGTTCCGCGTGTCATCGGGGGACGAGCCCGGGTCGTCGCCGCTCGTGGCGAACCATCCGCCGACCCCTATCGCGGCACACAGGGCGACGGTCGCCACACCGAGGGTGATCCTGCGCTTGCGGACGGCCGCCGACTTGTTGCGGGCCGAGCCGGGGCGTGGCCTGCCGGGCGCGCGGGGGGCGCGGGCCGTGCCGAGGGGGCCGCCGGAGAGTTCGTCGGGGGCGGGGACGCGCATGCTCGTGTGGGTGTCGCGGTTGGAGTCGGGGGAGGATCCGGGCACCAGCGGGACCGCTCCGCGGCGGCGGGGCTCCTCGCGCGCCGGGGTGTACTGCTGCTCGTCGTAGGTCTGCGGTTCGGCCTCGTTGTCCGGCTCGTCGACGTCGAGCGGGGGTATCCCGGACAGGAGCGGGATCAGTTCACGCAGCCGGGTCGCGAGCTCGGAGGCGCGCAGCCGGGAGGCCGGGGCCTTGGCCAGGCACTGGACCAGCAGCTGCCAGAGCTCCTCGGGGATGCCCGGGAGCGGGACGACCGTCTCGGTCACATGACGGCGCAGGACGGCCCCGGGGTGGCCGCCGCCGAAGGGGGTGAAGCCGGCGAGGAGCTCGTAGAACACGGTCGCGAGGGCGTAGATGTCCACCGCGGCGCGGGGCGGAAGCCCTTCGACGATCTCGGGGGCCAGGTAGTCCGGCGTGCCGATGATCTTGGTGGCCTTGGTGCGGCGCGGGGTGTCGATGAGCTTGGCGACGCCGAAGTCGGTGAGCAGCGCGGGGTGTGAACCGCCGGGGCCGAGCGGGCCCTCCATGTCGAGCAGGATGTTCTCCGGCTTGACGTCGCGGTGGACCACTCCGGCGCGGTGCGCGGCGGCGAGGCCGTCGGCGACGTCCGCGACGATCGCCGCGGCGGCCTCGGGCGCGAGACGGCGCTCCCGGTCCAGGCGGGTGCGCAGATCCGTGCCCCGCACGAGGTCCATCACCAGCGCCAGGTCGGTGCCGTCCACGACGAGGTCGCGGACGGCGACGACGTGCGGATGGCTGAGCCCGAGCAGCGCGGTGCGTTCCTGTACGAAGCGGCCCACGAGCTCCTGGTCGGACGCGAGGTCCTCGCGGAGCAGCTTGATGGCGACCGGGCCCTCGGGCCCTTCGCCGAGCCACACCGTGCCGGCGCTGCCGCGCCCCAGGATCTGGTGGGCGGTGTACCGGCTGCCGATATTCCGTGCCAAGACTGCTCCCTCAGCGGCTGGCGTTGACCCCCCGGTCGACAAAGTTACGCGGCGAACGGGGGGTCGCGTGCCCGGGATGGCGCCAACCTTCACTTCTGCGGGCGAATTGGGCCCGCAGAAGTCGACAAAGACACGAACCGGGGGATGTTACTGACCGGTCGTGCCGCCCGAATCGGTCCCGCCGAGTTCCTTGAACCAGTCGGTGACGTTGCCGATGCCGTCCCCTATGGCGTCCCAGAAGCTCTGCCCCTGGGCGATCCAGTCCTGAAGCGGCGTCAGTTCCCAGATGAGCCAGGCGGCGACGACCAGCAGCACCACGGAGAACAGGCAGCCCTTGAGGCAGCCGAGGCCGGGGATGCGCATCGGGTTGGCGCTGCGCTGCCTCGGCTGTCGCGGGGCCGGCGGCTGGGGTGCGGGCTGCTGCGGGGGCGCGTACTGCTGCCGCTGCTGGGGCTGCTGCGGCTGCTGGTAGCGCTGCGGCTGCTGCTGGGGGTACTGCTGGGGCTGCTGGCGCTGCGGCTGCCGTCGTTGCGGGGCCTGGGGCTGCTGTTGCTGCTGTTGCTGCTGCGCCTGGGGCGGCTGCTGGCGCTGGGGCCGACGGCGCAGCGGGTCCTGGCTCGGGTCGAGGTACTGGACCTGCGTCTGCTCGTTGCGGTCCCGGGCTGCCCGGAGCTGGGACTGCCAGGGGTGCGGCTCGTCGGGCTGCGGGGGGCCGTCGGGGCGCGGCGGTACGGGCGGCATCATCGCGGTCGGGTCGGCCTGGCCGCCCCCGCCCGGGGTCTGCTGCATCACGCTGGTCGGGGCCGCGGGGTCGTACGAACCCGCGTTGCTCGGCAGCACCTGGGTCTGGTCCGCGGCGCCCGGGGTTTCCGGGACGGCGGCGGGCGCCGGGTCGGGGGCCAGCAGGGCGCCCACGCCCTCGGCGGCGGCGATCTGCGCCGAGTTCGCGTGCACGCCGATGCCCTCGCCGACGGTACGCAGCGCGCGGGCGAGGTTCACGGCGCTGGGCCGCTGGTCCGGGTCCTTGCGCAGGCAGCGTTCGATCACCGTCCACAGCGGCTCGGGGACGTTGCCGGGGCGGCGGGGCTCCTCGCTGAGGTGCCGGTGCAGGACCTCCAGAGCGGTGCCCCCGGCGAACGGCGGACGGCCGGTGACCAGTTCGTACAGGAGGATGCCGGCGCCGTAGATGTCCACGGCGGAGGTCTGCGGACGGCCTTCGGCCGACTCGGGCGCCACGTAGGCGGGCGTGCCGACGAACTCGTGCGTCCGGGTCAGGCCCGGGGAGTCCGCGAGGCGCGCGATGCCGAAGTCGGTGAGCATCGGGTGCATCTCGCCGTTGCGCTCGTCGAGCAGCACGTTGGCGGGCTTCAGGTCACGGTGCACGACACCGTCCGCGTGGCTCGCGGCCAGCGCGTCCGCGATCTGCGCGGTGAGCAGCGCGGCGGCGACCGGGGTGAGCGGACCGTTCTCACGGAGATAACGGTGCAGGTCGGGGCCGTCGACCAGGTCCATCACCAGGGCGAGGAGATCGCCCTCGACGACGAGGTCCCGGGTGCGCACGATGTTCGCGTGGGTGAGCCGCAGCAGCACGGAGCGCTCACGCAGGAACCGCATCACGACATCCGCGTCGTTGGCGAGTTCCTCCTTGAGCACCTTGATCGCAACGGTCTCACCGGGCTGCCCGGCGACGGCCGCCTCGGCGCCCGCGGTCTCCCGCTGGCGGGCTCGCCAGACGGTGCCCGTGGCGCCGCGTCCGAGCGGCTCCTCGAGCAGGTACTTGCTGCCTACCGGCCGCACGTCATGCGCTCCCTGCTGGTCGATGTGCTTGCGGTCCCCCCGGGCCCGCCCGGATGTGTTCCGGCCCACTCTAATGCCGCCGTACGGGGCACCGGTCGGTCGTCCTCCGGTCGCGTCACCGCTGTGTCAGCGGGAAGACGCGCACTCGGAAGAGTTGGTTGCCGAACGAGTGTGCAGCACCTCCCCGGCAGGACCAAGCAGGCACTTTTACACCCACACTCGGCCATTCAAGATCACTAAGCGGTCACCCCCGGGCGTGTTGTCAGTGGCAGGTGCGAGGATGCCTGCAGCACAGAACCGTGGGGTACGGAGCCTCACGTTCCGTGACGACCTGTACCGGACGACGCGTCCGTGCCGGGTGGGGGGAATCACAGGGCTTTTCCCCTGCCGGGCACCCCGCGCAGAAGGGACCGCTGACGGCGATGCAGATCCGGCTGACCGTCCTCGCGCCGCACAGCGGCCAGAACCCGGCGCGCGCCTGCGACGTGCTCGTCACCGCCCCGGCCGGCACGGCTCTCGCCGCCGTCGCCTCCGGCCTGGCCACGGCGGTCGCGGGCCCAGAGGGCTCGCAGGGCGGTGGCGCCATCGTGCTGTACGCCGGGCGCGAGCGGCTCGACCCCCAGCGCTGCGCCCTCGGTGAGCCGCCCCTGACGGACGGCGCGGTGCTCTCCCTCCAGGTACCCGGGGACGACGAGGCGGCCGACGACGCCGTTCCCGCACAGCTGCACGTGATCGCTGGACCGGACGCCGGCGGGGTCCATCTGCTGCACGGCGGACAGATCCGGATCGGCCGCTCCGCCGAGGCCGACGTCCCGCTCGACGACCCCGACGTGTCCCGGCTGCACTGCGCCGTGACCGTCTCGGAGGACGGCCGGGTGTCCGTCGCCGACCTCGGGTCCACCAACGGCACCTCCCTGGACGGCGCGGACGTCCACGACCGCCCGGTCCGGCTGGCCCCCGGCGCCCTGCTGCGGCTCGGGGAGTCCACGCTCCGGCTCACGTCCGGAACCCGTACGCCCACGCTGACGACCGCACCCGACGGCGAGGGCCATCTCAGGGTGGCCCTCGCCGAGGCCCCGGGCGTCCCGGTGCCGGCCGGCACGGGGACGGGCCCGGCCGGCACCGGGGTGCACGGCCACGCGTACAGCACCGCCGCCGAGCACCCCACGCACCGGACCTACGACGACGGGCCGGCCGGGCACGACGACCCACAGCGCCACCCGTCTCCCCAGGTCACCCACGGCCGCGGCGCCCCGCTCACCCACCCTGAGCCCTCCAGACGCGGCGGCATAGGCGCCTGGGCGCGGCGGCTCGCCGGCGGCAAGGGGGAACAGGCGCACGAAGCGATGCCCGGTGACCCGTCGGCAGCCGGACAGGATCCCGCACGGGCCGCGCACGCCCCCTCCGCACCCCTTCACTCCCCCTCCGCGCCCGCGGGGACCTGGCCGGATCCCGCGACCGTGCTCCTCACGGCGCTCGGCCCCGGTCCCCGCCTCTGGGAGCGCGACACCACCCACCCCGAGGCCTTGGTCGTACGGCTGGGGACGACGGAGCGGGCCGACCTGCCCGCCGTGCCGGTCACCGTGGGCCTGCGGGAGGCCGGCTCGCTGGGGCTCGCGGGTCCGCGCGCCCGGCTGTCCGGGCTGGCCCGGTCGACGGTGGCGCAGCTCGCCGCCCTGCACTCCCCGTTCGACCTGGAGATCGTGCTGATCAGCACGGACCGGTCCCGGAGCCTGGAGGAGCGGCGGCGCGAGTGGTCCTGGCTCGGCTGGCTGCCCCATCTGCGTCCGATGCGCGGCCAGGACTGCCGCCTGCTCCTCGCCTACGACCGCGAGCAGGCGGGCGCCCGGGCCGCGGAGCTGGAGCGCCGCATGCAGGAGGGCCCTCTGGGGTCCGGCTGGGCGAGCGCCGACCGGTCCGCCGTCGCGGAGGCGGCCCGCCGGCACGCCGGGCCGTACACCGTGGTGATCGTGGACGGCGATCCCGGCTCCGCGGCCCTGCGCGAGACGACGGCCGGGCTGGCCGGAGCCGGAGCGGCCTCCGGGATCCATCTGATCTGCCTGGCCGAGACCCCGGCCGCCTCCCCGACGTCCCCGGTCGCCGCGACCTACGACACCGCGTGCCGGGCCTCGATCGCCTTCAGGGAGTGCGGAGCGGTCGCCATGCTCAGCGGCGACGTGGCGACGGCGCTGCGGCTGCTGCGCACGGCGGGAGGCCAGGCGGCGGGCCACGGCACCGTCGCCGCGGTGGACGCCGTGTCGGTCGCCTGGGCCGAGCGGTTCGGGCGTGCCCTCGCCCCGCTGCGCGACGAGGGCTCGACCGCCCTGCCCGGCCGGCCCACGGCGGCAGCCCTGCCGCCGTCCGCCCGTCTGCTGGACGAGCTCGGTCTCGCCAGAGCCACACCGGCCTCCCTGATGGCCCGCTGGGCCTCCACGGCCGAGGAACAGCCGGGCGCGACGGTCCGCCCGGCCGCATCCGGCGCGGCGGACCTGGACACGACCGGTTCCGGCCGCACCCTGAGCACCGGGCCCCGGGTGGCCGCGCAGCGCGAGTCCCCCGACTCCGGCCGCACCCCGTTCCGGGGCAGCGGGCCGACCAGCGCGGGCTCCGGCCGCTCCGCCTACACCACCGCGGGGGACGGCGGCTCCCCCCGGATCGGCGCGCAGCGGCGTGACAGCGGGGCCGTGGAGACGGGGCCCGCGGCAGCGTCCGCCGGGTACGCGGGACGCCCCGTGATCGTGCTGGGCGCCGGTCCCAGGGGTCCGCTCTCCGTCGACCTGGCCGACGAAGGCCCTCATCTGCTGATCGAGGGCCCCGCGGGCAGCGGCCGTACGGAGCTGCTGCGCGCCGTCGCCGCCTCACTGGCCGCCGCCGCACGGCCCGACCGGCTCGGCATACTCCTCATCGACGGGGCGGGCGGTGAGCACGGGGAGCGCGGCGAGGGACTGCGCCCCTGCACGGAGCTGCCGCACGTCCACACGCATCTGGTGGCCTCCGACCCCGTACGCATGCGGGAGTTCGCGCAGGCGCTGGGCGGCGAGCTCAAGCGCCGGGCGGAGCTGCTCGGCTCCCTGGACTTCACCGAGTGGCACGCCCGGTACGAGGAGTCGCAGACGCTCACCGGACGCCGTCCCGCGAGCGCCGCCGAACAGCGCGGGGACCTCGAATCGCCCGCGAGCGGCACCCTGCGGCTGAGACCCGCCGCGGCGCGTCCCGCGGACCCCGGGCCCTCGCCGCTTCCCCGGCTGGTCGTCCTGGCCGACGACTTCGACGCCCTGGTCGCCCCGGCGCTCGGCAGCCCCGGGCGCCCGTCCGCCGGGTCCGTGGTCCGTGTGCTGGAGGCCGTGGCCAGGGACGGCGGGCGTCTCGGCGTCCATCTGGTCGCCACGTCCGCCCGCCCGGACCGCACCGAGGACACCGAACTGGCGCGGGGCGCGCGGCTGCGCATCGTGCTCGACCCGCCCGTCGTCCCCCCGTCCCCGGACGAGGCGGCGCCGGGGCGGGGGCGGCTGGGGCATCCTGACGGCCGGGTGACGCCCTTCCAGGGCGGCCGGGTGACCGGCCGCATCCCGCGCACGGCGACCCTCCGCCCCACCGTCGTACCGCTGGAGTGGGAGCGGATGGGCGATCCGCCGGCCCGTCGGCCGGTCCGCGAGCTGGGCAACGGCCCCACGGACCTGGCCCTGCTGGCCAGCGCCCTGGAGAGGGCCGCCCGTTCGGTGAACGCGGAGCCGCTCCCCCCGCTGATCCCCTGAGCGCCGTCCCATGACGGCACGCCGGCCGGCCGGTGTCGCTCGCTGCCGCTCCGGGAGCGGCGTCGGCGGTCCACCGACGTGACGTCACGAGCCGATCACGATCACGGAGTTGGCGCGGACGGCGGTATTGCGGCCACGGTGCGCCGGGCATAGGACTGTGCGCACGGACGATGTGAACCGCACGATGTGAGACGTGAACGGCACCGCAGGGTCCCACCGTTGGTGCCGGTCCGCGCTCATGCGCGCGCAGGAGAGACGGGGCAGGGATGCGCAGAACCCTTCGAATGCGTAGGGCCGCACTGGTGTTCACCGCGATCGGGGCGCTGGCTCTCACCGGATGCGGTGACGACGGCGCCGGTAAGGACAAGCCGGGCGACGACGCCGGCAAGGGCGAGGGCAGTGCGCCGAGCGTCACTCTGCCGAAGCTCGACGGCGAGAAGATATCGGTGGCCGCGGTCTGGACCGGGCCCGAGCAGGCCAACTTCACCAAGGTCCTCGACGAGTTCGAGGCACGGACGGGCGCCACGGTGACCTTCGTCCCGGCGCAGGACCCGATCGTCAACTTCCTCGGTACGAAGATCGCGGGCGGCCAGCCCCCGGACGTCGCGATGATCCCGCAGGTGGGCGCGATCCAGCAGGCCGTGGCCAAGAAGTGGGCCAAGCCGGTGGGCGCGGAGGCGAAGGCCGAACTGAGCAAGAACTACGCGAAGGTCTGGCAGGACCTCGGCGCTGTCGACGGCACCCAGTACGGCGTCTACTTCAAGGCCGCCAACAAGTCCCTGGTCTGGTACAACGCCAAGGCGTTCGAGAACGCGGGCGCGAGCGAGCCGAAGACCTGGAAGGACTTCGTCGCCACGGCCGAGACGGTCTCCGCCTCCGGTGTCACCCCGGTCTCGGTGGGCGGCGCCGACGGCTGGACCCTCACCGACTGGTTCGAGAACATCTACCTCTCCCAGGCAGGCCCGGAGAAGTACGACCAGCTGGCCAAGCACGAGATCAAGTGGACGGACCCGTCCGTCAAGGACGCCCTGACCTCGCTCGCCGAGCTCTTCGGCAAGCCGAGCCTGATCTCCGGCGGCGCCGACGGGGCCCTGCAGACCGAGTTCCCGGTGTCGGTCACCCAGACGTTCACCGGCGGCGACCAGCCCAAGGGCGCGATGGTCTTCGAGGGTGACTTCGTCTCCGTCAACATCGCGCAGACCGAGGCGAAGATCGGTACGGACGCCAAGGTGTTCCCGTTCCCCGCGGTCGGCGCGGACTCCCCCGTGGTGACGGGCGGCGACGCGGCCGTGGCGCTCAAGGACGGCAAGGGCGCCCAGGCGCTGCTGACCTGGCTCGCCTCGACGGACGCGGCGAGGATCTGGGCCGAGGCCGGCGGGTTCATCTCGCCCAACAAGGCTCTGGACGCCGCCGCGTACCCGAACGACGTGCAGCGCAAGATCGCGGAGGCGCTGATCGCCGCCGGTGACGACGTCCGGTTCGACATGTCCGACCAGGCCCCGCAGTCGTTCGGCGGGACGCCGGGAAAGGGTGAGTGGAAGACCCTCCAGGACTTCCTGAAGAACCCGAAGGACATCGCGGGGACTCAAGCGAAGCTGGAGTCCGACGCGGCCAAGGCGTACACGAGCTGACGGGGTGACCACAGCGACAGCGGGGGGCGCCGGGAGCGCGCCCCCCGCCGACAAGCATCCTGACACGGGTCCTGGCACGGGCAGGCGGCCGCGTGGAAGCGTGACCGGCACCAGGAGGGCCGTCGCGGCGGCGTTCCTGCTGCCGGCCCTGGTGCTGCTCGGCGCACTCGTCGTCTATCCGATCGTGTACTCCGTCTACCGCTCGTTCCTCGACCAGTCCGGCACCGGTTTCGCCGGCCTCGACAACTACGAGGCGTTGTTCACGGACGCCACCATCCGGACCGCGGTCAAGAACAACGCGATCTGGGTGGTGTTCGCACCGACGGTCGCCACCGTCCTGGGGCTGATCTTCGCGGTCCTCACCGAACGGATCCGTTGGGGTACGGCGTTCAAGCTGATCGTCTTCATGCCGATGGCGATCTCCATGCTGGCCGCGGGCATCATCTTCCGGCTGGTGTACGAGCAGGCGCCGGAGCGCGGTGTCGCCAACGCCGTGGCGGTCGGGGTGCACGACACGTTCGCGGAGTCCTCCGGTTTCCCGAAGGCGCATCCGCTGCCCGTCCATCCGCTGAAGGCCGGCGGCGATGGTTCCTTCGTGACGAAGGAGACGGTGCGCGCCGGGCAGCCGGCGAACCTGCCGCTGGTCGGCGTGGTGCCCGCGAAGATGCCGGGCGACGCGGAGCCCGCGAAGGCGGCCACCGCGTCCGGTGACGGCATCACCGGGACGACCTGGCTCGACTTCACCAAGGGCGGCGGCGGGAAGCCCAACGTCGTCGACCCGGAGGAGCTCGGTCTCAAGGGCCTCACCGTCGAGGCGGTGAAGGACGGCAAGGTCGTGGCCACGGCCACGGCGGGCCCGGACGGTGTGTTCACCCTGCCGGCCTCGGCCGACGGGTCCCTGCTCCGGCTGCCGGCGGACAACTTCCGCGAGCCGTACAACGGTGTCGACTGGCTGGGGCCGTCCCTCGTGACGCCGGGGATCATCGGCAGTTACGTCTGGATGTGGGCCGGATTCGCGATGGTGCTGATCGCCGCCGGGCTGGCGGGCCTGCCACGCGAACTCCTGGAGGCCGCGCGCGTGGACGGGGCGAACGAGTGGCAGGTGTTCCGCCGGATCACGGTCCCGATGCTGGCGCCCGTGCTCGCGGTGGTCCTGGTCACCCTGATGATCAACGTACTGAAGATCTTCGACCTGGTCTTCATCATCGCGCCGGGTTCCTCGCAGGACGACGCCAATGTCCTGGCCCTCCAGCTGTACCGCACCTCGTTCGGCACTGACGCGGATCTCGGGGTCGGCAGCGCCATCGCCGTACTGCTGTTGCTGCTGGTGATCCCGGTGATGCTGTTCAATGTCCGCCGGATCCGGAAGGAGGGGCGCCGGTGACGACGACCGAGACCTCACAGGCCGAACAGGGCCGGCGGGCGGGCAGGCCCGCCGGAGCCACGGAATCCCTGGGCGCGCGGATCGCCGCCCGGGCCGGCGGCGGAGTCATGCGGGTCTTCCTCGTCCTGGTGGGCCTGTTCTGGCTGATGCCCACCATCGGACTGCTGCTCTCCTCGCTGCGCGGACCCGAGGACATCGCGGCGAGCGGCTGGTGGAAGGTGTTCACCGCCCCCTCCGAGCTGACCTTCTCCAACTACCAGCGTCTGCTGGACAATTCGACGATCACGGATTCACTGTTCAGTACGGTCCTGATCACCGTTCCGGCCACGTTCCTGGTGGTCGTCATCGGCTCGCTCGCCGGGTACGCCTTCGCCTGGATGGAGTTCCCCGGCCGCGACTGGTGGTTCCTGGTGGTCGTGGGGCTGCTGGTGGTCCCGGTGCAGGTCGCCCTCATCCCGGTGTCCGAGCTCTTCGGCACCATCGGGATCTTCGAGACGACCTTCGGCGTGATCATGTTCCACACCGCGTTCGGGCTGCCGTTCGCCATCTTCCTGCTCAGGAACTTCTTCGCCGAGATCCCGCGCGAGCTGCTGGAGGCCGCACGGCTGGACGGCGCGGGCGAGATCCGCCTGTTCACCCGGGTCGTGATGCCGCTCGGCGGCCCCGCGATCGCCTCACTCGGGATCTTCCAGTTCCTCTGGGTGTGGAACGACATGCTGGTGGCACTGATCTTCGCGGACTCGGAGTCCCCGCCGATCACGGTGGCGCTCCAGCAGCAGGTACGGCAGTTCGGCAACAACATCGACGTGCTGGCGCCCGGCGCCTTCGTGTCCATGGTGATCCCGCTGGCGGTGTTCTTCGCCTTCCAGCGGCAGTTCGTCTCCGGTGTGATGGCCGGAGCGGTCAAGTGACGGGAGCCGGCGCCGACACGTAGCGGGGCCGGCACCGGACAGCACATGCGTTCGTCAACATCAGGGCGGTCCGTTCACTCTCGAACGGGCCGCCCTACCTCGCACTTCCCCCGTATGCCACATCCGGCGTAACCATGTCACTCCTTCGGCCGTTTGCGGGCCACCTGCCCGCCCGCGAGCGACCCCTGGATGTGTTGTGCCCCGGTTCAGTGTCATCGTGCCCGCGTACCGGGTCCAGGCGTATCTGCACGCGTGTCTCGACTCCGTGCTGAACCAGTCCTTCAAGGACTACGAGATCATCGTGGTCGACGACTGTTCACCGGACGCCTGCGGCCCGATCGCCGACGAGTACGCCGTACGCGACCCCCGGGTCAGCGCCGTCCACCTGCCGCGCAACTCCGGTCTCGGCCCCGCCCGCAACGCCGGGGTGGCCAGGGCCACCGGAGACTACCTGCTCTTCCTCGACGCCGACGACACCTTCGCCCCCGAGGCGCTCCAGGCCATCGCCGACCGGCTGGAGGCCACCGGCGGCCCCGACGTCCTGGTCTACGACTACGCGCGGACGTACTGGTCGGGCGAGAGCGTGCGCAACACCTTCGCCGAGCACCTCTCCGAGACCGGCCCGGCCTCCTTCCGGCTCGCCGACCGTCCCGAACTGCTCAAGGTGCTGATGGTCGTCTGGAACAAGGCGTACCGCCGCGAGTTCATCGAGGCCGGGGGGTTCACCTTCCCGCCGGGCTACTACGAGGACACGCCCTGGACCTACCCGGTGCTGATGGCCGCCGGGTCGATCGCCGTGCTCGACACCGTCTGCGTCGGCTACCGCCAGCGGCGCCGCGGCAACATCCTCTCCACGACGACCCGCAGGCACTTCGACGTCTTCGACCAGTACGACCGGGTCTTCGCCTTCATCGACGGGCGCCCCGAACTCGCCGTCTGGCGACCGGTGATGTACCGCAGGATGCTCGACCACTTCTCGACCCTCTTCACCTCCAGGGACCGGCTGCCGCGCGGCACCCGGGTCCAGTTCTTCCGGCGGGCCCGCGCGCACTGCCGCCGCTACCGCACGCCGGGCGCCCCCGTGCCACGCCGGGCGCGGCTTCGGCACGCGCTGTTCAGGCTGGGCGCCCACCGCACGTACCGCGCCCTGTGGACCGCTCAGCGGCTGCGCGGCCGGCTCGGGCGCACCGCCGCGTCGGTGAACCGGGCGGCGCGCGCGGCGGCGCTCCAGCTGCACTACCGCGTCCAGCTGCTGCTGCCCGTACGGAGCGGGGACGCGGTGTTCGCGGCCTACTGGCACCGGGGCTACACCTGCAGCCCCGCGGCGCTGGAGGCCACGGCCAGGGCCCTCGTGCCCGGGCTGCGCACCTCCTGGATCTGCCGCCCGGAGGACGCCCGCACGGTGCCAGACACGACCCGTGTACTGCACCCGGGGACGGCCGCGTACTGGGCGGCCCTGGCACGCTCCAAGTACCTAGTGAACAACGTCAACTTCGACCGCAGACTCGTGAAGAGACGGGGGCAGGTCTTCCTGCAGACCCATCACGGCACGCCGCTGAAGACCATGGGCACCGACCTCGTGCACCGGCCCGCGGCGGCCGGCGGCATGGACTTCGAACAGCTGCTGCGCAACGTCGACAAGTGGGACTTCTCGCTCTCGGCCAACCAGCACTCCACGCTGGTGTGGGAGCGCACCTACCCGTCGGGTTACACCACGCTGGAGTACGGCAGCCCGCGCAACGACGTCTTCCACCGCGCGGACCCCGGCAGGACCGCGCGGCTGCGCGAACGCCTGGGCGTGCCGGAGGGGAGCACCGCCCTGCTGTACGCACCGACGCACCGCGACTACCGCCGCGCCCAGCAGCACGCACTGGACCTCGATCAGCTGATCCGCGTCCTGGGCCCGCACTTCGTGATCCTGGCCCGCTCCCACTACCTGGACACGGCGTCCCGGGCCGCCGCCGGGCACATCCGGCACCCGCGGATCATCGACGTCAGCGCCCACCCGTCCGTCGAGGAGCTGTGTCTCGCCTCCGACGGGCTGATCACGGACTACTCGTCGCTGATGTTCGACTACGTCAACCTGGACCGGCCGGTCGTCCTGCACCTGGAGGACGCACAGGCCTACGAGGCGTCCCGGGGCACGTACTTCGACCCGGCGGCCTTCCCTCCCGGCGCGGTGGCCCGGGACCAGGAGGAGCTGCACGAGATCTTCGCCACCGACCACTGGCGCGGGCCCCGGTCCGCGCAGCGCCGGGCGGCGTTCCGCGCCCGGTTCTGTCCGTACGACGACGGGCACGCGGCGGAGCGGGTGGTGCGGCGGGTCTTCCTGGACGACACGTCGGAGATGCCGCTGCCCGCCCAGCCCGCGGGCCGCGGGCCCACCGGGGTGCCGCGGCAGGTACCGGTACGGGAGTACACCAACGGGTGACGCCCGGGCCCGGGTGCACAGGACACGCGCGGCACGGGCCCGGGGGCACGGGCCCGGCCGAGGGCGGCGTCTGCCCGGTCAGCGCTCCAGGAGGGCGAACAGCTCTTCCCAGCGGCCCATGGTCTCCGCCTCGGAGAACCGCTGGACGTTGGTCCGCGCCCGGTCGCCCATCGCGTCCCGCATCCGGGGGTTGCCGGTGAGCCGGAGCAGCCGGTCGGCGAGGGCCCCGATGTCACCGGCGGGCGCGAGCAGCCCGTCCTCGCCGTCGCGGATGATCTCCCGTACGCCCGGCGCGCAGTCGAACGCCGCACACGGAACGCCGCTGGCCATGGCTTCCAGCAGCGCGAGCGGGAAGCCCTCGCCGCGTGAGGACTGGACGAAGACGGAGGACTCCGCCAGCGCTCCGGGGACGTCGTCCGTGCGCCCCCGCCAGTCGACGGAGGTGTCGAGGCCCAGGGCGGTGCACTGCGTTCTGAGCTGCGTCTCGTCCTCCCCGGTGCCGTACACGTCCAGTCGCCAGTCGGGACGCTGCGGAGCCACGAGTGCCCAGGCGTCCAGGAGCATGTCGATGCCCTTCTGGTCGCTGAGCCGGCCGATGCTCGCCACGGACTTCTCGCGGCGCGGGGACGGCACCTCGGGCAGCCCGGCCAGGGCGTTGGGCATGAAACCGACGTTGTTCATCCCGTCGCCCGCCCACTTGTCGGCGTCCTCCGCCGTCAGGACGAGCCAGTGGTCGAGCGACGGATAGTGGTTCCTGATCCAGCGGTAGCGGTGGCTCGCACGGGAGTAGTCGTAGGACTCGTGGCTCATCCCGATGACCCGGAGCCCTCCGGTGTCCGCCTCTCCGACCCATTCCATCGCCCAGACCTGGCTGACGATCACCACCCCACCGGGCCGGGCCCCCCGGAAGATCTCCGAGAGCTGGTCGACGGCACGCCGTTTACGTACGACGCGGCGGGCCTCGGCCCGCCGGGCGGGGATACGGAAGCGGTCCCGCAGCCCCTTGGGCGCCCAGGGGGTCGCAGGGTGCGCCGGGTGGAGAGCGGTCACGGGGTAACCGGGCGGATCGGGCAGGGCCATCTTCCGCTCGGCGGCGTGGACGCCGACGGTGTGCACCCGGTGGCCCGACTCCTGGAACAACTGGGCGGTCCGGTGCATCCAGCCCGTCACCCCGCCGAGCTCGTCGGTGCTGTTGGACACGATGAAGATGTCACGGCTGCCGCTCATCGGCCGGCCTCCCCGGTAGGGACGGTGCGGGAAGGGGTGACGTGCCGGGCGAACACGGTGTCGACCACCGCGCGGGCCGCGTCCCCCCGGTCGTAGGCGCCGAACTCCTCGGCGAACGCGGCGCGTCGCTCCTGGAACCCGGTGTCGGCGGTCTTCAGCCGCTCCAGCACGGCGAACAGCTCCTCCTCGGTCGCCGTCACGGGTCCCGGCGCCTTCTCCCGCAGGTCGAAGTAGCTGCCCCGCTCCGCGGCGTAGGCGTCGAGATCGGGGGCGAAGAGGACGATCGGGCGGTCCAGGAGGGCGTAGTCGAACATGATCGACGAGTAGTCCGTGACCAGGACGTCGGTGAGCGCGAGGAGTTCGCTGACGTCGTGGTGACGCGAGACGTCCACGACCGTCCCCGGCGGGCACGCCGGGAGACTCGCCGCCTCCAGGTAGTGCGCCCGCACCAGCAGCGTGTACCTGTCGCCGAAGCGTTCCGCGAATCGCGCCGCGTCCAGCAGGAGCCGCTGTCGCTTGCGCCTGCCCGGCCCGCCCCGGAAGGTCGGCGCGTACAGCACGACCTTGCGGTGGTCGGGCAGGCCGAGCTCGGCCGCGAGCGCCGGCCGGGGCAGCCGCCCCTCGGCCTCGTCCCGCGCGCGTGCGGCGAGCAGGACGTCGTTGCGGGGGTACCCGGTGCGCAGCAGCGTCCGCTCGGGCAGCCGGTAGGCACGGGCCAGTGTGCGCTCGTCGTGCTCGGAGCGTACGAGGAAGTGGTCGAAGCGTTGCACGGCCTGCTGGAGCCGTTCGCGCTGAGGGGTGTTCTGCAGGCGCACCCGGGTCTCGTCGAAACCCATGCGCTTGTACGCCGACCCGTGCCAGGTCTGGAGGTAGGTCGTGCCGGAGGGCTTGTCGAGGTTCTGCGGGAACCCCTGGTTGTCGACCCAGTACTCCGCCCTGGCGAGGGCCCACAGATAGCGCCAGGACCAGCGGCGCACGAGCCGGGCGTCCGTGGGGAAGCCCTCCGTGGAATCGGCGTACGCCCAGACGGGGCGCAGCCGGAGCCCTCGGGCGCGTACCTCCTCGTGGACGGCGCGGGGACTGTCGCCGTAGCAGGTGCCCATGTGGCTCTCGAAGACCACCGACCCCTTGCGCGCGGGCAGTCGCAGCAGCCAGGAGCGGTACACCGCGGTCTTGAAGCCCCTCGCGTGCAACCGGTCCCGGCGTCTGCCCAGGGCGCGCAGCGCCAGCCTCAGCCGGCGTGCGGGGCGGAAGTGGGTGGCGTAGTGGACCAGCCGCCGGGCCGTGCGGGCGGGGCGGTGCCGGGCTTCGAGCCTGAGTGCCAGATGGTCCCGGAGAGTGATGTAGGGCTGCCAGGTGTCCCCGGTCGTCCTGCCCAGCCGCGGCCGGGCGGGGGAACGGTCCCCGGGCCCGACGAGGTCGTGCGGCGCGAAGAGGTCGCTCACCGAGCTGGTCCGGCCGTCCTCCACCACCATCCGCGCGTCCCACACCGTGTCGCGCGGGCCGAAGGGGCGAAGCAGGCGCGTCACGTCGAGGCCGGTGGACCAGCTGATCCCGGTCGCGTCGGGCCGCAGCGAGTCGACCGAGGCGCGGAAGGTGCGGGAGCCGTCGCGTACGCGGAACTCGAGACGGGCGGTGAGGGGGCCGTCCGGGTCGGGCCCGGTGTGGGAGGGCAGGACGAGCCGGCCCGCGAGCAGGACCCGGCTGCCGTGCGCCTCGTAGCGGGTGACCCGGTTCATCAGCCGCAGCTCGCCGAACGGCCGGTACTGGTGGCCGAGTCCGGTGACGTCCAGCACGGGGTCGGGGCCGCCGTGCCAGTACACCCGGCCGTCGTCCTTCAGCGAGAGGGGCGCTGCCACGGCACCCCTGCGCCGCAGCGCGTACGCCGCCGTGAGCACCCCGTCCGCGTCGCCCCGCTCCAGCAGCCGGACGCCGACGCGCTCGACGGGCGGCAGGGTCAGCAGGACCGGTTCGGGGACGACGTCGGGCAGCACCCGGGCCGCCGTCGCCGCAATGCGTTCGCGGGCGGCGGCGGGCCGTTCGGGGAAGGTCCGCACGAGCGGCACGAGGTGGTCCAGCAGGAAGGCCCGGTCCCGCTCCTCGCGCAGTCCCGCCAGTCCCTGGGCCACCAGCACATGGCACACACGCCGGTGCGCCTCGACGAGCCCGGCGAGATCCCGGCCGGCGTCGGGCGCGGCCCGCCCCGAGACGATCCGACGGCGTACGAGTGCGATCCGGCCGACCACGGCCGCCACCAGGGGACCGAACAGGACCGCGCTGTGGGTGAGGTCCTCGTCGTAGCGAAGGGCATGGCGTTCCAGTGCCGCGCGGCGTACGCAGAATCCGGTCAGCAGAGCGTCGCGCACGGCCAGTTCGGGGGCTTCGGTGAACCGGGCGACGGTGCGGGAGCGTGCGAACAGCGGTTGCTGCCAGGAGGGTTCGCGTTCCTTCGTCCCGTCCCCGGTGAGACGGCTCCAGCGCCCGGCGACGAGATCGGCACGGGTACGCGTCCCGGCCTCCCAGAGGTTGCGGCAGGCGTGCCGCTGGAGGCGTTCACCGGCATCGAGCACGAGTACGTAGGTGCCGCGCGCCGCGTCCAGACCGGTGTTGCGCAGCGAGGCGGCGCGGTCCGTGCCGGGGTCGAGCACCCGGACCCGGTCCGGGAAGCGTCCGGCCTGTGTCCCGGCCGCCGCGCGCAGCGCGGCAGGGGCCCCGGAGGGCAGCACGACGACGGCCTCGACGGCGCGCATGCTCTGTTCCAGCACGGATTCGAGGGAGGCGGCCAGTGCCTCCTCCCCGCCCTCACCGGCGGTGATCACACAGCTGAAGTCGGGCGTGCTCATGCCTGGGCCCCCTTCAGCATCAGGTCCACGACCCGTGCGGCGGCGGTCCCGTCGTCGAAGTCGCAGAAGGCCTCACGGAAGCGGGCGTACGCCTCACGGTGGCCCGCGGTCGCGGCGTCCGGGTCGCGCAGTGCCTCGACCACCGCCGCCGAGTCGGTGATCAGCGGGCCGGGCGCCCGGTTCTCGAAGTCGAAGCAGAAACCGCGCAGGGTGTCGCGGTAGTGCTCCAGGTCGTAGGTGTGGAACAGCATGGGCAGGCCCGTCTGGGCGAAGTCGAACATCAGGGACGAGTAGTCCGTGACCAGCACATCGCTGATCAGCATCAGCTCGGCGACGTCGGGGTGGCGCGACACGTCACGGACGAAGTCGCTCTCCGGGACACTCCCACCGACCAGGTAGTGGCGGCGCACCAGCAGGACGTGGTCCTCGCCGAGCGCCTTCCGCGCCTGTCGCAGGTCCAGTTGGAGGTCGAGCCCGTAGCGGCCGCCGTGCTTGGGCCGGTCCTCGCGCCAGGTCGGGGCGTACAGGACGACCCGCTTGCCGTCGGGCACGGCGAGCGACCGCCGGACCGCGTCGGCCGTCTTCGCCCGGTCGGGGGCGTACAGCAGGTCGTTGCGCGGGTAGCCGCATTCGAGCACCTCGCCCGTGTGACCGAAAGCGCGGCGCAGGATCGGTGTGGAGAAGCTGTTCGGCGACACGAGCACGCTCCACTGGGCGGCCCGCCGCGGCATGGACTCCATGTACGCGGTGTCCGCGAAGGCGGTTCCGGCCAGGTCGCGGCCGATGCGCTTCAGCGGGGTGCCGTGCCAGGTCTGGACGACGAACTGACCGTCCGCACGTTCGAACCACTCGGGCAGCTGGGTGTTGGTGACGATCCACCGGCTCCGGGCCAGGGCCTCGTGCCACTCGGCGCTGTGCAGGGCCACGGCGCGCACCCCGGCGGGGACGACGGCCTGCTGGTCCCGGACCACCCAGAGGTGTTCGACGCCGGTGCCGCGCCGGGCCAGCTCCTCGTGGACGGCGCGGGGCGAGTCGGAGTACTGCCGCCCGTCGAAGCTGGAGTACAGCACGGCGTCGCGCAGCTCCTCCCCGCGCGCGCCCGCCCAGCGCTCGCGCAGCAGCCGCTGCCCGTACGCGCCCCGCTCCGCCGGTGCCAGGGCACTGCCGGACCGCAGGGAGAGCCGGTCGTGGAAGCGCCGCTCCAGGGTGAAGCGGCGTCCTCCCTCCTCCCGCCACAGCGGCAGCCCGGCGTGCAACTGGTGCACCACGCGCAGCGGGAAATAGCGCTCCGGGTCGGTCTCGCCCACTTGCCGGAGGAAGGGGTACCACCGGCCTTCGGCGAGCGGCAGCACACCTCCGGGGCCGTCGACGGACCCGGGGGACAGCACCACACGGAACCCTGCGCCCGTGCGCTCCACGGCGAAGGTGTGCTCCTCCTGGTGTCCGCTGTGCCGCAGGACCAGCTCGTCGGTGTGGTAACGCACCGCGGGGAAGGTCCCTTCGAGGACCAGACCCGTGCCATCGGCCCAGGACGTGACAGTGATGACGGGCCGCACGTCCCGGTCGGTGAGCACCAGGTCCCCGGAGGGATTCGCGGCGGCATAGACCTCACGGCCGCCGGGCAGCGGGTAGCGCGCGGCGTCGGTCTCCGGGCGGGCGGCGACCGGCAGCCGGCGCGTCCCGCCGGTGAGCTGGACGCCCCAGTCACCGTCGGAGCCCCGGAACGTCATCAGCGGCACCTCGGCGACGACGGTGCGGCCGTCCGAGCCCTCGTCCGCCGCCAGGGGGAACTCGCGGATCTCCTTCGTACGCCACTCCTGGAGACACAGGACCGTCGGCGCCTCCCCGCACATCAGCCGCACCGCGATCCTGATCCCGTCACCGGCGTCCGTCGGCCCGTGGCCGGCGAGCACGGCGTCGACCCGCTCGGCGCGCAGCTCCAGCTTGTTCCCGGAGAGCAGCGGGACGACCCGGGTGCGCTCGTCGACGTACCGCACCGCGGGCGCGGCCGGATTGCCGAGCAGCCGCATCGGTCCACGGCGCGGCCGTCCGGCGCCGACGACGACGGATTCCAGCTTCCACAGGGTGCGGGTGCCCCGCGCGGTCGCCCGGGTGACGAGCCGGCGCGGGTCGAGGACCGTCTCGAAACCGGAGCGTTCGTAACCGTGCAGCGAACGGCCCGATCCGGCCGCCGCTTCGTCGGTCACCGTCCTGTGCAGCCGGAGCGGGACCAGCCGGCGGCCCGACCTCAGCCAGCCCGCCCCCACCGGCCCTCCCGGGGCGTTGCGGACGTACGCGTACCCCTTGAGGTGCAGCAGCCCGTCCCGCCACACCGCCTCGGTGAGGTGCGCGTGCACGGGGAGGTCCTCGGCGGACAGCGCGGTGACCTTGCCCGGCAGGGGTGCGACGACGCCCGGATACCCGGCCCGCGGCCGCAGCCACCCCCGGACGTGAAAGGTGTCGCGGTCCGTGGACTCATGGGCCAGGAGCGCGAGCAGCTCCGCCGTCCTGCGCTCCCGGATCAGCTGCCACTTGACCCGCAGGTGCAGGGGCAGTCCGTCGAGGACGGCGGGGTCGACCGTGTCGGCGAAGGCGTTGGCGTGCGTGAGGAAGGCCTCGTGGAAGTCCTCGTCGCCCTCCGGGAGCGCCTCGATGAACAGCCAGAGGTCTCCCGAGAGCGCGTGCTCGTCGTAACGCCGCTTCGCGTCGCCCATGTCCCGGTCCGCGAGGAAACGGCTCACCGTGGACACCGCCGTGACCCGGTCGCGGATGCCCCGGGCCACCGCGCGCCGGGTGGTGATCGAGCCGTCGCGGTCCCGCCAGTGGTAGACCGGCTCCTCCACGACGTCGACGCTCCGCGCCAGGAAGTGGGCCGGCAGGACCACCGCGATGTCCTCGTACAGGACACCCGTCGGGAAGGCGAAGGCGTGCTGGTCCCAGAAGGACCTGCGGAAGACCTTGTTGCACGCGATGCGGTCGCCCAGCAGGATCCAGTCCCGGGTGACGTGGGTGGCCCGGCGGGCCCTCTCCATCGGCCTGCGGAACATCGGGGACTGTTCGAGCAGTCCGTTCGCCCGGAGCCTCAGGACGTTGCCCGTCGCGAAGTCCGAGCCGGAGGCGTCGAGTTCGCCGACCATCCTGGCGAAGGCGCCCGGCGGCACGATGTCGTCGCTGTCCACGAACGTCAGGAACACGGCGTCCGGATGCGCCTGCCCGGCCCCCGCGTTGCGTGCCGCCCCGAGCCCTTCGTTCTTCTGCCGGATCAGCCGGAAGCGCGGGTCGCGCCGGGAGAACTCCAGTGCCACATCGGCACTTCCGTCCGTCGAGCCGTCGTCGACCATGACGACCTCCAGGTCGGCCATGGTCTGTCCGGCGAGCGACTCCAGGCAGGCTCCGAGGTACTCCTCGACGTTGTAGAGCGGGACGACGACGGTGAGACGGGGTGCCATGACGCTGCGCACGATCCTTCCGGACGGACGAACATACTTCCTCTAGTGGAACGAGCCCCGTGCCGGGGAGGCACGGGGCTCGCGACGGGGCACCGCCCGCTCAGGGTTTGACGGCGATGCGGCCCTCGTCCATGCGCAGCAGCAGGAGTTGCTCGCCGGTCTCCTCCAGGAACTCGTCCACGGCCTGGCGCGAACCCTGCCAGTAGCCGTAGTCGTCGATCAGCAGCACACCGCCGCTCACCAGACGGCCGTACAGGTGCCGCAGCTCGTGCTTGGTCGACGCGTACCAGTCGGTGTCCAGCCGGAGGATGGAGATCTGCTCCGGCGCACGCTCCGGGACGGTGTCCTCGACCTTGCCCTGCACGTAGTGGACGCGGTCCTTCGGGTACGGGACCTGCTCGAACCCGGCCTGCACGTCCTCCAGGGAGGCCACGGCCCAGATCGGCCGGTCCTTGCCCTGCGCGTCCAGCAGTTCCCGGGCCGGCCTGCCGTCCCGCCGCAGGTCCTCCGCGGTGGGCGGGGTCATGCCCTCGTACGTGTCGAAGAGGTAGAGGTCCCGTTCCGTCTCGCCGAGCGACAGGAGCGTCTTCGCGCAGGCCTGCATGGAACCCCCGCGCCAGACACCGCACTCGACGATGTCTCCCGGGATCCTGTGCCTGACGATGTGCCGGGTCGCGAGGACGAAGGCGTTGAGCCGCTCCGGGGAGGTCATCGTGTACGGCTTCACCGCACGGATGATGTCCTTCGCCTCGTCGTCGTAGTCCGCGGGCAGGGCCGGCTTCTTCACCGCGGCCGGCTTCGCCACGACGGGCTTCACCACGGGCGGGGCCTGGGTGGCCGCCGGGGCGGACCGGGGAGCGGGCACGGTCGCACGCCTGAGCTGGTATCCGGTGAGTTGCTGAAGGACGCCGTTGACGGCGTTGCGCCAAGCCATGGGGCCGGACAGTACGCGCGCTTTGCGGCTCATGTCATCTTTCGTCAACCTGTAGTTGATGGGACCGTACGGCTGTCCGGGCGTCCGCACCGCTCCCGTCCGTCCAGCGGACGCGGCAGCGGGATCCGGTCCACTCCCCCGGCCCGGTCGGCCCACCAGACCGCCGTCTCCCGTACGGCGAGGTCGACCAGCGTGTTCTTCAGCCGGGTCACCGGCCGCCGGTCGGGCCGCGGCCTGCGGAAGACACCCACCGAGTCGCCCCAGTAGGCGGCCCCGGAGTCGATGGAGGCGTAGTCGTGCCAGATCCCTCTGGCCGGCGGGAAGTCCGTGTAGGCCTCGCGGAGTTCGAGCCGCGAGTGGGCGGCCATGGCGCGGAAGCCGTCGGGGTAGTAGCGCCAGCAGTCCTGCGCGTCGTGGGCGTGCCCGCGCGAGGGCGCGGTGATGAAGGCGTGGCCGCCCGGCCTGAGCACGCGGGCGATCTCCATCATCGACACCCAGAAGAAGGGGATGTGCTCGAACGCCTGGCCGGACAGCACCACATCGGCGCTCCGTGACTTCACGGGGATCCGGTAGGGGCGGGTCATGACCGCGTCCACGTTGGGGCCGTCGAGGACGTCGACGCCGAAGTAGTCGACGTCATGGCCGGCCAGCAGCCCGCGGTGGGTGCGGGTCTGCTTCCCGGAGATCCGCGAGCCGAGGTCCACGACGCGGTGCCTGCGGTCCTTGGGCAGATACTCCTCGATGCAGAGCTGCATCTGCTCGTAGGCCGACCGGTGCATGAGCTTCTCCCAACGTTGCCTGATGCGCGCGCTGTCGAGCACAACGACGGCGGGGTGCGGAGGGGTCGCCCCGTACGGGTGACGCCCTCGCTCAGTCCGGCTCCACCGGGAAGATCCGCCGCACCACGCGCTCCGCCGCGTGCCCGTCGTCGTACGGGCAGAAGCGGTCGCGGAACGCGGCGCGCAGGGCGTCGGCCTCCGGGGATCTCCAGGCACCGCCGCGCAGTACGCCGACGAGCTCGTCCTCGGTGGTGGCGACCGCCCCGGGGGTGTCGCCGGGGCGGCCGGACAGCAGGTCGACGTACGTACCGCGAGCTGCGCGGTAGGCCTCCCAGTCGGGGACGTAGGCGATGATCGGGCGGTCCAGGCAGGCGTAGTCGAACATCAGGGACGAGTAGTCGGTGATCAGCCCGTCGGCGGCCAGGAAGAGTTCCTCGACAACGGGGTGCGCGGTGACGTCGACGACCCGGCCCCCCGCCTCCGTCCCGGCCGGACGCCCGTAGAAGTAGTGGGCGCGCACCAGCAGCGTGAATCCGGGGCCGAGTTCACGGCTGAGGCGTTCCAGGCCGAGCCGGGGGACGAATCCCCTGCGGTAGTCACGGTGGGTGGGCGCGTACAGCAGGACGGTCGATCCGGGCGCGATGCCGAGTTCCGCCCGGATCTTGCCGGTCAGCTCGGGGGAGGCCGTGCACAGGACGTCGTTGCGCGGGTAGCCGTACGGCAGTTGCTCGTAGGAGGAGGGGTAGACCCGGTCCCAGACCTCGGTGCTGTGCGGGTTGGCGGAGAGGCTGAAGTCCCACTGGTCGGCGTGGTCGACGATCCGCTCGAAGCTGACACCACCGGTGAGGGCGGGGTAGGGGAGCTGGTCCAGGCCCATGGTCTTCAGCGGGGTCCCGTGGTGGGTCTGCAGATAGGTCTGGCCGGCCCGTTTGGTGAAGCCGCCGGGAAAGCTGGAGTTGTTGACGAGGTACGTCGCGGTGGCCATGGCACGCCAGTAGGCGCGGGAGCCCTCGATGACGTACGGCACCCCGGGCGGCATCCGGTCGCGGTGGCGGGAGGAGACGGCCCAGACACCCCGGATGTGCGGGACCAGTTCGCGGGCCTTGGTGTAGACGGCGGCCGGATTGCAGGCGACGCCCCTGTTCCAGTAGGCCCCGTACACGGCGAGGCGGGGGTCCAGCGGACGGCGCAGGTCGGCGCGGTAGAGGATTCTCAGCACGCGGGCGCGCAGCGACCTCCGGCCCGCGCGCGCGAGGGCTCGCGCCCGTGCACGCCCGGCGCGGACCGCTGCCCGGACCCGGTGCGAGAGGTGGCGGCCGGGGAGCTCCGCCGCCCGGAAGAAGGCGGCGCGGTCGCCCGGGGCGATGCGGCCCGGGTCGTCGAGCACGGCCGTCAGGTGCGCGACGCGCGCGGCCCGGATCCGCGGGTCGCCTCCGGTCTCGACGGCGAGCCGCTCGTAGGCGCGGATGACGGCGAAGTGCGCGCGGCCCGGCGTCGTGGCCGGCGTTCCGGTGCGGCGCAGTCCGTGGCGTACGCAGATCCGGTCGAGCTCGGCGAGGGTGCCGGCGTCGGACGCGAGGAGGGCCGCACGGTGTACCGGCACGACGTCGTCGTACGGGCCCTCGGTGAAGCGGAGCCGGTGGGCCTCCCAGAAGGCGCGGCGGAAGAGCTGGTTGCGGGCGGCCGGGAGGGTGGTGTCGCCCGGCCGGACCGTGCCCCACCAGTCGACCCGGTCGTGGCCCAGGCGCAGCACGTCGGGCGGGTCGTGCGGCCGGCGGGCGCCGGAGGGGTCGTGCGGCCGGCGCCCGTCCGGCCGGTCCGCGGGCCGGTCCTCGTCGGGCCGGTCCGCGTCCGGCCGGTCCGCCGAGAGCCGTGCGGAGATCTCCGCCACCGCTCCGGGAAGGAGCAGGTCGTCCCCGTCCAGGAAGAGCAGATAGGTCCCACGCGCCGCCGCCGCACCGGCGTTCCTCGCCACGCCCGTGTCCCAGGGACCGTCCAGGACCAGCACGCGCACCCGGGGGTCGCGCTCGGCGGCCTCCCGTGCGACGGCGAGCTCCAGTGGACCGTCCGGCGTGCAGACGGCGATCAGCTCCGGGTCCGCCCGGCCGTCCCCGGCCGGTGCCTGCCCGGTCACGGACTCCAGGGCCGCCCTCAGGTACCCCTGAACACGGTGGGCGGGCACGACGACACTGAGGAGCATGGCAGCCGAGCGTAACGGGGCCCCCACCGCCCGCCCTAGCGATCTTCACCCGATCGGGTCAGCCGCGTGACCCGGGGCGCTCCTCCGGGTTGATCCGTACATGAAGCCACTCCTCAGCGTCGTCGTCCCCGTGCACAACGTCGAGGACTACCTGGCGGAGTGCCTCGACTCGCTGGCCGGGCAGTCCCTCGATGCCATCGAGGTGGTGATGGTCGACGACGGTTCGACCGACGGGAGCCGCCGGATCGCCGAGGAGTTCGCCGCACGGGACGACCGCTTCCGCTGCGTCCACCAGCCCAACGCGGGCCTGAGCGCCGCACGGAACACGGGCGTCGCCCGCACCACCCCCGGTGTCCCGTACCTGGCGTTCGCCGACAGCGACGACGTACTCGTCCACGACGCGTACGAACGGATGCTGGCGTCGCTGGAGTCGACGGGCTCCGACCTGGTGACGGGCAACGTGTGGCGGCTCACCGGGCAGGGACTGCAACAGGCCTGGCAGTACCGTTGGCTGACCGGCGACCGCCTCCGCACCCACATCACCCGCGACGCCCGGCTGCTCGCGGACCGCGTCGCGTGGAACAAGGTGTTCCGGCGCTCCTTCTGGGACCGGCACGCCTTCTCCTTCCCGGTGGGCAAGCTCTACGAGGACACCCCGGTGATGATCCCCGCGCACTACCTCGCCGGGTCGGTGGACGTGCTGCACGAGCACGTCTACCACTGGCGGATCAGGGAGGGCTCGATCACCCGGCGGCGCACGGACGTGCGGGGCGTACGGGACCGGATCGCCGCCTGCGAGCAGGTCAGCGCCTTCCTCTCGGACCGCGGCGCCGGGCAGCGGCTGCGCTACGACGCCTCGTGCCTGCGCGACGACTTCGTGTACTTCCTGGAGGGTCTGCCGATGGGCGGCCCCGCCTACCGTTCCGCCTTCATGACGGACGCGGGCGCGTTCCTCGACCGGGCGGGTGACGCGGCCCTGGCCGGGCTGCCGGCCGAGGCGCGCATCCGCTGGCGACTGGTGCGGGAGCGCAGGGTCCACGAACTGCTGGCCGTGCTGGAGTTCGAACGGGCCAACGGTACGGGCACGTTCGCCGTGGCGGGCCCCCCGGGCCGGCGGCGGGCCGTGCACCCCGGGGTGGCGGACGGCAGGAGTGTCTCGGCGCGCCTGGGCAAGGGCGATCTCCCGGCCGTGGCACGGCTGGTGGACCCGTCGTGGGCCGACGACGGCACACTGCGGCTGCGCGGATACGCGTACATCCGCAATCTCCCGGCAGAGTCGGCCCGGCAGTCGCTGAAGGGCGCCCTGGTGCGGGAGGCGGTGGGCGGGCGGATGCGGCCCGTCCCCGTTCGCACGGTCCGGACCGACCGGGCCACCACCGACTCCGGCCAGGAGCTGCACCGTTACGACCACGCGGGCTTCGAGATGGTCCTCGACCCGGGACGGCTGGGGCCGGGCCGCTGGCTGGTGGGGGTGGTCGTCGCCGGCCACGGTGTCGTACGGCGGGCCGCCCTGCGTGCGGTGGAGGCGGCCTCGGCCCAGCCCCTGGTGCGGGACCTGGGCGGGGGGCTGCGCGCGGCACTCGGTTACCGGGACGGCCGGCTGGAGCTGACCGTGACCCGGCTGCCCGCGACGGCCACCGGCCACGACCGCGGGCGGGGCATGCTGGAGTTGACCGGGCGGCTGCACGGGGACGCCGCCCGGCCGACCGCCCTGGTACTGGCCCGCGAGGGGGCCGAGGACGTCGTCTGCCCGGTGCGGTCCGGAGGTGGCGACGGCATGGACCGGGACGGCAGCGGTTTCGGCGTGCGGCTCCCGCTCGACGCGCTCGCGGCCGGTTCCGCGCCCGGGCAGGGCCGGTGGCGGGCGGCGCTGCTGACCGACGGTGTCCGGGTGCCGCTCGCCGCGGCGCCGGACCTGCCGCCCCCCGCCTTCGCCGACGCCGAGGGCAACCTGGTGGTGGACCTGACCGGCGACCCGTACGTGGACCGTGCCGGGCCCACCGCCGACGGCGGGCTCCGCATCCACGGGGCCGGGACCGGCACACTCGAACTGCGGCACGGCACCCTCGGCTGGACGGTGCCCGTCCCCGTCTCGCGGCAGAAGTCCGTCGAGCCGCAGGAGCCCGCCGAGAGGCGGGAGCAGCGCTTCGCCGCCGTGCTCGCCCGGCCGCCCCGTGAGGGCGACTGGGAGGTGTTCCTGGGCGGCAGGCCCGTGCGGGTGGGGACGGCGCTCGCCGCCCGTCTGCCGCTGGGCGCCTCCGGGTCCGGATTCCACCTCGGCCGACGTCACGGCGACCGGCTGACCGTGCACTGCCCCTCTCCGCTCGGCGAAGCGGAGCGGAGCGCGTACCACCAGGGCCGTCTGCGGACGGCGCACCTCCCCGCGCAGCGCCGGCTTCCGCTCCGGGACGTCGTGCTCCACATCGGGGACGGTCCCGTGCGCGCCGTGCACACCGAGCTCGCGCGCCGGAGCACGGACGCCGAGCTGCTCTGGGTCACCGACGGGTCCGCGGGCACCGCGTCCGCCGTCCCGCCCACCGCCGTCCCCGTCGTGGCGCACAGCAGCGCCTGGTACGAGGCGCTGGCGCGGTCCCGAAGGATCGTCGTGTCCGGCCATCTGCCCGCGTGGTTCGAGCGCCGCCCGGACCAGACGGTCGTGCAGATCTGGCACGGCTCCCCGCTCGGCAGGTTCGGCCTGGACCTCACCGGCTCCCTGTACGCCGACCACCAGGACCTCGCCACGCTGGCCCACCGCTCCGCCCAGTGGTCGGTCCTGGTCTCCCCCGGCGACTTCGCCACCCCGCACCTCCGCCGCGCCCTGGCCTACCGCGGTGAGGTGCTGGAAGCGGGTTCACCGGCCGACGACCTGCTGTTCGCCCCCGGCAGGGACAAGACGGCCGAACGGGTACGCCTGCAGCTGGGCGTCCCGGACGGCCACCGGGTGGTGCTGTACGCACCGACGTACCGCGACCACCTCGCGCACGCGCCGGGCGACGTCCCCCTCGGCTCGGCGCCGCTGTACCGCTGGGACCCCGCGCTCGACCTGCCCGCGCTGACCCGCTCGCTGGACCGGCGCACCACCGTGCTGGTCCGCAGGCACCCGCGGGTGACGGGCAGCGTGCCCGTCCACCCCGCCCTGCGCGACGTGTCCGCGCACCCGGACGCCACCGAGCTCCTGCTGATCGCCGACGTGCTGCTCACCGACTACTCGGGCCTGGTGTTCGGCTTCGCGCACACGGGCCGCCCGATGCTCTTCCACACCTACGACCTGGAGCACTACCGGGACACGGTGCGCGGCTTCTGTCTGGACTTCGAGACCCGGGCCCCCGGGCCGCTGCTCGTGACCACCCAGGAGGTGGCCCAGGCCCTGCGGACGACTCCGGCGTCGGCGGCTCTGCACGCGGAGGCGTACGAGAGCTTCCGGCGGGACCACCGCGGTCCTGCCGACGGCGGCGCGGCCCGCCGCGTGGTGGACAGGCTGCTCGGGAGCCCCGGCTCCGCGTAGGGCGACGGGCCGTGAGCGTCCGGGCGTCAGGCCTTGAGCGCCCCGGCGTCAGGCCTTGAGCGCCCGGACCGCCGAGGCCGCGAGGTCGTCGAGGTATCCCTCGGGCAGCTCGCCCCTGACCACGGCCAGGCGCCAGTACAGCGGTCCGACGATCAGGTCCAGCGCCCTGTCGGGGTCGCTGCCCTCGGGCAGTTCGCCCCGCGCCACCGCGGCCCGTACGACCACGGCGGCCACCCCCTGCTGCTGGTCGAGCAGGGCGGCCTTGATGGCGTCGGAGATCTCCGGGTTGCGGGCCGCCTCGACCAGCAGGTCGGGGATCACCTGCGAGGCCACGGGGTGGCGGAGCGCGTACGCGGCCAGTTCCAGGACGGCGCGCACGTCCCCGTGGAGCGAACCCGTCGCGGGCGCGGGCATGCCCTGCGCGGCGACCGCCGCGACCAGGTCCAGGACGAGATGGAGCTTGGACTTCCAGCGGCGGTAGACGGCGGTCTTGCCCACCCCCGCGCGCCGGGCGATGCCCTCGATCGACATCCGTGCGAATCCCACGGCGGCCAGCTCCTCGAAGACGGCGCCGCGGATCGCGTCGGTGACGTCCTCGCGCAGCACCGCGGCACCTGCCGGGGTGCGGCGCCCGGTTCGCCGTTCGGTGGTCATGGCCCGAATGATAGACCGTAACGACGAAACGGTTGCGTTGCGACGTACAAACGTCCTACTGTCAGCGTTGCGACGATACGGTTCCGTCCCATCGACCCGGATCTATGCGCACCGACACCCCCGCCCCCCTGTCGAAAGCGATCGTGGTGAGCCAGACAGCAGCCCCGCCGGCCCCGGTGGACACCGCATCACCCGCCCTCCTCCCCGTGTACGAACCCGGCGAGCTGGCCGCGCTCGCGGCCCGGCACGGCCTGACCGTCAGCGGGGCACGGCCGACGCTCGGCGCCTACGTCCGCCAGCTCTGGGGGCGCAGGCACTTCATCACGGCCTTCGCCACGGCGAAGCTGACCGCGCAGTACAGCCAGGCGAAGCTCGGCCAGATCTGGCAGATCATGACCCCGCTGCTCAACGCGACGGTCTACTACTTCATCTTCGGCGTCCTGATGAACACCAAGCACGGAGTCCCCGACTACGTGCCCTTCCTCGTCACCGGCGTCTTCATCTGGACCTTCACCGCCAGCTCGATCACCGCAGGCACCCGGGCCATCAGCGGCAACACCGGACTGGTCCGTGCCCTGCACTTCCCCCGGGCGTCCCTGCCGATCGCCCTGGCCATCCAGCAGCTCCAGCAACTGCTGTTCTCCTTGGGCGCGCTGACCCTGATCCTGCTGGTGTTCGGCCAGTACCCGCGGCCCTCCTGGCTGCTGGCGATTCCCGCGCTCACGCTCCAGGCCCTGTTCAACACCGGCCTCTCGATGGTCATGGCCCGGCTGGCGGCCAAGACCCCCGACATCGCCCAGCTGACCCCCTTCATCCTGCGCACCTGGATGTACGCGTCCGGCGTCATGTGGAGCCTGGACACCCTGCTCTCCGCCGACCGCGTCCCGCGGCTCGTCCTGCTGGCCCTGGAGTGCAACCCGGCGGCCGTCTACATCGACCTGATGCGATACGCCCTGATCGACAGCTTCTCCGGCACGCAGCTGCCCCCGCACGTGTGGGCCGTCGCGACGGGCTGGGCGCTCGTCTGCGGCATCGGCGGTTTCGTGTACTTCTGGAAGGCCGAGGAGAGGTACGGACGTGGCTGACACCGCCGACACCCGGGCACCCACCGTCGTCGTCGACGACGTCCACATCACCTACACGGTGAACGGCGCGCGCACCGGAAGGGGCAGCGCCACCTCCGCCCTGAACAGGATCGTGTCGCGTGGGCAGCCCCGGGGCGCACGCAAGGTGCACGCCGTGAAGGGCGTCAGTTTCGCGGCGTACAAGGGCGAGGCCATCGGCCTGATCGGCTCCAACGGATCCGGGAAGTCGACACTCCTCAAGGCGATCGCGGGGCTGCTGCCCCCTTCGCAGGGCCGCGTCCACACCCAGGGCCAGCCCTCGCTGCTCGGCGTGAACGCCGCCCTGATGAGCGACCTGACCGGGGAGCGCAACGTCGTGCTCGGCGGCCTGGCCATGGGCATGACGCGCGAGCAGATCCGCGAGCGCTACCAGGACATCGTCGACTTCTCCGGCATCAACGAGAAGGGCGACTTCATCACCCTGCCCATGCGGACCTACTCCTCCGGCATGGGGGCCCGGCTGCGCTTCTCCATCGCGGCCGCCAAGAGCCACGACGTCCTGCTGATCGACGAGGCGCTGTCCACCGGCGACGCGAAGTTCCAGCGACGCAGCAAGGACCGCATCAAGGAGCTCCGCGAGGAGGCCGGCACGGTGTTCCTGGTCAGCCACAGCAACCGGTCGATCACCGAGACCTGCGACCGGGCGATCTGGCTGGAGGCGGGCACCCTGCGGATGGACGGCCCGGCCGAGGACGTCGTCGCCGCGTACGAGGAGTTCACCGGGCCCGCCAAGCCCCGGAAGAAGTGACGCCCTGACGTCATGAAGCCGTCCGCCGGACGGGCCCGGTGGGGCCCGCCCGGCGGACGGCTTTCGTCGCGGCGCGTGCGGCCGCGCCGGGTCAGGCGTGCGTACGCAGCAGGGTCCGCATCGTCCGCATGGCCACCGACAGGTTCGCCAGGTCGAAGGACTCCGAGCCCCGGATCTCCTCCAGGGTGGCGCGCGAACGCGCCAGGATCGCCGCGTTCTTCTCCTCCCAGGCCGTGAACCGCTGCTCGGGCGACGAGGTCCCGTTGCCGACGGACAGCACGTCCGACGTGAGCGCGGCGTGCGCCGCGTACAGGTCCTCACGGATCGAGGCGCGGGCCATGGACTGCCAGCGGTCGGCCCGCGGCAGGTCGATGATCCGGTCCATCAGCTGGGTGATCCCCAGCCGGTCCGCGAGGTCGTAGTACACCTCGGCGACGGCCAGCGGGTCCTTGTCCGTACGGTCCGCGATGGCCACGATGTCCAGCGCCGGGAAGGCCGAGGAGAATCCGGCCACCCGCACCGCCAGCTCGTCCGGCACACCCACCGAGGTGAGCTCGTCGAGGATCGACCGGTACCAGTCGGAGTCCGCGCCCTTGAGCAGCTTGGGCAGCTCGTTCCAGACGCGCTCGACGCCCTCGCGGAAGAAACCGATGGTCTCCGCGATCTCGACCGGCTGCGGCCGGTTGCCGAGCAGCCAGCGCGAACCGCGCTCGACGAGCCGGCGCGAGTGCAGCCGGACACGGGTCTGCACGTCGGCCGCCACCGTGTTGTCGAGCGCCTCGACGGCGTCCCACACGGCGGACAGCCCGAAGATCTCACGGGCGGCGTACTGCGCCCGCACGATCTCCTCCAGCGACGCCCCGGTCTCCTCGCGCAGCCGGTGCAGGAACGTCGAACCCGCACTGTTCACGGTGTCGTTGACCAGCACCGTCGTGATGATCTCGCGGCGCAGCGCGTGCCCGTCGACCGCCTCCGGGAAGCGCTCGCCGAGCTGCTTCGGGAAGTAGGCGTGGACCAGCTTCTGCAGGTGCGGGTCGTCCGGCAGGACGGTGGCGACCAGCTCCTCGGCCGCCGTGATCTTCGTGTAGGCGATCAGCACGGCCAGTTCCGGCTGGCTGAGGCCCTTGCCGTGGTTCAGCAGTTCACGGATCTGGCGGTCGTTCGGCAGGAACTCCAGGGCGCGGTCCAGGTGCCCGTCGCGGCCGAGCCTGCGCATGAAGCGCTGGTGTGCGTGGAGGAGTGACGGCGCCTGGGCGCAGGCGTTGGCGAGCGCGGTGTTCTGCGCGTAGTTGTTGCGCAGCACGAGCTGCCCGACCTCGTCGGTCATCTCCGCGAGCACCTTGTTGCGCTGCTTCACGGTCATGTCGCCGTCCCGGACGAGACCGTTGAGCAGGATCTTGATGTTCACCTCGTGGTCGGAGGTGTCCACACCGGCGCTGTTGTCGATCGCGTCGGTGTTGATCCGGCCGCCGGCCCGGGCGAACTCGATCCGGCCGAGCTGTGTGGCCCCGAGGTTGCCGCCCTCCCCGACGACACGGGCGCGCAGGTCCGCGCCGTCGACGCGGATCGAGTCGTTGGCCTTGTCACCGACGTCGGCGTTCGACTCGGTCGTCGCCTTGATGTAGGTGCCGATGCCGCCGTTCCACACGAGGTCGACCGACGCCTTGAGGATGTTCTGCATCAGCTCGGCGGGCGTCATCTTGGTGACCTTCGCGTCGATACCGAGCGCCGCGCGGATCTGCGCGTTGACCGGGATCGACTTGGCGGAACGCGGGTGGATGCCACCGCCCGCGGACAGCAGGTCCTTGTCGTAGTCCGCCCAGGAGCTGCGCGGCAGGTCGAACAGCCGGCGCCGCTCGGCGTACGAGGTCGCCGCATCAGGGTTCGGGTCGATGAAGATGTGCCGGTGGTCGAAGGCTGCGACCAGCCGGATGTGCTCGGAGAGCAGCATCCCGTTGCCGAAGACGTCACCGGACATGTCACCGACGCCGACGACGGTGAAGTCCTCGGTCTGGGTGTCGTGGCCCAGCTCGCGGAAGTGCCGCTTGACGGACTCCCAGGCGCCGCGGGCGGTGATGCCCATGCCCTTGTGGTCGTAACCGGCGGAGCCGCCGGAGGCGAAGGCGTCACCGAGCCAGAAGCCGTAGGCGACGGCGACGTCGTTGGCGATGTCGGAGAAGCTCGCGGTGCCCTTGTCGGCGGCGACGACGAGGTAGGTGTCGTCCTCGTCGTGACGGACGACCTCCGCGGGGTGCACGACCTCGCCCGTCACCATGTTGTCGGTGATGTCGAGGAGCGCCGAGATGAAGATCTTGTAGCAGGCGATGCCCTCGGCGAGCCAGGCGTCACGGTCCACCGCCGGGTCCGGCAGCTGCTTGGCGACGAAGCCGCCCTTGGCGCCCACCGGCACGATCACGGTGTTCTTGACCATCTGCGCCTTGACCAGGCCGAGGATCTCCGTACGGAAGTCCTCCCGCCGGTCCGACCAGCGCAGCCCGCCGCGGGCGACCTTCCCGAAGCGCAGGTGGACGCCCTCGACACGCGGCGAGTAGACCCAGATCTCGTACGCCGGGCGGGGCGCCGGGAGATCCGGGATGGCCTGCGGATCGAACTTCATCGAGACGTAGTTGTGCGGCTCGTGGTCGTCGGCCAGCTGGAAGTGGTTGGTCCGCAGCGTGGCCTTGATGACGGTGAGGAAGGACCGCAGGATCCGGTCCTCGTCCAGCGAGGCGACCTGGTCGAGGGCCCCGTCCAGCTCCTCGAGGATCCCGTCGATCAGCTCCGTACCCGCCTTCTGCCGGGTCGGGGACATCCGGGCCTCGAAGAGCGATACCAGCAGCCGGGTGGTGTGGACGTTGTTGCGGAGGGTGTCCTCCATGTAGTCCTGGCTGAAGGTCGAACCCGCCTGGCGCAGGTACTTCGCGTAGGCGCGCAGCACCATGGCCTGGCGCCAGTCGAGCCCGGCGCCCAGGACGAGCGAGTTGAAGCCGTCGTTCTCCGCCTCGCCGGTCCAGATGGCCGCGAACGCCTCCTGGAAGCGGAGGCGGGCGTCGTCACCGAGGTGGTCGCCGTTGCCCGTGGCCTTCGGCAGGCGCAGCCCGAAGTCGTAGATCCAGGCGTGCGTGCGGTCCGCGCAGCGCAGTTCGTACGGGCGCTCGTCGACGACCTCGACACCGAGCCGCTGGAGCGCGGGCAGGACGGCGGAGAGCGAGACCTGCTCACCGGTCCGGTAGATCTTGAAGCGGCGCTCGGCGGGGCCGGCACCGACCGGCTCGTACAGGCTGAGCGCGAAGTCCTTGCGCTCGCTCTTGAGCTCTTCGAGGTGGACCAGGTCGGCCACGGCCGCGCGCGGCGAGTGGTCGGCCTTGTAGCCCTCGGGGAAGGACTGGCCGTAACGGCGCAGCAGCTCGGCGGCACGCTCCTCGCCGCACTCGGCGTTCAGCGCCTCCTGGAAGCCGTCGGCCCAGGAGCGGGCGGCCTCGACGAGGCGCGCCTCGATGCGGTCCGCGTCCGAGTCGGTGAGGTGCGGGAGCTCGGTGCCCGGCGGGACACGGACGACGAAGTGCAGCCGGGAGAGGATCGACTCCGTGTTCCAGGCCGTGAAGTCGACGCTGGTGCCGCCGAGTTCCTCCTTGAGGATGTCGATCAGGCGGAGTCTCACCCCGGTGGTGTAGCGGTCCCGCGGCAGGTAGACGAGGGCGGAGTAGTAGCGCCCGTACTCGTCCTGACGCAGGTAGAGCCGCAGCCTGCGGCGTTCCTGGAGGTACAGCACGGAGGTCACGATGGAACGCAGCTGGTCGACGGGCGTCTGGAAGAGCTCGTCGCGCGGGTACGTCTCCAGGATCTGGAGCAGGTCCCGGCCGTCGTGGCTGTTGGGCGTGAAGCCCGCACCCTCCAGCACCTCGGCGACCTTCCGGCGCACGACGGGCACCCGGCGCACCGACTCGGTGTACGCGGCGGAGGAGAACAGACCGAGGAAGCGGCGCTCACCGATGACGTTGCCGTCGGCGTCGAACTTCTTCACCCCGACGTAGTCCAGGTAGCTGGGGCGGTGCACGGTCGCCCTGCTGTTCGCCTTGGTCAGGACGAGGAGCCTGTGCTCCCTGGCCTTGGCCCTGGCGTCCGCGGGCAGCCGGTCGAAGGACGGGCTCACGGGGTGCGCCTCGTCCTCGCTGTGCTGCGGGTCGGAGCGCAGGATGCCGAGCCCGGAGCCGGGGACGGCCGTCAGGGTGTCGGAGTCGCGGAGCTCGTACTCGCGGAACCCGAGGAAGGTGAAGTGGTCGGCGGCCAGCCAGCGAAGCAGCTCGCGGGCCTCCTCGACCTCCTCGTCGGCGAGCTCGTCGAGCGGCTCGGAGGGGAGATCGTCGGCGATCCGCAGGGCGGTGTCGCGCATCTTGTCCCAGTCCTCGACGGTCTCCCGTACGTCGGACAGGACACGCAGGAGGTCGGCGGTGATCTGCTTCAGGTCCGCGCGGTCGGTCTCCCGGTCGATCTCGACGTGGATCCACGACTCGACGAGCGCGTCGTGCGGCAGCTCCTGCCCGGCGTCCTTGCGGCCTCCGGAGCGCTTCCCGTTGGCGCGCGCACGGTCGTCGGCGAGCACCTCGATCAGCTTGCCCGCGACATCGCGGCGCACGAGGACCTGCGGGTGGATCACGAGGTGGATACCGCGGCCCTGCCGGGACAGCTCGTTGGTGACGGAGTCGACCAGGAACGGCATGTCGTCGGTCACGACCTCGACGACGGAGTGACTGCTCGTCCAGCCGTTCTCGTCGACGGTCGGGGTGTGCACCCGCACGTTCGCGGTGCCCTGCGGGCGGTTCTCGGCGAGACGGTAGTGGGAGCAGGCAGCCCCGAAGACGTCGACCGGGTCGCGGTCGCTCACGTCCTCCGGAGCGGTGTGCAGGTAGTAGCGCTGGAGATAGGCGAGCAGCGTGTCCCGGCCCGGTTGCTCGTCCTGGCCGGTCCCGGCTTCGGTACCGGTCGCTCCGGCAAGGTGCACCCGGAGGCCACCTCCCGGGCCACCGACACCACCGCCCGGACTGTTGTCAGCTACCCGGGCCGCCCGTGCGAGCAGCTCGGCCTTGGCTTCGTCCAGCTTGGTCTGCATGTCCTCTGGCTCCTGTCGCGCGCCGTTGCGTGACGTAGGTGAGAAAGACGGCGTACCGCCACGACGCGGGGTTTCCGGTCGGGTTCGACGCTATGCCGCCCGGGAAGATGCCCGGGACCGTATCGGCCATGTTCGGCAGACGGCCCGGGACGCGGAGATCGCGCATGGCCCGGGTGCTGTGGCACTCCGGGCGCAGGCCGGGGGCTTCACTGCCCCCGAGGGATATCGCGCTGATCACGGGACCAGGCTATCCCTCCCGCACCCACAACCGTCATGAGCCGCATATGTACAAAAGAACAACTCGAACTTTGACACTCTGGACATCGCACGGGATCACCTCTGCGCGTAAGGGCACGCACCCGGACCGACGTGTCCGGCGCTCCACCCGGCGCGGGTCCGTGTCCGGCGCTCCGCCCGGCGCGGGTCCTCGGCGCGCTCCCGGCCGGTGTGCCGATCGGCCGTCGCCTCAGTCCGCCATCAGCTCGGCCAGCGCCACGGCCTCGGCCAGGGTGTCCACGACGGGCACACCGGCCGCCTCCAGGCTGCTGCGGCTGTGCGATCCGCCCGTGTACAGCACGGCGCGGGCCCCGACGTGGGCCGCGGCCACGGCGTCGTCCACCGCGTCGCCTATGACCACCGCGGATTCGGGGGCTATGCCCCCGAGCACCTCGAAGTGGCGCTCCATGTGCAGCGCCTTGCTGCCGCCGGAGGGCCCGGTCCGGCCGTCGACGCGCACGAAATGGCGTTCGATGCCGTAACCCCGCACCACGGGGACCAGGTGCTCGTGCCCGTACATGCTCAGGAGCGACTGGCTGCGGCCGCCGCTCAGCCACCGGACCAGCAGCTCCTCGACGCCCTCGGTCAGCCCGCAGGCGGCCCGTTGCTCGGTGTAGTGGCGGTGGAAGAGGCCGTCCATGCGCTCCCACTCGGCGGGAGTGGGAAGCCTGCCCATGAGCCGCTCGTAGAACTTGGGTATCGGCACGCAGTACGTCTCGCGGTACTGCTCCAGCGTGAGCGGCGCCAGGTCGACCTCCGCGAAGGCCGCGTTCGTCGCCCCCAGGACCGCGTGGATGTCGTCCAGCAGTGTGCCGTTCCAGTCCCAGACCAGATGCGTGCGGTGCTTCCCCGGTGTCGCCATACGGAAAAAATACCCGCCCGGTACGACAGTGGCCCCGGCACGGCCACCGGGACCCGGGGCGCCGGGGTCCCGGCCACCGGGGCCTCAGGCGATGAGGCCGGGGATCTCCTGGATCCCGAACCACAGCAGCTCGTGGTCCTCCGCCCCGTCCACTGTGAAACGGGCGTCGTCGTCACCGAGGTCCGCCGCTCCCAGGGCCGCCGCCGCGGCGGCGACATCCTTCTCCGCGTCGTCGGCGTCCACGTGCACCGCGGCGGCCTTCGACAGCGCCACCGCGTCCGCGATGCGCACCTCGCCGAGCGACGAGGCGTCCAGGACGTGGTCCGGATCGGCGGCGGCCGCCCCCTCCGGCACGTCGAGGGCGACGACGACCCGGCGCCGGGGCTCCTCCGGCCGGCCCGCGATCAGCCGCAGCGAGGCGGAGGCGGCCCGGGTGAGCGCCGCGTACTCCAGTTCCTCGATGTCGTCGGAGACGTACCACTCGCGCAGACCGGGCGTCACGGCATAGGCGGTGAGCGGTCCCGGACCGATCTCGCCCGCGCCGTGCACCGTGGCGAGACCGGAGAGGGTGAGAGGGACGTACACACGCATGGATGACCGCTTCCGTAGTCGATGACGCCCTCAGGATACGTGCGACGTCCCCCTTCGGGGTTGCCGATCCGCCCTCCGCCGTCCACCGCGCGAGGCCCGTCACCCTCGCCGTTCCCTTGCGGCGCCGGGCCCGCCACCCGGATAGGTGATCCCGCCGGATGCCCGGCCGGCCCCCGATGCCGGTTGCGGGGCCGTCGACCGGCCCCGTAGAAGATCCCCAGCAGAAGTTACCGCCCGGTATCAGCACGGGCTACGGACAGCAGCCACGGGGGCTATGAGCATGAGCACGGACAGGACGAGGCCGGCCGGACGACACGACCGCAGCAGGCCGGGCACGGTGCCACCGCAACGGCCCCGGCGGCCGCTGCGCCCGCACCAGTGGTTCGCGGAACGCCTGCTCGCCGTCCTCAGCGGCCAGCGCCCGGTGCACTGGATGCTCGGCCACACGATCGGCGAGGCGTACGACCAGCTCGCCGAGCTCGCGCCCGACGCCCCGCTCGGCGCCGGCGGCAGGCGGCCGGTCGTGCGCGCCTGCCGCGGCACCCAGCCGGCCAACGGCGTGGTCGAGGCCTTCGCCAGCATCGCCACCGGCGAGCAGGTCCGCGCCATGGCCTTCCGTCTGGAACAGGGCCCCGACCTGCGCTGGCGCTGCGCGGCGATCGATCTGGGCGGCGAACGTCTCCCGGCGCTCCGATGACGTGACGGGCATACCCACACCAAGGCCACAGAACGGCTCCAGCGGGCCGCACGGCCTCCCTGCCGCCCCTCCGTAGCCCTCCGAGGGCCCGAAGGGCCGGACGGACGCGGGAAGGCCGCAGGTGCTCTCCCACGGCCCCGGGACCCCGGAACCCTTCTCCGGAGCCGTGGGACCCCGGGACCCCAGGACCCTGGGAAACACCCCGGCCCGGACACCTGGCGGTGTCCGGGCCGGGGCGACGTCACATCGGACGGGCCGCGCGCTACTTCTTGCGGCGCCGGCCACCCGTGCTCTTCTGCGCCTTGCGGCGCTCCGCACGCGTCATCCCGTCCGCCTCGGACCGCGCACCGTCACCGTTGGAGAAGTCGCCCTCGACGACGCCGCCCTCCCCGTCCACGGTGGGAGCGGAGAAGTGCAGCCGGTCCGGACGCTGCGGCGCGTCCAGGCCCTTGGCCCGGATCTCCGGCCGCCCGCCCGCCGCGGCCGCCACCGGCGCGTCCTGCTTCTCGAGCGAGGGGCGCTCCGCGCCCTCCGCCACGGGAACCTCCTCGACCTGCTGCTCGACCTGGACCTCCAGGTTGAACAGGTAGCCGACGGACTCCTCCTTGATGCCCTCCATCATGGCGTTGAACATGTCGAAGCCCTCGCGCTGGTACTCGACCAGCGGGTCCTTCTGCGCCATGGCCCGCAGGCCGATGCCCTCCTGGAGGTAGTCCATCTCGTAGAGGTGCTCGCGCCACTTGCGGTCCAGGACGGACAGGACAACGCGCCGCTCCAGCTCACGCATGATGTCCGAGCCGAGCGTCTTCTCCCGCTCCGCGTACTGCTCGTGGATGTCGTCCTTGACGGACTCCGCGATGAAGTCGGCCGTCACGCCGGCCAGGTCGCCCGCGGCCTCCTCGAGCTCCTCGACGGTGACCTTCACCGGGTAGAGCTGCTTGAAGGCGCCCCACAGCCGGTCGAGGTCCCACTCCTCGGCGAAGCCCTCGGCCGTCTCCTGGCGGATGTAGTCGTCGATCGTGTCGTCCATGAAGTGACGGATCTGGTCCTGCAGATCCTCACCTTCCAGGACACGGCGACGCTCGCCGTAGATCACCTCGCGCTGCCGGTTGAGCACCTCGTCGTACTTCAGGACGTTCTTACGCGTCTCGAAGTTCTGCTGCTCCACCTGCGACTGCGCGGAGGCGATCGCGCGGGTCACCATCTTGTTCTCGATCGGCACGTCGT
Organism: Streptomyces sp. Alt3; assembly: GCF_030719215.1. Lineage (NCBI taxonomy): Bacteria > Bacillati > Actinomycetota > Actinomycetes > Kitasatosporales > Streptomycetaceae > Streptomyces > Streptomyces glycanivorans. The sequence goes on along the minus strand of NZ_CP120983.1, from coordinate 4,959,423 downwards.
CGGGAACGTTGGCCATCGACATGACGCGCTCGACCATCTGCGCCTTGAACAGCCGCATCAGGTCGTCGCCCAGCGACAGGTAGAAGCGGGACTCGCCCGGGTCGCCCTGACGGCCGGAACGGCCGCGCAGCTGGTTGTCGATACGCCGCGACTCGTGCCGCTCCGTGCCGAGCACGTACAGCCCGCCGAGGTCCTTGACCTCTTCGAACTCCGCCTTCACGGCCTGCTCGGCCTTCTCCAGCGCGGCGGGCAGGGCGGCCGCCCACTCCTCGACGTGCTCCACCGGGTCGAGACCGCGCTGGCGCAGCTCCGCCTCGGCGAGGTCGTCCGGGTTGCCGCCGAGCTTGATGTCGGTGCCTCGGCCGGCCATGTTCGTGGCGACCGTGACCGCGCCCTTGCGGCCGGCCTGGGCGACGATCGTCGCCTCACGGTCGTGCTGCTTGGCGTTGAGGACCTCGTGCTGGACACCGCGCTTGGAGAGCTGCTGCGAGAGGTACTCGGACTTCTCGACGGAGGTCGTGCCGACCAGGATCGGCTGCCCCTTCTCGTGCTTCTCGGCGATGTCGTCGACGACCGCGGCGAACTTCGCGACCTCGGTGCGGTAGATCAGGTCCGACTGGTCCGCGCGGACCATGGGCCGGTTCGTCGGGATCGGGACGACGCCGAGCTTGTAGATCTGGTGGAACTCGGCGGCCTCGGTCATCGCCGTACCGGTCATGCCGGAGAGCTTGCCGTACAGGCGGAAGAAGTTCTGCAGGGTGATCGTGGCGAGCGTCTGGTTCTCGTCCTTGATGTCCACCCCTTCCTTCGCCTCGATGGCCTGGTGCATGCCCTCGTTGTAACGGCGACCGGCGAGGATACGGCCGGTGTGCTCGTCGACGATCATGACTTCGCCGTCGATGACGACGTAGTCCTTGTCCTTCTTGAAGAGTTCCTTGGCCTTGATCGCGTTGTTCAGGTAACCGACGAGCGGGGTGTTGACCGACTCGTAGAGGTTGTCGATCCCGAGCCAGTCCTCGACCTTGGAGACACCGGGCTCGTGGATGGCCACGGTCCGCTTCTTCTCGTCGACCTCGTAGTCGCCGGTCTCCTCGATGCCCTTCAGCGGGTTGCCCGCCTCACCCCTGGTGAGACGCGTGACCAGCTTCGCGAAGTCGCCGTACCACTTCGTGGCCTGGTCGGCCGGGCCGGAGATGATCAGCGGGGTGCGGGCCTCGTCGACGAGGATCGAGTCGACCTCGTCGACGACGGCGAAGTTGTGGCCGCGCTGGACGAGCTCGTCCTGGGACCACGCCATGTTGTCGCGGAGGTAGTCGAACCCGAACTCGTTGTTCGTGCCGTACGTGATGTCGCAGGCGTACTGCTCACGGCGCTGGGCCGGAGTCATGTTGGCGACGATGCAGCCGACCTCGAGACCGAGGAACTTGTGCACCCGGCCCATCATCTCGGAGTCACGCTCGGCGAGGTAGTCGTTGACCGTGATCAGGTGCACGCCCTTGCCGGAGAGCGCGTTGAGATACGCGGGCAGGGTGCCGACGAGGGTCTTGCCCTCACCGGTCTTCATCTCGGCCACGTAGCCGAGGTGGAGGGCGGCACCGCCCATCATCTGGACGTCGTAGTGGCGCTGTCCGAGGACGCGCTTGGCGGCCTCACGGACCGTCGCGAACGCTTCGGGAAGCAGGTCGTCCAGGCTCTCGCCGTCCGCGTACCGTTCCTTGTACTCGTCGGTGAGCGCCCGCAGCTCGGCGTCGGAGAGGTTGACGAAGTCCTCTTCGATGGAGCTGACCTGGTCCGCGATGCGGTGCAGTTTGCGCAGGATCTTGCCTTCGCCTGCACGCATGAGCTTGTTGAAGACGGACACTGAGGCTGGTCTCCTTGCCGGTCGGGCCTGGCACTGGGTCGTGTTATGGACTCTGGCGCGGGCACGGCAGGTGGGCCCCACCGCAACGGCCATCGTAAGCGAGGACCACGCCGCGCCGGGAGGGCTGCTGCCGCGTTGCCCTCGCCGCACCCTCACAGGACAACGGCCGGAAGGCGCGGAAGGTGCCGGGAAGCCCCAAAAGTACTCGCATCCCGCGCACAGGATCCCCAGAATCCATGCATGGAGCCGATCACCCTCACCACCGAACGCCTGCTGCTGCGCCCCTTCGGCCCCCAGGACGCCGAAGCCTCCTACCTCGCCTGCCAGGACCCCGACATCCAGCGCTGGACCGTCATCCCCTCCCCGTACTCCCGTGCCGACGCGGAGCTGTGGACGGAGAAGCTGGCACCCGCGGGCTGGAGGGAGGACACGATGTACAACTTCGCGGTGGTTCGCCGGGACGACGGGCCGCTCGTCGGCGCACTCGGTGTCAACCGCTGCACGCTGCCGGGCACCTTCGAAGTGGGTTTCTGGACGGCTAAGGAACACCGCGGCGCCGGATACACCACGGAGGCTGTGCTCGCCGCGGCACGCTGGGCCTTCACGGCTCTCTCCGCGGACCGCCTCGAATGGCGGGCGGAGATCGGCAACACCCCGTCCAGAGCGGTTGCCCTGCGTGCCGGCTTCCGCATGGAGGGTGAGCAGCGGTCGGCCCTGTTCAACAAGGGGATACGGCGTGACACCTGGACCGGCGCACTGCTCCCGGCCGATCTGGGACTGCCCGGCACGTATCCGCACCGGTCGTCCCCGGGTGTCAGAGGCGCGCTCTAGGGTCGACGCATGACGTCCCTGCCGCAGCCCGTCCTGGAACTCTCCGCCGACCAGGCCCGCCGCATCGCTCTGCGCGCCCAGGGCCTCCTGGGTGCTCCGGACCGCCGCGGCGGGGTCCCGGGCGTGCTGCGCCGCCTCGGAGCCGTCCAGCTCGACACCATCTCCGTCCTCGCCAGGTCGCACGAGCTCGTGCCGTACGCCCGCCTCGGAGCGCTCGGCCGCCGCACGGTCGACGACGCCTACTGGTCCGGGGGCCGCTCCTTCGAGTACTGGTCGCACGCCGCGTGCATCCTGCCGGTCGAGGAGTGGCCGCACTTCGCGTTCCGTCGCCGCGCCTACCGGTCCCGGCCGCACTGGAACCACGACCTGCCCGACGGTTCCTACGAGACGGTGATCAAGCAGCTGCGCGCCGAGGGCCCGCTGACGGCGACCGAGCTCGGCGGCGCGAAGAACGGCGGCGAGTGGTGGGACTGGTCCGCCTCCAAGGTCGCCGTCGAGCGGGCCCTGATGTACGGCGAGGTTGTGTGCACCGAGCGGCGTGGCTGGAAGCGGGTCTACGACCTGGCCGAGCGCGCGATCCCGGACGCCGTGCTCCACGACGACCTGGACGACGCGGAGTGCCTGCGCAGGCTGGTCGCCCTCGCGGGGCGGTCGCTGGGCGTCGGCACCCGGGCGGACATCGCCGACTACCACCGGCTCAAGGCCGAGCAGTTCGACGCCGTCGTGGCGGACTCCGGGCTGGTTCCGGTGTCGGTGCGCGGCTGGGCGAAGCCCGCCTGGGCACACCCCGAGGCCCTGGCCTCGGAGCCGCGCGGACGACACCGCACGACACTGCTGTCACCGTTCGACTCGTTGATCTGGGAACGCGCGCGCACGGAGCGGATCTTCGGCTTCACCCACCGCCTGGAGGCGTACGTCCCCCGGCCCAAGCGGATCCACGGCTACTTCGCCATGCCCTTGCTGGCGGGAGGCCTGCTGCGGGGCCGGGTCGACCCGGGCAGGGAGGGAACCACCCTGGTCGCCCGCCAGGTGTCCCTGGACGGCGCGAAGTCCGTGCCCTACATGGCCCAGGCCCTCGTGGAGGCCGCGTCATGGGTCGGCTGCACCGACGTACGGCTGGAGCGCGTCGACGCACCGGAACTGCGCGAGCCGCTCGCGGCGGAGATCGCCCGCGTCCTTCCTTAGGTGCTGGGCGGCCGCGCCGCGTCACCCGTCTCTGCGCTACCTGATCTCGAGGATCTTCTCCCGCATGGCATAGACCACCGCTTCCATCCGGGAGTGCAACTGGAGCTTCTCCAGGATATTGCGCACGTGGTTCTTCACCGTGTTCTCGGAGATGAACAGTTCCTTGGCGATATCGCGGTTGTTCATGCCCGTGGCCACGAGTTTGAGCACTTCGAGCTCACGCTCGGTGAGCCGCGGCGCGGGTACGAGCCGGCGCTCGTCGGTGCGCTGGATCATCGACTTGAACTCGGTGAGCAGTTTGGAGGCCATCGACGGGCTGATCTGGGACTGCCCGTCCGCGACCGCGCGAATGGCCGTGGCCACCTCGTCCGTCGAGATCTCCTTGAGCAGATAACCGGTGGCGCCCGCCTTGATCGCCTCGTAGAGGTCGGCCTCCTCGTCGCTGATCGTCAGCATGATGATCTTCGCGCTGGGGGCCACCTCCTTGATGGAGGTGCAGGCCTCGATACCGCCGCGCTTGGGCATCCGGACGTCCATCAGCACGATGTCGGGCAGCAGGTCCGCGGCCTTGTCGACCGCCTCGGCCCCGTCCCCCGCCTCCCCGACGACCTGGATGTCCTCCTCCTGCGCGAGGACGATCTCCAGACCTCTGCGGAAGAGAGCGTGGTCGTCGACGACGAGAACCCTGATGGGCTCCTTGGGGGGGCTGCCGTCGTCCGCGACGGATTCCGCACCGGCAGCGCCGCCGGCGTCGCTCGTCCCGCGCACGGGCCCGAAGGTGTCCGCCATCGTTCCTCCCCCTGAAGCCACTGCCTGAGGTCACAGGCTGCCCGCCAACAGCAGTGCGCAGCGCACCGATTGGCATGGGACGCCCATGCTTTCATGCCTGGCCGCCGAAGCGGTGCCCCCGAGGCCGCAGAGACGCTTCAGGGGCACCGTGTGCCGGCTGTGACAGGTGGGTGTCAGCCGCCGAGGGCGCCGCCCGCGCCGCCGGCCTCGTCGGAGGCCAGCGGGTCGGTCCTCAGGTGGATGACACCGTAGTCGTAGGCGTGCCGCCGGTAGACGACACTGGGCTCCTTGGTCTCGGAGTCCACGAACAGGTAGAAGTCGTGCCCGACCAACTCCATCTCGTAGAGCGCCTGGTCGAGTGTCATCGGCGCTGCGACGTGCATCTTCTCGCGCACCACGAGCGGGCCTTCACCCTGGACCTCGAGCGAACCGATCCTGGTGGTGGGCACGGACGGCGTGGTCTCCTCGGGGATGAGCTCGCCGTCCCCGTTGAAGGAGGCGGCCCCCGGCACGACCTCCGCGACCTCGGACGCCGACAGCCGGCCGTTACCACGCCTGCTGTAGCGCTTGTCGTGCTCCTTGCGCAGCCTCGCATCCAGCTTGTCGGTGGCCAGGTCCAGCGCTGCGTAAGGGTCGCCTGCCGCCGCTTCCGCCCGGATGACCGGCCCACGCGAGCGGAGCGTGATCTCCACCCTTGCCGCACGGTCCGCCTGACGGGGATTCGGCTCCTTGGACACCTCGACGTCGAGGCTGATCACCTTGCCGTCGAACTTCTGGATCTTGTCCAGCTTCAGCTTCTCGGCCACGTGCTTGCGGAACCGCTCGGGCACCTCGGTCTTGCGGCCCTTGACGACGATGTCCACGCAGAACTCCGTTCCCGGATCGCTCCGCTTCGGCGGCGGAGCATCTCCCTTTTGCACCAGGCCCCGGTGATCGCCGGAGCCGCGGACTCGGTGGCTTTCACCTCCTCCTCCCCCATCGGCGGGGACTCCACCCCACCGAATTCCATGCTTCTGGCCTACCGGTGAGTTACCTGCCCGAAACCTGGTGGTGCATTCGTCGAGGTGCGGAATTCACCGCCCCTCACAACCGAACATAGCCTGCCCACCGCTGTGTCGGCACCCGCTACTCACGCGTACCTCCGACCGGGGCCCTTTACCCACTCACCACCTGCAACGATGCAAGTTATCTGTCAGTTCCGGTTTATTTCGAAAGCACTCGGAGAAGCAGCGACAACGACGGCCCGGAGTCCATCCGCCGTGGAACCGCCGACGTGGCCCGCGGCGCGGACCGCACGTGCCGCCTCCGCCAGCGTCGACCCGGTCGTCAACAGGTCGTCCACCAGCACGACCCGGCCCCCGTCGAGCAGCCTCCGGGCGCCGTCCGCCACCACGAGCGCGCCCGCCAGGTTCGCCTGCCGGTCCCTGGCCCCCAGCCCCGCCTGGTCCGCCACCGCGCGCCGCTGGCGCAACGCCGTGAGCACCCGGGCTCTCGTGCCCCCACGCCGCAGCTCGGCCGCGGCCGCGGCCGCGATCCTGCGCACCGGATCATGCCCTCGCCGTGCCGTGGCCCGCCGTGCCGAGGGCACGGGCACCAGGAGCAGTGGGCCCCCGTCCCCCGCATGCCCCGCTCCGGCCCGCACAGCAGCCGCCAGCGCCCCGCCGAGCACTCCCGCCAGCCCGAGTGCCCCGCGCTCCTTGTGGGCCAGCAGCATCGCGCGTACGGCGTTCTCGTACGGCGCCACGGCGTGGACGACGGGAAACCCCGCAGGCTCGGGAGCGGGTCTCGCACGGCGCGGCTCGGCATCCAGCGCGGCGGCGCACTCCTCGCACAGCTCTGTCCGTGGACTGCCGCAGCCCCCGCAGGCCGCGGGCAGCACCAGCCCGGTCATCTCCCGCCACCAACTCCGCACGGTCCCACTGTGCCCGGGCAGCGGAGACCCGGCCATCCCTGTGGAAAACCCCTGTGGACAACCGACGGGGGACGCACGCCCGGGTGCCTTGTGCGCCCCTCCCCCGGACGCGGGCCACCCGTCGGCTCAGCCCGGGTAGACCAGCGAGGAGCCCCCCTTGAGGACCGTCTGCCAGTTGTCCCCCGGCGACAGCTTCACTATCCCGTCGCTCTCGGTGTCAGCCATCAGCGGCAGCTGCTCGTCGTCCGAGGCCGCGACGGCCGTCACCTGGTTCACACCCGGCAGGACCCCGGAGGACGAGGTGGACCCGTCGGCCTGCACGTAACGCACCTGCTGCACGCCGCCCTCCTCCTTGCCGACCACCACGAGACGGCTGCGGCCCGACCAGGAGACAGCGGTCACGTCGGCCAGCTGGGGTGCGGCCTGACGCAGGTCCTCCACCGATACCTGCTCGTCCTTCCCCGAGCCATGGCGTTCGACCCGGCCGATGTTCAGCGTCGTATGACCGTCCCTCGACACCCTCAGGGCGATCCGGACCCCGTCCGCGGACATCCGGAGCGACTCGATCCGCCCACCGTTCAGCCCCGGTACCGAGACCTCCTGCGGCTCTCCGGCACCGTCGACGAGACGCAGGAGCCTGGGATCCGACGGGTTGCGGTCGGCGACCCACAGGTCGCCTCCGCCGTCCCAGCTCGGTGCCGACAGCCGGTCCTCCGGCCGATTCGCGCTGCTGGCCACCACAGGGGCGGCCGGCTCGCTCTCCTCGACGAGGGAGGACACGTAGAGGTGCTGCTGATCCGCCGACACCGCGGCGGCCTGCTGTTCGTCCCGGGCCACACCCACGGAGCCCATGGCCACCGTCCCGTTGCCCAGCGGGCCGGTCACCGGCTCAGGATCACCGCTGCCCTTGCTGCTGCCGGGGATCCGCTGCACATGCCCCTTGTCGTCGACGAAGTACTGGCTGTCGGGGCTCTGGGAACCACGGTCCGCGGCGAACTCCTCGGCCTCGTCGGCCCCCAGCGAGCACAGCGGACCGCGCTCCCCCTGCAGCTCCACCTGCCCCACCCGGGCGGACGTCAGGTCCCGCAGGGTGAAGAGCACCTGGGCGGCCATCATCCGGCAGGCGCTCTGCCCGGCCTTGTCGGCCTTCTTGTTGAGCGGCACCTTCAGCACGTTCTGGTCGTCCGGCGCCAGCGAGGTGACCCCGGCCTTCAGCGCCGTGCCCTCGGGGAACCGGGAGTCGACCACCGGCCGCAGCCAGTTCGAAGGGCCCTCCAGCAGCGTCCGCACGGTCTGTGTGGCCGTGTCCATCCGCGTGACAGGATCCGTGCGGTTCCGCACGTACACGGGGTCGGCGACCAGTGCGGTCTCGTCGTCCG